>CAZXTZ010000057.1:0-15008 GCA_964643645.1 uncultured Geobacteraceae bacterium
CTGTGACCAAGCCGCCCGATAACGAAACGGTTAGCGGGGAGCGAACACCAATGGCCATCACGCTGCTGGCTGAGGCCACCGCACTGCAGGGAGCACTGCACCTGCCCGGCGTGCGTGATGCGTATCGTTCTCGGCTGGAGCAGGTTGTGCTGGTGGCCACCAAGGCGCTGGAGAGCGCGGTGGAAAGCGGGGATGTTGAGTTGCTCCACGGGGTGCTGGTTCAGGCTTGCGCGGCCCGGGCCGAGGATGCGCGCTATGGCGCCGGGCAGCTCGCGCGCGGTTCCCAGCGGGCCCCCACTCTGGAAGATTGCGAAGACGGCTGGCAGCGTGTCGAGGAGATCGTCAGCACTGCCGAAGAGGCGGCACTGGCAGCCGCAGGTTTTGCCCAACGATTGGATACGGACAAAGCGAGAGCGATGGCCCTCAGGGCTGAAGTTGCCGCAATCGCTGCCAGGAAAACCGTTCAGGAACGCAACCGTGCCTATACGTTCCATGCCGATCCCGGCTTTTCGTTTGGCGAAGGCTGGTACCTGGCTGCGGCAGCACTGTTTGCCGGTCTTTCCATCCAGATCAGACCCGGTGCTGCCCACGAATTGCAGGCCAGACGATTCCTTTTAGATGCCGGGTTGGAGGGAGCCCTTCGCCCCTATCGGCCTCGACCGGCCAGCCCCAAGCATCTGACACATATCATTGCCGAGGCTTTTCGGGCTGACCCACAACAGGCACAGGTCACCCTGCGCACCGCTTTTCTGGGGGACGAATCAGCGTCGGCTACCTTACGAGCATGGATCGATGACAAAGTGGGAGGGACGCCGGGACAGAAGGTGCTACTGTGGGTCCGAACAGGCGATCACCATGTCCAGCGCAATACCTGTTTCGATGAGTTGCGTCAGCTTGCTGAACTGGTAGTGAATGCCGGGTTATCACCCATCTTTTTCGGCGATAATGTTCCGCGAGAGCTTGTTCCGCCAGGGGCGGTCAACCTGACCCTCTGCTGGAAAGAACCGCTCTTCCAGGGGCCGGAGATGCGCAGGGCACAGCTTCACCTGTTTGAAGAGTTAAGATGCCGACACGGCCTGGTGGGCCAGATTGGCGTGACCACCGCCGGTATGGACGGACCGGCGCTTATGGGGTTGCCCACCCTGTATCTCACCCGGGAACACAACGTCCGGCTGGGCAAGTGGGTGGGAGCCGTTCCGGGATATCAGGAGGTGGTACGGGAACCGGACTATTTAGAAATCATCCGCACCACCCTGCATCAGTGGCAGCAGTGCCCCCCAGGATCCGGCAGGGGTATTGATGCTAAAAGGGATGAGGTTTTAAGGCCGCTATTTTTACCCCTGGCCCAACCGGTTTGATGAACCCGCCATGATGATCTGGTATCGGTCTCCCATGCCGAGGGCCTGTACGACTGGGCCAACCAGCCAAAAGAGCTGCTCATCTTTGAACGGGAAGACCACAACACCATCCTGGCGGTCAATCAGGATGCCTGTTTTTCAGCACTTGAAAGTTTCATTACGAACATCCGAAGGAGTAAGATATGAAACTGGTAACCATACTGCTGTCACTCTGCCTGACAGCAGGAATCGCCAATGCCGAAAAGATCGGTGAAGTCAGCACCGAATTTATCATGACCGGCCCCAACAGCAAGATTGTAATCGAGGCGTTTGATGATCCGCTTATCCCTGGCGTTACCTGTCATGTCAGCTACCCGACCAAAGGCGGCATCAAAGGGGCGCTGGGTTTAGTGGAAGAACGCTCGGAAGCCTCCATTGCCTGCCGTCAGACCGGGCCGATCACTCTTACGGCTAAACTGAAGGAGGGTCAGGAGGTATTTGAGAAAGGCCGTTCCATCCTGTTCAAAAAACTCCATGTCGTCAGGTTTCTGGATAAGAAACGTAATGTCCTGGTGTACCTTGCCTTTACCGACAAGCTGATAGACGGCTCACCCAAGCACAGCCTTTCCTCTGTCCCGATCATGCCGTGGCGGAACTGAATGAGCGTTGCACTCGGGATCGCCCTGATTATTTTACTCTTCACCGTAGTGGTTGCCGTTGAAATGTTCATCGGTCATCGTTCCATCAGGTCGTTGCGTGATGTTGTTCCTGATGCCGATCAGCTACTACCCAGAGTATCCATTATTGTGGCCGCCCGTAACGAACAGCGCAACATCCGCGAGGCACTCCAGTCCCTGCTTAATCTGTCCTACCCCGATTATGAGCTGATTGTTGTTAATGACCGCTCTGAAGATGATACCCAGGTGATTCTTGAGCAGATATCTGCCACCCAGCCACGGCTAAAGCTGCTTCAGATCAGTGAACTGCCCTCCGGCTGGCTGGGGAAAAACCATGCCCTCTGGATCGGGAGCCAACAGGCGACAGGTGAGCTGTTATTATTCACCGATGCTGATATCGTAATGGAGCCAACCGTCCTGAACCGGGCTGTAACCTTTCTAGTTCAAAACCGGATTGATCATCTGGCTGCTACACCGGCAATGACGATGCCCACAGCCTTTCTGGGCATGTTCGGCGCTGCGTTTGTTATCATCTTTTCGCTCTTTGTCCGACCGTGGAAGGCAAGAGATCCACACAGCCGTTTTCATATCGGTATTGGAGCCTTCAACCTGGTACGAACACAGGTATATCGGGATGTCGGAGGGCATGCGCCTATCCGGCTGCGGCCGGATGATGACATCAAGTTAGGCAAGCTGCTGAAAAAGGAAGGGTACCGTCAGGATGTCGTTTACGGGCCTGATTATCTTGCGGTTGAGTGGTATGCTTCAACAGGTGAGCTGATCAGAGGGCTGGAGAAAAACGCCTTTTCAGGAGCTGATTATTCCATTGCCCTGATACTGTCAGGTGCGGTTATAAATCTGATGTGTAATGTCTGGCCGTTTCTTGCAATAGTTACAACCAGCGGCGCCACGCAGGGGGTCTATCTGGCAACGGTCATTATAATCCTGCTGATGGTTGCAGACAGTGCCCGATTTCATAAGATGCCGGGCTGGTACGCCCTTGGGTATCCTCTGGTATCGGCACTCTTTGTCTATATCATGCTGCGAACCATGACCCTGAACATTCTGCAGGACGGCATCTATTGGAGAGGGACGTTCTATCCGCTGAAAGAGCTTAAGAAAAACCAGGTGTGAGACATCGTGAGCAGGCAAAAAGTTAACATACCGTTTTATGCACACTGGCAAGTTTTCTCCACACTGTCGTTTATCTGGATTTATCTACAGTTCACAGTATGAACTCACACACATCGCAAATCCTTATATAAAAAGGGCTGATCAACGATCAGCCCTTCTGTTTTTTAATGGTGCGCGCTACTGGGATTGACAGTGGCCCCTGCCGTGTGAAGGCAGTGCTCTCCCGCTGAGCTAAGCGCGCCTGGAGGGCGATTTATAGACGCTTTTTATACTGTAAATGTCAAGTTGTCAGACTATATTAAAGTTCATATGTATCATCTTCTGAAGTTCTTCCACCCTTATTATCGCTTGCCTTATCTTCTCTCTTTCGTCGTGATCAAGCATAAGCGGATCAAGGAAGTATGAATCCTTCTGTATTCCTTTTATTACCTTTACCTGCAACATTATACGGTAACGTGTAAGTATTTCATACGAATCAATAAGTCCCTTTGCAACTGATTCGGAAAAACTGCCTTCTTCATGAAGCATCTTTATCCGCTCCACTGTGCTTGTTGCCGTAAGCCCCTGGGATATGGCAAGTATTCTTACATTCATGACAAGTGGGGCCCAGGCGAGAAGCTTTATGTTGAACTCCCCCTTGTGCTCTCCTGCAGGTTCTGTCCAGAGACGCCGCATGAAGCCCAGGGCCAGCTTCATCTCTGTTGCGGCCCTTGCCATGCCCCACAGCACCTGGAAATGTTCCTTTTCCATATCCCTTATGAGCTCGATAAGACGCTGTCCCTGAATCTTGTCGCCAGTAACAAAACGGGCATCGGAGAGTACGATCATGTCCATCATGTTCTTTGCAAAATCCTCAACTTCGTAACGCACAATGGAAAAGAGGCGTTTTCGCCATTGAGAGTAAGAGCCTCTCCATGTGGGATTGCTTGTCATTATATCACCGGTACATCTCTTGAACCCGGCTTTTTCCAGGCAATCAACAAGGAGAGTGCCGTATTCTTCAAACCATGCGTCAGCTTCTTCCCCGCCACCGTCCCCATATACTATAAGGTAATCCTGGTCGGTAATCAGGGTCTGTTCTTCCCGCCCGTCACTTCCCATACTTACTAGGGCAAATGGCACAGGCGGCCCAGATTTTCCGGCTGACTCCATCTCATCAAGCACAATCCGGAATGCCCTTGAAGCGATAAGATCACGGTATTCAGTGCAGCTTTGGTGAAGATTTGACACTGATGAAGCTACAACGAAGCGCTCCATTTCTATACGGTTCAATGTATCGTGTATGTTTTTAAGGCTACCGGTATCGGCTGTATCTATCAAGGCACGTTGCACGGCAATATCTGAATCCCACTGGTCGAACCGCTGCAGCTCAATTTTGATACTTTCACAAATTCGGTTTATTACATAACCGATCTCGCCTGATGTGCAGACTTTTGTTATTTGATCAAGGGGTGGCAACTCATCCAAAATGCCAGATATGGGATTAACCTGTTCCTGTGCCGTCACCGTTCACCTCTTTAAAACCTGAAGGTTACAAACTGTTTTTGAAAGTATCACAACTCGGATGAATTACAAGAGACTGTCAATCAACTCAATAAAAAAAATTGATATTTGAAAAAACTACGATATAGTTTCAAACGATTCATGTATACATCCGGTTCAAATCAATTCTCTGCTTACGGTTTTATGTAAATCCCAATAAAGGAGGAATGGATATGCAGGAAGAATCTGTGGCGCCAAAGGAGAGGGTTAATATTACCTATCGCCCTGCCACCGGAGATGCAAAGGAAGAGGTTGAGCTTCCGCTGAAACTTCTGGTTGTGGGTGATTTCACACTGGCAAAGGATGACAGGAGTGTTGAGGAGAGAGATCCTATCAGTATTGACAAGGATAACTTCAATGATGTTCTGAAGGCACAGAATCTGTCGCTGGATCTGAAGGTGGCCAACACCATTACCGGCAAGGAAGATGATCAGCTTGGCATGAACCTTAAATTCAACTCCCTGAAGGATTTTGATCCGGATGCCATTGTCCAGCAGGTACCTGAACTGAAGAAAATGATGGAACTGCGTGACGCCATAAAGGCAATGAAGGGCCCCCTCGGGAATGTGCCTGAATTCAGAAAGAAGATTCAGGCCATTATTGATGACTCTGCATTGAGGGAGAAGATTTTCAAGGAAATGGGAATCGCCGAAAAAAAGGAGGGTGAATAACGATGGCTGAAGAACTGAAACAGGAACAGACAGCCTCTGAAGTCACCGAGAATGTATCTCTCATTGATGATATTCTGGCAACGACAAAACTTGCGCCGGGAGATGAAGCTTACTCTGTGGCCAAACAGGGAGTTGAAGCACTGCTGGAGCAGCTTTTCCAGCCAGGCAGAGCAGTTGAGAAGGTAAACGCTCTTATCTGCGACGACATGATAGCCGAACTGGACAAGAAACTCAGCCAGCAGGTTGATGAGATCATGCATGACAGCAGTTTTCAGAAGCTGGAGTCAGCCTGGCGTTCACTGAAGTTTCTTGTTGACAGGACAAACTTCCGTGAAAACGTAAGGCTTGAAATCCTTAACCTTAGCAAACAGGATCTGCTTGATGATTTCAATGATGCGCCTGAAGTTGTTCAGTCAGGTCTTTACAAGCTTGCATACTCCCGCGAGTATGGGCAATTCGGTGGACAGCCCTACGGTGCGATTATAGGAAACTATGAATTCGGTCCGGGAAACCAGGACATTAAGGTTCTCCAGAATGTCTCAGCTGTCGCAGCCATGTCACACGCACCGTTCATCTCATCGGCAGGCGCCCAGATGTTCGGTATTGACGACTTCACCAAACTGCCTGACCTAAAGGATCTCAAGTCAATCTTTGAAGGTCCCCAGTACACCAAATGGCAAGCATTCAGGGAGTCAGAAGATTCCCACTATGTTGGTCTTACGGTTCCACACTTCCTTCTGCGCCTGCCCTACGGCGCATCATCAAACCCAACAAAAAGTTTCGGCTACGAGGAATCAGTTTCCTCCGGCAACGATAAATTTCTGTGGGGCAATGCAGCATTTGCCTTTGCAACACGCCTTACCGACAGCTTTGCCAAATATCGCTGGTGCGCCAACATCATAGGCCCGCAGGGTGGCGGCACGGTTGAAAACCTGCAACTCTATCAGTACGAGTCAATGGGGGCCATCCAGACCAAGATCCCTACCGAAATAGTCATTACCGACCGCAAGGAGTTCGAACTTGCAGAAGAAGGCTTCATCGCCCTGACCATGCGCAAGGGAAGCGACAATGCCGCATTCTTCTCCGCCCAGTCATGCCAGAAGCCCAAGAATTTCGGAATCAGCAAGGAAGGCAAGGATGCGGAACTGAACTACAAGCTGGGAACTCAGCTTCCCTACATGTTCGTTATCAACCGCCTGGCCCACTACATTAAAGTAATCCAGCGTGAAAACATCGGCTCCTTTAAAGACAGGGGCGAGCTTGAGGATGAACTTAACAAGTGGATAGGCCAGTATGTTGTTGAAATGGACAACCCCACAGCCAGCACCAGAGCGCGCAAGCCACTTAAGGCAGCAAAGATAGTAGTTGAGGATGTTGAAGGCGAACCGGGCTGGTACCGTGTATCAATGATGGTCAAGCCGCACTTCAAGTATATGGGTTCATCCTTCACCCTTTCACTTGTAGGAAAACTGGACAAGTAGCAGCCATCTGAAAAAAGGGCGTCATGAGGCACCGACCTCACATACAATAAAAGAAGGAAAGGAGAAGATGTCATGGCAAACACCAGTTATTTGACTTTGACCGGAGCAAAACAGGGGGATATCAAGGGTGATTGTACCCAGGAGGCCTACAAGGATTCTATTCTTGTGTACCAGACCGATCACGTTGTCCATATTCCCCGCGATGTCCACACCGGCCTTGCAACCGGTCAGCGCGTACACGATCCGTTCATGATCACCAAGCATAAGGACCTGGCCTCTCCGAAACTGTACCAGGCCCTTGCATCAGGTGAAAAAATCACAAAATGGGAACTCAAGTTTACCGCCATCGGCACCAGCGGCAACGAGTATGTATATTTCAAGGTGCAGCTTGAAGATGCGATCATCGTTTCTATCCATGCATACAAGCCACTGACATTCATCAAGGAGAACGAGCCTTACCATGACATGGAAGAGGTTATGTTCACATATGGCAAGATCACCTGGATATCCCTGGACGAGAAGGGATCAACCCTTGCCCAGACCGATGACGACTGGAAAAAGCCCAAGTCATGATGAATGAGCTTTAACGGGAGTTTTCCACCCCCAACCCCCTCCCGCAACGGGAGGGGGAATTTCTTACCTGACACCCCGGAGGCAGCTGCGCCAGATGGAGCATGTGGTTAAACAACGACTTCTGGAACGGATCAGGAAAATGGAGGATTCTCCTGAAGCACGTCTTACAACCAGTGCAACGGATGTTCTTGATTCGGTGCTTGAGTATCTGCAAAAGCTGTTGAACACCAAAAAAGGATCCGTTGACATAGACAACGAATTTGGAGTGCCGGATCTTACAAACATCTCAAGTTCCTTTACAGATGATGCTATTCCGGGTCTTGAAAGCTCCATAAAGAAGGTGATTGAAGATTTTGAACCGCGACTTAAGGATGTGGCTGTTAAATTCGTAACTGAACAGCATGACCGGATGAAGCTTCGATTTTCAATTTCAGCCAAACTGGCCACTGAAGACAAGGCCGGACAGATTATCTTCGAAACAATAGTGGATTCAGACGGACAGATCAAGGTAACCTCAAACAGCTGAATCGTTGTCCCATATCCTGACTACAGCAGGTTTAATTAAGCCATGTTCAACCGTTACTACCAGGAACAACTTGCCTTGCTGAAGGATCTGGGAGCTGAATTTTCCAAAGCCCATCCTGCACTGGCCCCCATGCTCTCCGGACAGACATCTGACCCGGACGTAGAGCGACTGCTTGAAGGCACTGCCTTTCTCACAGGACTTATCCGTCACAAGCTCGATGATGAGTTTCCAGAGCTTCTGCATGGCCTGATGAACCACTTTTTTCCCCACTATCTGCGCCCCATTCCGTCTTCATCAATTCTGGCATTCACACCCAGACAGAGCCTGCGCGAAGTAATAACGGTGCCTGCCGGAACGGAGGTCGCATCCACTCCACTTGACGGGACATCCTGCGTATTCCGCACCTGCTTCGATATTGATGTGCTGCCCCTAAGGTTAAAAGACGCTGTACTGGAGCAACCGGCCGGCGGCCCACCCTCAATAAACCTGTCATTTGATCTGGCCGGAATACCCATAGCCTCATGGAATCCGGACAAGATAAGGCTTTACCTTAACGGCGGCATACCCCAGGGGAGTGACCTCTACTATCATTTAACCAGTAACCTTGCCTCGATCAGGGTTTCTACACATGACGGATCTCCATGCATGCTTCCCCCTACTGCCTTGAAACCCGTGGGACTTGGTGAAGAGGAACCGCTGCTGCCATATCCGTCCCATGCCTTCCCTGCCTACCGGATCATCCAGGAATATTTCATGCTTCCGGAAAAATTCCTTTTCCTCGATCTGACTGGTCTGGAGCAATGGAAGTCCAGGGGAAATTCAACATCATTCACGGTTTCTTTTCTCCTCAAACACTCAGATACTGAAGCACAGCTTTCGGTCAAGCAGGATTCCTTTGTGCTGTTTGCAACTCCCATCGTGAATCTTTTCAATCACGACGCAGACCCTATCCGGTATGACCACTTCAAGAGCAAATACCTTGTACGACCTTCGGGGATAGATCCCAAGCAGTACCAGGTTGTTGAGGTGCAGTCCGTTTCGGGCTTCCAGCAGGGTTCATCGAGACCAAGGGAATATATCTCTTTTCAACAGTTCACACCGCAGTACGAGGCCAAGGCTGTCTACAACATAACTAAATCAAGATCTCTGGTTGATGACAACATGGAGACCTATCTCTCTGTAGCCTATCCCGGAGTAGATGCTGCACCGGTTGAAGAGGTACTTTCAGTGCAGCTTCTCTGTACCAACGGCCCTCTCCCCGAACGTCTGGGGCTGGGTGACATATCCAGACAGACAGCCACATCACCCGAAATTCTGGAATTCAGCAATATCCGCCCAACCACCATGACAGTGCAGCCACCGCTTGAGTCCCATATCCTGTGGCGTCTTCTCTCGCATCTCTCGGTTAACGCCCACTCACTTGCAAGGCCCGATGCCCTGAAGGCTCTTCTTGACCTGTATCTTTTTACCGACGGTCGGGACAGGACGAACATACTTGCAAACAAGAAAAGGATTGCAGGTATCGAGGGAGTATCAACCGAGTACAAAAACATGCTGTCACGGGGAACAATGATGCGTGGCGTTGCAGTGCATCTTAACATGAATATTGAACACTTCGCAGGTCTTGGGGATATGTACCTGTTCAGCTCCATACTTGACCGTTTTCTTGGATGGACATCATCAATAAATTCCTTCACATCATTGACCGTTACCGAGGTCAACACCGGAGAGGTCTACCGATGGCCGGCAAGGCTTGGGGAACATTTTTTGATATAGAGGAGAGACTTCTCAGGCAGGGCCCGGAATTTTCCTTCTTTCAGGCCGTCCGCCTTATACGTCTCATACTCCGCCGTCTGGAGAAGAACGGTGTAAAGGATGCCGCCTCCATTGAAGGCAGGTTTCTCAGGGTACGTCCCGAGCTGAGCCTCGGCTTCCCTGCTGCTGATATTGCCCGTATCACTGAACTGTCACTGGACGAGCATGGAGAAGAACGGCGCTTTCTTATTGATGCCACATTCATGGGCATCTACGGCATCTCATCTCCACTGCCTTCTTTCTACACTGAAGATCTGCTCTATGAGGCAAATGAGGACAAGAGCGTTACCCGTGACTTCATTGACATCATCAATTCAGTCACCTATCAGCTGCTTATTCGCACCCTGCTCAAATACAACATCTTCATCCAGATTGTTGAAGAGCATCAGCCTGCCTACCTGGAATACCTCTGTCTGCTTGCCGGTCTTGATGAAAAGACAGCAAAGGGGCTATGCCCTGATGAACTGGTTCTTTTAAGGTACGGTGGAATAATGAACCAGGCCCCGCACTCTGCGCTGGGCCTCAAAACCATGCTGATGGACGCCCTCGGCACAAATGTTGACATTGAGCAGTGCATCCCCTGCATGGTAACCATCCCTGAAGAAAACAGAACCTTTCTTGGTCTGTCCAACAACGCTCTCGGCGAAAACACCCACATTGGATCGGAAATCGAGGATTCGATGCAGATGTTCCAGATTATCATAGGGCCTGTAACTTCAGAGAGGACAGGTGATTTCATGCCAGGGGGCAAATTCTACCGCAAGGCGGATTTTCTCACATCCAGCTACCTGGACAGGCCCCTTGACTACGAATTCAGGATTCTTATTGATGTGAACAGCTTGAAACCCGTAACTCCCGGAGACACTGAATGTTCAGCTCTGGGAATCAACACATGGTTTGCCCCGCCCCCCGGAACCAGAACACTGGAGGCCAGTTTCAGTGGCGGAGATTCAGCAGGATATACCAGAGGACGCCCAAGGAGGAATTTAAGATGCTACGAGTAGAAATGAAGCCGCTTTTGAAACATTTGACACCGTTTTGTACACGGATGCTGGAGAGCGCCGCCGGGCTGTGCGTGTCTCGCTCTCACTATGAAGTGACAGTTGAGCATCTGATCTCACGATTTCTCGATGAGAGCGGCGCCGACTGGCCCGTTGCCCTGAAGCAGCTTGAAGTGAACAGTTCCACTTTCAAAAAACGGCTGGATCAGACACTTGAGAGCATGAAATCGGGAAATGCCGGAAAACCTGTATTTTCTCCCCTGCTGCTCCAGTGGATACAGGATTCGTGGCTTTTAGCATCCATAAACCTTGGAGAACAGCAGATTCGATCTGGATCAATGTTTCTTACCCTTCTGCAGAAGCCTGCAAGCTATTCAGGAGGGGACTATGTTGATCTGCTTGACAGCGTAAGCTACGAAGAAATGGAAAAACAGTTTTTCAAGATCCTCGCCGGCTCATCTGAAACCTCAGAACAAAAAGAAAAAGGAGGAACCGCTGATTCATCCGTTGATGCTGCGGCCCCTTCCGGCGGAGCATTGGCAAAGTTCTGCGAGGATTTCACACAGAAGGCCCGTGATGGCAGAATTGACGCTGTCTTTGGCCGCGACAACGAGATCCGCCAGATAATAGACATACTTGGACGCCGCCGGAAGAACAACCCCATAGCCGTTGGCGAGGCCGGTGTCGGCAAGACCGCCGTAATCGAAGGGCTTGCCCTCAAGATCGTACAGGGAGATGTGCCGGACAGTCTTAAAGGGGTATCCATACTGGGACTGGATATGGCCCTGCTTCAAGCCGGGGCAGGCGTCAAGGGAGAGTTTGAGAACCGTCTTAAAACCGTCATAAGCGAGGTAAAGGCATCTCCGAAACCGATAATCCTGTTCATTGACGAGGCCCATACACTTATCGGAGCAGGTGGCACAGCAGGGAGCGGGGATGCTGCCAACCTCCTTAAACCTGCCCTCGCAAGGGGTGAACTGAAGACACTGGCAGCCACCACATACTCCGAATACAAGAAATACATAGAAAAAGATCCTGCCCTTGCCCGTCGTTTCCAGCCGGTAAAGCTGGACGAACCTACAGTTGAGACATCCATACTTATACTCCGTGGCTGCAAGGCTGCCTACGAGAAGTCCCACAAGGTAATTGTAAGGGATGACGCCACAATTGCCGCCGCAGAGCTTTCAAACCGCTACATCACCGGACGCTTTCTGCCGGACAAGGCCATTGACCTGATAGACACCTGCTGCGCAAGGGTAAAGATAAGCATGGCCTCCAGACCGCCACAGCTTGAGGACAGGGATCACCTGATGCAGGCCCTTGACCGAGAAAAGGCAGCTCTTAATCGGGATAAGGATAACGGAGTGCCTGTTGATGAAGAGCGGCTTGCAGCCATTGACGGACAAATGGCGAAGCTTGCCGGTGAATTGGCAGATATCTCGGAGCGCTGGCAAAAGGAAAAGGCTGCGGTAGACAAGGTTGTAGAGATAAGACAAAAACTAGAAGATGCAAGAAAACAGGCAGCCGCGCCACCGGCACCACTGCCTGAAGTTGCTGCCACGACTGATGGAGAAGCAGCTGTAGCCCTTGAACCGTTGCCATCACCAGACGCCCTGGAAAAAGAACTGGCAGAGGCAAGGGCGCTGCTGGCCTCCATACAGGGAGATGAGGCCATGGTGAAGTACGAAGTTGACCCGGATATCGTAGCCATGGTCATCTCAGACTGGACCGGAATCCCGCTTGGAAAAGTCCTGCGTGATCAGGCCCAGAGCGTCCTACATATGGAAGATGATCTTCTGGCAAAGATAAAGGGGCAGGATCATGCAATGCATACTGTCACCGAGGTTATCAAGTCTACAAAATCAGGCATTGCGGACCCGAACCAGCCGATGGGAGTATTCCTGTTTGTAGGGCCCAGCGGCGTTGGCAAGACCGAAACAGCCCTTACAGTTGCTGATATGATGTTTGGCGGAGAACAGTACACTGTAACCATCAACATGAGCGAGTTTCAGGAAAAGCATACGGTCAGCCGCCTGATCGGATCGCCTCCGGGCTACGTCGGCTACGGTGAGGGGGGGATGCTGACCGAGGCTGTTAGGAACAGGCCTTACTGCGTAGTATTGCTTGACGAGGTAGAAAAGGCACACCCTGACGTGCTGAATCTTTTCTACCAGGTTTTTGACAAAGGAGAAATGGGAGACGGCGAAGGACGGGTCATCAACTTCCGTAACACAATCCTCTTCCTTACAAGCAACCTGGCAACAGATGTCATAACAGAGATGACCAAGGATGGCCAGCGCCCTGAAATTGACATACTCACCTCAGCAATCAGGCCGATCCTCTCCAACTGGTTCAAGCCGGCCCTTCTTGCCAGAATGAACATTGTCCCGTTCTACACCCTGGATCCTGCGGCAATGAGCGGCATAGTACGTCTGAAGCTCGACAAACTGGGACGACAGCTTCTTCACAGCAACAAGATGAAGTTCAGCTATTCAGATGCCGTAGTAAACACCATCTCTGCACGCTGCACAGAGGTTGAGACCGGCGCCCGCAATATTGACTATATCGTGCGGGGCTCAATAATGCCGCAGCTCTCCCAGCAGATCTTAAGCCATATGGCCGATGGCATTATGCCTGGATCTGTTCAGCTTGATATTGACACTGATGGGAACTTCAGCTTTGCATTTGAATAGGATCAACTGACAAACCCCTCTCGGCCTCCCCTTCTCAGTGGAGGAGCAATCTGAACATACCCCCTTAAAAGGGGGGGGACCAGAGGGGGGCAGCTTTTTACCACAGGGGGAAGCGATGGCAAGCATAACCCAGAAAACCATATCCTTCATACAGTCCATACTTGGCAAACGCTCCGAGAACCCGAGGCTTTACAAAGACAGACATATACTTGTGGCCAAGGGGCTGCCGGAAGACACCTTCAATGTCATAAGCTTCAAATCCGAGGGAGAGCTTAACAGATGCTTCCTTGTTGATGTCTTGCTTACATCCAAAAGACACGACATAGACCTTGAGTCGCTTCTTCGTACACCGGTATTTGGTTTCACAGAAACCCTGAAGGGAAACTTTGTTACATTCAGGGGTATGGTTGCTGAATGTGAGCAGCTTGGAGCGATGGGAGAAAACTATCACTACCGTTTCCTGCTGGAACCCAAACTTTCAATCCTTGAACACACAAGCCACAATCAGGTATTTCTTAACATGACCACCATCCAGATACTTGAAGCTGTGCTGAAAGACGGCGGCCTCATGTCCGATGAGTTCGAATTCAGACTGATGGGTCGCTACGAACATGTATGGGAATACGTATGTCAGTACAACGAGAGCCACTTCAGTTTCTTCCGGCGCTGGCTTGAAAGGGAGGGAATGTACTTCTTCTTTGAGGCCAACGATTATCTGGACAAACTTATAATAACCGACACCATGCACACCCACCAGCCTGCCGTCAATGACACACCTTTGTATTACCGGCCGTCATCAGGGCTCTTTCCGGAAGAGGGGGTAGCCATACTCCACAGCTTCAGCTCAAGCTGTTCCCAGGTACCTGGAAACCTGATAATCAAGGATTACAACTACCGCCACCCATCCCTTGACCTCACCGGAAAGGCGATAATTGACAAGGACGGTCACGGTGATGTCTACATATACGGCCACCACCTTCAGTCACCGGAAGATTCAAAAAGGCTTGCAACTGTGAGGGCAGAGGAACTTCTGTGTAGAAAACACACATTCCGTGGGACATCCAGCTTCCCTTTTCTAAGAACAGGACTCACGTTCCAGGTAAAAGACCATTTCAGGAATGAAATTAACCGTACATATTTGGTCACAAGCATCTCACACGAAGGCGAACAGTCCCAACAACATCTTTCAGACATTGACAGCAAATCGCACACACTGGGTTTATGGAAGTCTTCATACCGTAACAGCTTCACCGCCATACCGGCAGATGTGCAGTACAGGCCGCCTCTGGTCACCCCCAGGCCCAGATTCCACGGGGTGATAAACGCCGTAATTGATGCCTCAACACCGGGACAGCTGCCTGACCTTGATGACCAGGGAAGGTACAAGGTCGTTCTCCCCTTTGACATCTCAGGCAAAAAGGATGGCAAGGCATCTGCATGGCTCAGGATGGCACAGCCATACGCTGGCAGCGACCACGGCATGCACTTCCCCCTGAAAAAGGGGACAGAGGTGCTTCTCACCTTTGTTGACGGCGATCCGGACAGACCTATAATTGCT
>CAZXTZ010000058.1:0-5462 GCA_964643645.1 uncultured Geobacteraceae bacterium
TGCGCTCACTGCATACCCATCAACTCTCCCGTCGCCACAAGGTGCTGGTAAGTATAAATCCGCCGGATGGTACATATCAGGTTGCAACCCTGGACCGGGCCCTTATTGACAGGATGGTGATGTTGTTTGTTGAGACCGATTACCATTGTTGGGCACGTTATGCAGCGCACAAGGAATTTTCGGGAGATGTGCGTCAGTTTCTGGCTGCTAACTCAGGGATGCTTGCCAGGCAGGGAATGCCGATGGAGCTTCAGGTGGAGCCGACCGAACGGGGATGGGAGATGGTGAGCATTCTGCGGAAGAACTGCCGATTTCCCGGTGATCTGGAGATGGAGGTTTATGCCGGCATAATCGGCAAGGAGGCGGCAATAACCTTTATGCGCTGGCTTTCAGACCGGGCAGGGCGTCCGCTTTGCGCTGCAGAAATCCTGAACGACTGGAGTCAGGTGGCAGCCAGGGCCGAGGCGCAGAAGGACGATGTGCAGGCGGCGACTGTCAACGACCTTATTTCTACACTTCAGGCGTCGCCATCGCTCAATCCTGATCAGGAGGCCAATCTGGTTGCATATATCTCTGTTCTTCCCAGGGATTTCCGCTTCGGTTTTGTCAAGTCCCTGCTGAAGATTCCTGAGGTGGCTCTGGCCATTGCGCAGGACAAGTACGATACTGTAGTGTTTGAAGCAATCCAGGCAATATCCGGAGATGTATGACAGAGAGTGCCATTGAAAATGCCGTGGTGCGGCTTTTGCGCGAGTATCCTTTTTACGGCCACTTCATTCTCAACCTCCGCAGAGAACAGCGCTATCTGAATGGCAAGCCAGCGGCAGTGACTGTTCGGGACAGTGTGCCGGTGCTTGCCGTTGATCTTAAGCCTTTTGCCGATCTTTCTCCAGTTCAGCAGCGTGCGTTGCTTCAGCATCTGGTCATGCATCTTCTTCACCTTCACCCTTTGCGCCGTAAGGGGCGCAATCATCATGACTGGGACATCTGCTGCGATCTGGCAATCAACACTGCGATTTCCGGACTGCCTGATGATGCCCTGTTTCCTCAAATGTACGGCGCTGAAGACGGACTTGCAGCTGAAGAGTATTACGAACAGCTTGTCCCTGAATTTGACACAGGAAATCTTGAAGGCAACGGTTACGGAAACTCCTCAAGAGAGGATTCCGGCGCAGCGGGAAACGGTTCTGCAAAAGAGTTGCGCAATACTCTGGACAGCCATGAAATATGGGAGGAATCGGACAGCACCCCGCTGCCACTTGCTGAAGAAGCGATAAGGGCCATAACCAGGGAGAGTCTTCGGGGCAGTGATAATGAGGCGCCGGCTGAGCTTTCCACTGTAGTTGATGCCCTCCTGCGTCCATCCCCAATACCCTGGCGCCAGATTCTCAGACAGTTTGTGGCAACTGCGGGACGAATCGGGAGGCGCAGTTCATGGATGAGAGAACATCGCCGTTTCAGCCACATCACGCCGGGCATAAGAAAAAGGCGGCGTCTTGTTTTACTGGTCGCTGTAGATGTGAGCGACTCTACCAATATTGTTGATATCCGGGAGGCATTTGCGCGTGAGCTTTTGCAGATTGCCGGAGGCCGGGATTCTTCTATTACCGTTCTTTATGCCAACAGCCGGATTCAGAAGGTAAGCTCATTTACTTCCTCAGTCGCGGCAGTTGAACGCTACGATGGCGGTGGATTTACAGACTTAAGACCTGTGTTTGATTACGCAAAGGCAATGCATCCCCTGCCTGCTGCGGTTATCTATCTTACCGACGGTATTGGCCCGGCTCCTGAGCAGATGGAGTTTCCTACCTTATGGGTGCTTACTTCTGAAGGAGAAAAGCCGACCCCCTGGGGTGTCGAACTGAGAATGGAGATTTGAAAATGGAAGCAAGTACAGTAATGACAGCTGAATCGGTGGGGGATATTCTGCGTGAGGCAGGGGCCGAGGTAATGGTGCGCTCCGGGCGCAGTGACAGTTACAGCGCCCCGAGGGAGTTCTCGTTTGAGGTAAAGGCAATTTTCCCAAATGGCATGGGTATGCATGTTGTTGCAAGACAGTTCAACTACAGGGACCCGTGGGAGGCAACCGGACGGGTAAATGACATGGTTGATGTAATGCTGCTTAAGGAGGGGGCATTGACACCGCTGCCCAAGGGGTACCCCTGGTTTCAGGGGATTGAGGAGGAGTGCGGCCTGGATGAAGAGCGCTTCAGGGAAGTGGTTGAGTGTGTGAAGAAGGTTAATGTCAAGCTCTACCTGATGCAGGAAATGACCGGGGATATGTAGTAATTAGAACAGTCATCTCCAGAGAGGCGGGCCAGAATATGTTCAAACTGATTCAATCGCTTTTTGGAACAGGCAGCAGCGGCGATTATCCTGAATCGCTCATCAATGAAGCCATTGAACGCTGTGTGGATGGAACCGATCCCTGGATAAGGGGAGTGTCCGGTTACAGGAAAAAACTGCGCCCTGCTGTTGTGCGTGCCATAGATTATGTAGTCAGACTGGTGGATGAATTGCCCGAACCAGCGCCGATGAGCCTTGCCGAATATTCAGATGACCATCTTATGAAGAGTTTCTTTATTTCTGCAGCTGATATGAGAACTGTTATGGCCAGTGACACGGCCCTTGGAAAGTTTATGCGGGAAGCTGATGCCAATCTTCCGAACAGCATTTACACACTTCTGACCATGGAAAAGCAGGAGAGGGGAGGCTTCGGCGCTGCCCTGTCAGGCGATATAGTTATTCACGATGTGCCACAGGTTACGGTCAGTTTTGACTCATACTATTTTATCGATCCCTGTGCAAGCCTCGACGAACACAGGCTTTTGCTGAAACACCGCACCTTTGATCACCTGGTTCATCTGGCCCTTAAACAGCTTGCCTGGCTTAAATCCGAGCGCACTGATCTTGAACGCCGTAGAAAACTGTTGCAGTCAAAACAGAACCTTCTCCAGCGTTATGGCTTTGGTTTTGTCTCAGCAGGAACGGATGAGAAGCCGGATGCTTCAGTAATTGAAAAAGAGATGGAAGAGGTTGAATCCCAACTGAATGAACTTGGCGGAGATGATTATGTTCTTGATAAATATCTGGAAACTGTTTCAACTCTGATGGGAACTCCGGAGAAGTATCTGCATGGAGCGAGGGAAACCATATATGTTGACCGGATGGGGATCAAGAAGGACGGGCCCACAGACGGGGCAGCGGAGGTGCCCCTGATAATGCTGTACAGTGCGGAGGGGATCAGCATTGTTGCACTGCCTGTAGTGATTCAGCTCTCTGAACTCAAGGGGCTTTGAGAAGATGGCCGCTGGTATCCCCGGATGCGATTACTCCCCGACTGGCAGGTTTCTTCCTGCTTCTTTCAGGTATCGCAGCACTGCCTGGCGAAGCGAGTTGAACCCTATCATATCTAACGGGATTTTATTGTTCTCTATCCATAGAAGCTCTTCGAGGTCGTCAGCAGCCTTCATCTCCGGAAAAACATTAAATTTAACGAGAAAAATCAGATCCAGTGTGTCGTACTCAATGCCTTTGTAAAGGTACTTGTTGGGGAAGGAAAAAAGATAGCGCAACTCATCGGCAACTATTCCTGTTTCCTCCTTCAGTTCACGCCGTAATGCATCCTCAGCCGTCTCTCCCTGATCTGCAAAACCGCCAGGCAGGTCAAGCATACCACGCTGCGGTTCATTTTTTCTGACACCGAACAGGAGCTTGCCCTGACACTCGACTATAACTGCAACTGCTGCAGCAATGTTCAGGTAAAGCACAAAGCCGCATTCAGAACAGTGGAAGTTCTTGGGCGAAGGCCACAAAAGGGATTCAGTTCCGCACTGCGGGCATCGAGTGATCAATGAAGGGGGGCTCATGCTAATCTCTTTATCAGGTAGTTAATTATCAGCATTTTGGTGCCTTTGAATATAATGATGATGAGATGGTAGATTATGGCGGCTTAAGTGTCGAGTGTAATTATTGCTGTCAGTCGTTAGTTTCTGGTGTGTGTTTGTATGGCTATGTATAGATAATTCATCTATGATGTCCAGAGGGTGAGTGAATATAGTAACAGTTGACGTGGTAATATAATGATCGATAGCGGTTGGTTGGCGATCATTGATTATAAGGCGGTTACTCTGCTTCTGAAGCCCTGCCTTCAGTTCTTCTTTTGACTTGTTTACGCACTGTTGCCTTCCAGAAAATTACCTTTGGAAACTAATCGGTTGAACCGGCAGTTCAAGGTGAAACAGGCTGCCGCTGCCAGGCTTGCTTTCAGTCCAGATCCTGCCCCCCATCGCCTGGGCCAGGCTGCGGCAGATGCTCAACCCCAACCCCATGCCGCCGTACTGCCGGGTGTTGGAGATATCTGCCTGCGTAAACGGATCGAAAATATGTTCAAGCGCTTCTTCTCCAATCCCGATTCCGGTATCACCAACTGTAAACCTGACCATAAGGGCGTCAGGCAGCTGACGCAAGGCGCTGCAACTAACCGTTATTCCTCCATGAGCAGTAAACTTCAGGGCGTTATCCAGTAACGCTGAAAGGATCTGCCGTATCTTTCCCTTATCTGTCAGTACCTCCTGATTCAGTTCCGGACTGACAGTGACAGTCAGCGACAGTCCCTTTTCCCGTACAGCACGTTGATAGACATTAAGGGCTTCATAGACACATTGTCCAAGCAGGCAGGGGGTGCGTGTAATGACAACCTCTGATGATTCCAGCTTTGACTGTTCAAGAAGGTTTTCAATCAAAAGCAGCTCACGGGAGACTGAAATATCAATAAGGGAGATGTACTCCTGCTGTTCATGACTCAGTTCACTCATTTGAAGCAACTGGGAACAACCTGCCACACCGTTTAATGGCGTACGCAGCTCATGGCTCAGGTTGGCCAGTAACTGGCTCTTCAGGCGGCTGGCCGCTTCAGACTGATGCAGGAGCTTCAGCATCTCTTTTTCCGTTTCCTTATGCAGGGTAATATCCTGCAACGTGCCGGCCAGCCAGGGACCGCTCTGCGTCTCAATCCTTCCCGCGCAACGGAATTCAACCCACAACCGTTTGCCGGTGGTGGTTTGCAGCTCACATTCGGTCACAAAACGATACCCTTCATGCCAGGCCCTTTCCATATCCAGCGCCAGCTGTTCCTGGTTGGAAGCCAGAAACGTCTGATTGGCATAGTGCAGGGTAACAGATGTTTCTTTGGGCAGCTCAAGCATATCGTAAACCTGCCCTGTCCACTGCAGTTGATCAGTTTCCAGGTTAGCCTTCCAGCCCCCTACCTGGGCAATCTGCTGACTCAGGTTCAGGAACAGCTCGGACTCCCTCAGTCGTTCGGCTGTTTTTGTGGCGGCAAGTCTGACGGTCCCCTGATCAGCAAGCAAGGTAGTAAGGTCCGTCACCAGCTCCAGATGCGTGCGAAACTGTTCTTCTGAAAGTACCGGCACCGCATCAATACAAGCCATAAACACCGC
>CAZXTZ010000058.1:5472-14975 GCA_964643645.1 uncultured Geobacteraceae bacterium
GTCAGCACCGTAACGGTCGGCAATGGCCTGGTATGCCTCACGGTCAGGGGGTTCCAGCAGCACCCGGTTCAACATTACAGCGCCTCGGCAGTCCCCTTCCACCACCAGAGGGGCAATCGCATACCTGAGCCCCAAAGGGCAGGTACCCTCGCTCCTGTGCAGGGTTTCCAGCGCGGTAAGAATACTAACCCTGCGATATTCCCTGCATGACCGGATTGTTTTTTCATCATGATTGCAAAGGCTGTCGCAAAAGGTTGCAGCAATACTGCTGACGATCACTTCACCATCAGGCCCAAGAATGGAGCAGGCAATCCCGGTGGCTGAATGCAAGGATTCAAACAGCTTCTGCAGTTTATCCATATCAAAGAGTTTTTTCAGGCAATGCTGCATGTTCTGCTCCTGTAGATTTTCAGTTTTACCTGAAGGCGAAGGAATTCTCACATTGCACCTCCAGTTTCTTGTTTAATGTTATGCATAAATTCCGCCAAATGGATGCCTCCGGATAGTTGCTTGGGGTTTGAACTCCCCCATTTTGTTGGCTGTAATTTTGAGAACTCCTGTCAACTCTGATGTAGTGGCAGGTTCATTATAAAAAATGGTGCGAGTATCATCACTAAAGCGAATTTGATGGTCCATTTTCCACTGGTTATCAATGGAAACGCAGCAGATCAATGCTCCGGCGGCAAGCTCTCTATGCTGCCTATCGTAGTAGCGCAACATATTCACCACCTCAATCTCAGATATTTTTTGCAATGTATGTCCAATAAATACAGCATGATAATGCCTTCCTGCCTGAGAGGTATTGATATACGTCAGCACAGCCTCACGCCCGTCATGCACTGTGTCAACAGAGCCAAAATTACGGAAATCGCTACTGGCGGCATATATGGATTGACTTTCTCCTGCTGCTACGAGTAATCGCATTAAATTTGCCCTCGTCTCAAACGGCAATATACTTTTAAATATCCAAAATCTGTTGCTGCATTTTAGATGATAATCGCTTAGTTCAAGTTTAAATGCTAATCAGATAATTTCTGTCAGAGAGAGCCAACACTTAGAAAAAAATTTGTAGGAATAAGTAAGGCAGTCTTACATCTCCTTCCAAAACGGAAGTGACTCCGATAACGCCACTAATGAATAAAAAAATGCCAGCCCTGATTAAGGACTGGCGAAGGCTTTCGGTGTTTTACCGATGAGTTACTGCTAAGGTGTTTAAATATTTATATCCTGCTGTAGGGTTGATTCTTGTGATCGCCCGGATTGGGCACACATAAAGTTCGCCCCTATGATTCGTATATTTAATCACCGGAGGGTTATCTGACGGATGCTCGCTTTCAGTGCTGGGTAAACAGTCTGTCACCCGCCTTGATCTCTGCGATTCCGCGCAGCCCCATCTCCCTCAGCATCGGGTCGTCAAGGGTTGACAGCCTCTCAAGGAACTCAACCCTTTCATGTTTTATAAAGCGAGGCTCATTGGCTGTGTAGGCCGATACAATATTTCTGTAATTACCTGCTATCGGTGTATTTGGCATGGTGGTTCTCCTTTTCTTGCAGTTTTGTCTATCATATTCTATTCAGGTTACAGAGTTGTTACGGTGAAGATAATTTTCTGAATCACTCCGGAATAAATCATGCCGGTACCGGCAGGCTTCCAAGGCCATGGAAAGTGCTGCTCTCCCATGAAGAGATTGTCCCGGCGCTCTCCCTGGAATCCCTTTGCGGTTCATCGTATCGGAACTGGTCAATCTCCTCCTTAAGCTCCTGTGATATTCCTGAAAGCCTCTCTGCACTTCCTGCAATGGAATCGGTGGCATCCTTTGTCTGCCTTAAGACATCATCAATGGCTTGAATATCCTCGCTTATCTGGTCGGAAGTGGCTGACAGCTCTTCCGTGGCTGTGGCTATCTGGGTCGTCATCTCCTGCAGTCCGTCAACGCTCCTCACAATGCTCTGAAGCGCCTCCCCGGCCTCTTCCGAATATTTCACCCCCTGTCCGACCCTTGTCAGGCTCTGCTGCATCGCCTTGACAGCCTTTTCCGTATCACCGGAGATGCCGGAAAGTTTCTGGGATATCTCCACGGTGGCTGCCTCTGCCCTGCGCGAGAGGTTGCGCACCTCGTTTGCCACAACAGAGAATCCCATCCCCTGCTCACCCGCCCTGGCCGCCTCTATGGCTGCATTGAGAGCCAGAAGGCTGGTCTGGTCGGTAATCTCCCTGATGGTCACAACAATATCTCCTATCTGCTGGGAACGCTCGTTCAGCCTTGCTATGGTGTCCCGCGACTCCTCAACGGCACGGGCAATCTCCTGCACCTCGGTTACGGTCCGGTTGACAATCTCCGCTCCTGCCCTGGCGGTTTTTCCCGCTTCTCCGGCAGATTCGGCGATCCTTGCGGTGTGCTGCGCAACATCCGCTACAGTCTGTGACATTTCGGTTCCTGCAGCAGCAACCTGGGTCACCCTCTCACTCTGTTCACTCACCTGTGCGCTTATTCTTGCGGCTGCCCCGGAAAGTTCGCCTGAGGTGGAAGCAAGGGTTCTGGCAGTTCCCGCTATTGCGCCGATTATATTCCTGAATGAACCTATCAGGTTGTTGAAGGAGGATATGGACTGGCCGATCTCGTCGTTATTCCTTATCTCTACGGATCTTCTCAAGTCACGGCTTTCAGCTATCTCCCCGATGGTGTCTTTCATCCGCTTGAGTGGCCTGCGGATACCTATCACCAGCAGACTATTCATAAAAAGTACAAACGCTGCTATCAGCATCGCCCCTCCCAGCATTATGTAGGTGTTTTTCTGTGATGTTGATACCATTGACTCCACAAAGCTCTGCTGTTCCGCAGTGGTTGCCGAGACATTGGCCTCGCTCTGCCTTGCCTGTTCCTTCGTAACATGCTTTACCTTCGCCATTGTGGACTCTACCTGAGCCATGCTTGCCAGAACGCTCTGCTGTGCGGTTACAATCTTCTGTATGGCGGCTGATGCCCTTGCCGAGCCCTTTCCAATCTGCTCTATGGCATCCTTTACAACCCCGCCGCTCTTTACAGCAAGAACCTCTGACTCTGCCTGTTTCAGGTTTTTGGCTATCCTTCCCTTTACCACGCCGATCTCCTTTATCACCTGATCCAGTTCACCCTGGTTTCTGCTCAGCATCACCATCCTGGCCTTTGTATCCAGAAGCCGCAGATCCACATGTATTGCCCCCACCGCCTCAACAGATGCAAGCACACGCCTGCCGATCTCCATGTCGCTGTCAACGCCGTTCCGGTAGTTCTGCACCTTCTCTGCAAGGGAAGCCCCCTTTGAAACCCCTGTTACCTCACCCCCCTTCAGCGCCTCGTCAAGATCCTTTGCGTAAGACTGGGATCGTCTTGCAGCCGTGGCGCGGAGACCTGAAATAACATCCCGTATCCCTTCAAGCGACTTCTCCGCCGAAGTTATGGCGCCTGTCAGGCTCGATGCCTCAGCCTTGAAGGTCTCTATACTGGCAAACTTCTCCTTTACTGCGGTCGTAACCTGCCTTGAAAGGGTGCCAAACACCGATACATCAAGGGGCACCCCCTTCAGTTCCTGTATCTCTCTGGCAAGGTTTTCAAGCTTCTTGCGTCTCTCCTCCATAATGGCGGGCAGACGTCGCAGTTCTTCCGAGTTGTCCAGCATTCCGGTCTGCAGAAGGTCGCTTGAGAGCTGCTCAACAGTCTGCTGGAACTGGAGCATTTTGACCTGAAGGGGGGTTGATCTTGTGATCAGCTCGTTGATATTGCCCCGAAAGCCCGAGATGGTTACATATCCCAGCACCACGATGATGCTGAAGCCAATGAAGGTCAAGATACTGTTGCCCAGAAGTTTTGCGCGAATTGTCATGGTCATGGCTCTCCTCTTTCCTGATGTTGTTCAGGTAAGAATAGGGGTTGCAGGTTACGCACAGGTGACGATGGGGTGAAATTTTGTTTCAGTTTGATGACGTATTTGTATGGGGGCAGGATGGGAGACTGTTGCTGATACTTCTCCGAAAGATAAAAAAGATCTGAATAAAAAGCCCCGGGAGAGATGTCGGGGCTATAACATGGGAACATTGAAGCTGGTAACACCAGGTTATTGATACGATTTAATTCTGCTGTAGGGGCGATCCTTGTGATCGCCCGGTTTAGGCGAACATAAAGTTCGCCCCTACGATTCGCATATTTAATCACCGGAGCAATATTACGTCATCAGTATGGTGGAATAGTTCAGGCTGCTGTCCGGAGCGCTGTTTATTGTAAAGCAGCGGGCCGACTGAGCCATTACGGAGAAGCTCTGCCGGTCTGAAATGATGGAGCGTATCGCCTTCTTCAGCCCCTGTTTATCGCCGGCCCTGAATATGAGACCTGTATTCCCTTCTGCAATAAGCTCCTTCGGCCCCCCCTCATCAGAGACGATTACCGGAAGCCCTGATGCCTGAGCCTCAAGCACAACATTGCCGAAGGTATCTGTGGCGCTGGGGAATACAAAGAGGTCGGCCGAGGCGAACCCTTGGCAAAGCTCCTCACCTGACAGGAAACCTGTGAAGCGAGCCGGATAGCCTTTCAGTGACGATTCCATTTCAGTGCGGAAAGGGCCGTCTCCGATTATCGCAAGGGAAATATTCTCCCCCTCATCCACAAGCTCCATGAACGATTCTGTCAGAAGGTCGAGGGATTTCTCGATGGATACGCGCCCCACATAGAGAAGGGTGCAGGGGGCTGTCAGTCCGCGGTTTTTCCAGAACAGAGGGTTGCGTTTGGCTGGTGAGAAGCTTTCCGTATCCACCCACCTTGGCAGCGGTTTCATCCTTTCAGCCGGGAGCCCTCTGGAAAGGAGCTGTTCCCTGGTTCCGGTGGATGGAACAAGCACCTCCTCCATCTGGTTGTAGAACCAGATCATGTAGTTCCAGGCAGCCTGCTCCAGAAACTCGTCATCGGTGAGACTTCTGACATACTGAGGAATATCTGTGTGGTACGTCCCGGCGACAGGTATATCCATAACCCGTGCAATCATCAGTCCCAGGAGACCCACAGTGCCGGGAGTGCTGACATGGATCCTTGTAAAACATTCGCTTTCAATAAAATCAAGAACATCAAGAACCGGGGGGAAATTCAGCTTCAGCTCCGGGTATTCGGGCAGTCTGAAGTCGCCGACAGAGTTGAATCGTACCACCCCGGGCACCGATTTATCCGGTTCATTGTCAGAGGTGATTACCGTCAGCTCAACCCCCCTTTCCCGTGCAGTATTTATAAGGCGCTTTATGGTGATGGCAACCCCGTTGATCTCGTCAAGGGTGTCGGTGAACAGAGCCATTTTTTCCTGTTGCCCTGGCCGTTTTGACTCTGGCAGCAGGGATGAAACATCCCTTATAAGATCCTTGCCTTTGTGCTGGTGGTGGTAGGCAAGGTAATAGGGGGTTATCATGGTATGGATAAGGCCGATTGTGCCGATTGTGTTCAGGTAGTCAAAAAAACCTGCGTCAAGAGGCAGGGACATAAGCCTTTTTGTGTACTGGAAAAGCAGATTATTGGCCAGTCTGCTGGTGACAGCATATATCTTTCTGTTCTGATCCGCATGCCGGATGCTTTCAAGAAAGGAGCTGTCGTTCAGGAGCAGGCGGGCCTCACGATCAAGCAGTTCCTCAAAACCGGGATTCCCCTTTTCCTTTGTCGGTGGAAGGTTCTTGAGGATGAACATCCTGATCTTCTCTACGAAGGAGCCCTTGTCAGTGCCGAGATCGAAGAACCGCTCCAGAAGAGCATTTACAAAAGGGGCGTTGCTTCGCCGCCTGTTGCTGCACCGCTCCTTATAGAAACTGTAAGCGATGCCGTAAAGACTGTGGGCCATTGTCAGTGGGCCGCCATCCTCTCCGGTTTCCCTGGTTTTTCCCTTTTTTACGGCATCTATGAATTTTCCGACTGTTTCGGTATTGTCGGCAACAGTGTGGGCTCTTGCGATGAACAGCCCGCCATGATCGTCAGAACCACCGACAAGTCCCTTTACCCAGGGGCTGCTTCCGTATGGCTGCAGGCTGTGCTTTTCCGAAAGCCTTGTAATAAGCTCTTCCGTAAGGTTGGTGACCAGGTGTCTGGTGAACCCGTTGAATCTGGTTGCCCTGCAGCCGTTTTTTACCTCAATGGTGGTGAACAGAAGCAGGCATTTTTCAATTATTTCAGGGGTCAGCCTGTCGTTTTGGGCATATAGTGGATGAGCCAGAAAATGGGCTATCCCATGACTGTGCAGGTATGCAACAAGCTCATATACATTTTTTCGCAGTTCAAGAGCTTCATTGAACTGTGCTTCGGAAACATCCATAAGCACAACATGCACCTTGCATCCGTTTTCAGGAAAATGAACAGTAATTTCAGAACTGATGAATGTGTCTGGCAGATGGGCTATTTCAAGGGCTCCGGTAATAACATTGTGGTCTGTAATGGTGACAAAATCCATTCCCCGCTCACGGGCCGTCCTGTAAATATGCAGGGGAGATGTGTAGCTCTCCGGACAGTTGAACTTTCGCATGGCCCAGTAGTTAGGCTTGTTTGAATGGCTTGAATGGACGTGAAGATCTGCTTTGTATGTTTTCATAAATATATTGATTACACATAAATGTTACAGACATGTTGAGTTAAGGAAATTGTTTTGTTTCAACTGGAAACCGTTAATTTCCAAAAGGGGGCTTCACAATGCTTTTTGCCGCCTAAGTAGCTTGACTGCTCAGGCTCTGGCCTTTGTAAGTTCCGATCCAGTGCCATCTGCCTCAACAGCCTCACTATGCCGCTATTCTGGCCTGCGTGGGACAGCCTGAATGGAACAGCCTGCCTGTTTCATCTCGCCTCACCCTGGCACCGCACGAATATGTGATTACATTGATTCTCAAAAATGGCGCATGGCTTATAATCCGTCTCTCCAGTACAGGGCTGCCGCAGTCAAGGCACTTCTCTTCAATGGTCTTCATTTTTGACACCTCCGTTTAGTTCAACTTCATTTTCATTTTCGTATACTGCTGTGACAACCATGTTCCACCACTCAAAAGCTTTTGTTACATTGCTCCGGTACCTTGGGCGTTATGTCCACTGGATTGCTATTTCAAACAGCCGGATCGACTAAAGGGATTGGGAGTTCAGGAAAGCGCAGAGCAATAAGAATACTGCTGATTACTGAGCAGACCCATGAAAACATGGGAAACAGGCTTCGAATGAACTGGCTGGCAACGATTCATCAGCTCCAGGGCAAGTTCTAATCATGCATATCAGGAACGATGACCTGGATTTGGTGTCCGATGGTGAGAAGGCTACCGAGTTGGAAGTGCTGACAAAAGATGCGGGATGATCAGGAATTGTGTGGGATTCATCCCGCATCGCTTATTATACAGGGGATTAGGTGAATGAAGATTGAATGAGAACTTCCTGTGAATCAGCTAGAGGTATGGCACCATGAAGCGGGTGGAGCCGTGGCAACATGGGTTATTACGGGATAGCCTGTTGGTGCGGGTTGCGGCAGGAGAGAACAACAAATGTGGGGCCAAATATCGCGCGGACAAAAAATGTGATGATTTAAAGGTGGGTGCTTGTTTTGGCGATAGTTTTGACACCACTTTATTTGTTGGTATCGGGATGCTCTTGTGCTTCCCATTCTTCAGTATCATCTTCATCATCCTGATCAGGCTCAACAGTCTTGGCACGCTTTGCCGCCTTCTTTTTCTTTGACTTCTTTTCTCCCTTTGCTGGTTGCGCCCCACAGCGGCCATCGTAGTGGTAATGATAATCGCCTGTAGCTCTCACATGGTGCCCACAGTCTGAGTCTACACGTCCTGGATGGGCGAAGGCCTGGACGTACAAGCACAAAACAGCCACAAACGTTAATAACCACGCCATTCTACCCCACCACCATACCTGCTATTTTTCCGGTAAAGTCAGCTTAACCAGGTTATTAATCATAGAATCCATTACCAACTCCCGGAATGCTGGGTCTTTGTAGTTGCCGTCAAATATTCTCATCAATGTTACAAAAAGGTTTATGCCTTTCTCTGTTGAAAGCGTAACGCCCTGTTTCTGGATAGCCGCATTCAGGCGTTGCTGAACAGTCTGCATAAGCTCTGGCTGCGCACCTTCCCCCCGCCGCATCTCCCCTTCACCAGTCAGCAGCCAGTTAGCGTTAAAGCCAAGCTTTACAAGTGATTCAAAGACATTACCACCAGGCACACTACCGCCTTGTTCGTAGACTTGCCATGATTTTAAGCCAACACCTAGCGCCTCAGCCATTTCCTTTTGGCTTTTGCTAATTGACTCACGAGCAGTTTTTAATCGTTCAGGTAGCATAATTTGACCATTCAAGTTTGGATGCCAAACTTGAATGTTTGGCACAATCCTAACTTGAATACGTTCAAGTTAGGTAACATACTACTAATATTATGCTTTTGCGCGTTAGGCATAAAAACACCACATGAATAAACTTGAATGACATAATTATGCTTGACAGAAGCATAATTATACCTGTATTCCTTTATTCAAGTTAGCCCAACAAGCAACAAATTTCTTGTAAGCCTGAAAAGGCCCAAAAAAAGGAGCTCAAAAAATGGCCCGATTAACTGCCCCCAAAGACCCCCGCAAAAGAGCCGCCTGGATCCAGTATCAACTAAAAATTCATGGCAGTTCTTTTGCCGATCTTGCCCGCAAGGGCAACGCTACCCGTCAGACGGTACGGCGTGCGCTGTATACGAAATATCCCAAGTGGGATCGGATGATTGCCGAAACCATCGGCTGCGCCCCGGCTGATATTTTTCCAGAACGCTACGCTGCTTAACCCAAAGAAAGAGAGGCGGTTATGATTCTTCAAACGGATTCTTGCCATCAAACGGCCATTCAGTCACCCGTTGATCAAAAACGATATGATTATATGCAATCCCGGCGACAGAAGCCATCAGGCGATAGCTGCCACCAGGGGCAAGGCCAGCATTGTTTATCTCTTCAAGCAGACAGCGAGCGCGGCCTACATGCAACATCGCCGCAAACACCAGACGCCGTCTATACACCTCGTTCTCGCGCCACTTTTTCCGTTTGTCGCGCACAGTGGGCGTACTCTCGACGTACTTTTCAACGTCTTCCGAGTTTTCACACTGCCATGCATTCCAGAACTGGCGGCCCATCCTGGCGCAATCGCACCATAACTCTTCTACGTCTTCTGCTGATAGAGATGCTTTCAGTTCCTGCCGGAACTCTCTGCATGCTGAGACATAATTACTTAGAGACATAGCAATCACCTCTTGAAGCAAAAGTATGGTCACACGTAAGCATCAGGTAGTTGCAACATTACCACGCAACAAAGGTTGGCTTCAATGACAAAGACAAAACAAAATATTGTTACTGATCCAGCACAATTAAGCCTTTTTGATCTGCTTTCGCAGAAAAAGGATGAACAAGCCGCCATCAGGCCGGGCAGGGGATGTACCACCTCTCAGATTCAATCTGCCCAGCGGCTGGCAGCCAAAAAAGCACCAA
>CAZXTZ010000059.1:0-2613 GCA_964643645.1 uncultured Geobacteraceae bacterium
TTATCCGTAACCGCCAACCAGAGACAGTCCATTACAGCAGTTTGTATGGAACTGTATCAAGCCAGCTGCCTGATTCCGTCTACATGCTTTTCAGACACCGTAAACTGACACCACGCTTTTGCCGCCTCCTGTGGATGTGACTTCTATACGGGTGCCAATTTTTTCTGTAAGTCCTGATACATGGGAAATTATTCCAACCATCCGCCCGGTTGCCTGGAGTGCGTCAAGGGTTGATATGGCTATGTCAAGTGTATCCAGATCAAGGGAACCGAACCCTTCATCAATAAACAGCGAGCATATCCGTGTCTTACCTGATGCCAGCGATGAAAGCCCAAGGGCAAGGGCAAGGGATACCAGGAAGCTCTCCCCTCCGGATATGCAGTTTACGCTCCGGATGTCGTCCCCCATATCCCTGTCTATTACCTGAATTTCCATTTCGGATGACGGCACCCGCATCAGGGAAAATCTGGGGGAAAGGGATACCAGGTGTTCGTTGGCCATTCCCAGCAGAAGGTCAAGGGTAAGGCTCTGGGCAAAACTCCGGAACTTCTTGCCGTCAGAAGAACCGATAAGATCCCCCATTGCCTTCCAGAGGCTGGTAACAGTCTGTTGCGCCTGGATCTTAGGCATCATCTCTTCCACTTTTTTCCTGTCCTTTGCATCTGCAGCCAGTTTGTGACGAACGGCAAACCCCATTTCCTCCAGATCCCGTGCTGTTACAGCCTCCTCCTCTTTTGCTGCTGTCAGCAGTTCCCTTTCAATCGGCGGATTATCCAAGTTACGGTGCATCTCCAGAAGCTCTTTACGTTCATCAAGCCTTGTTGCCGCATCCCGCAGATCAATATCAGCCATTTCCAGCTGCTTGCGGGTTTCATCGCACCAGAGGCTGCCAACCCCCAGAAGCTCCCGAATATCAGACTCGGCTGTGGCTGCGGCTGAAAGGTCTGCAAGCAGAAGATGCCGTGTTTTTTCTTGTTCAGCCATGGCCAGGGCGAGCAGTTTTTCCACTTCGTCCAGTTTTCCGGCTGAAGAAGTAAGGTTCTTCTCTGCTTCAGAGACAGCGGCCGCTGCAGATTCAAGATTTTTCCGGGCCGAAGACAGTAGCAGGGCAAACTCCCTTTCAACCTCATCAGCAGGCCGACCGCTGAACTGCCGGGATCTTTCCGTCAAAAGGATCTCCACAATCGTTTTCTGTTCGGCAACCGCCTTTTTTCTGGTATCCAGCGATTTTTCCAGAAGCTCCAGACGTGCCTCAGCCTCCCTAGCCATAACAGCCGCAGCATCACGGACTTCTATTGACTTTGTGCGCCTCTGCTCCCAATCAATCCAGAGCTGTTTCCGGGCTTCAACCGCTGCAATGAAGGTCTTGCTGTCTTCCGCTACAGACAGCTGCCATCCTTCCCATCCACTAAACGGAATTTCCAGCATACTTCTTAGTTCTGCCGATGTTTCCTGCTCCTTTGCCGAATCATCGGCAAGGGTTGTGATGTTGCGGGATGCCTCCCTGACTGTTTCTTCAGCCTTTTTCAGATATTCCAGAGACTTGTCACGCTTTGCACGCGCCTTGTCCAGAGCTGTGCGGGTCGGGATAACCGCTTTTAGCAGCCTGTCGATTTCAGTCTCTTCCTGGCGTAATATCTCAAGCGCAGCAGAAGCATTTTTTTGAAGCGCAGCTGCCGACACTACCGCAGCTTCATCAGCAGGATCTGCCGGAACTGCCCCATCAGGAAAAACAACGGCTTGCCGGATCCACTCCTGGCCCTGCTTTTCAAGAAGTTCGACAAAGCCTGCCACAGCCTGCTGTTCCCGTTTAAGATCAGTAAAAAGGGTGTCTCTCTTTATTGCAGAGGAAGCGATAATGCTTTCCGCAGATGAAACCTCGTCCCGCAGTTCTATGCTTCTGGCTTCAAGCTCTGAGACAAGTTTGTCTTCAGGCGCCCTGTTTTTCCGGTATGGATGTTCAGTGGAACCGCACAGCGGGCATGGATCAGCATCCTGCAGGGCGGCCCTGTGGCCCGCAAGATCCAGTGAGGCCCTTGCAAGTCTCGCGGCCCGTTCCGCCTCGTCCCTGGCTGCGATTTTAACGGGCAGGGCAGCCTTGAGCGAATCCATCAGAGCATCAGACTCGCCAATAACCACGAAAATGGCTGCTGCACGCCCCTCGGCCCCTTTTTTATCGGCGATGGCCTGCATTGCATCTTCAGCAGTACGCTGAAGTTCCCTGGCAGCGGCATGGCGGGACTGTTCAGCATCTATACGCTGACGTATCATCGAAATATCGAGTCTGGATGCCGCCTTTTCTGCCTCTGCCGATGCTTCTGACGCCTGTGAAAACAGCTTTTCAGACTGCTCAAATGTCAGTCTGGCAGTTTTAAGAGCTGTGTCCGCAGCTTTTGCGCCCCGGCTGGCTTCCTTTATGAGACGGTCCAGTTCAGCTGCACGGTCGAAAGAAGCAGAGTAACGCAAAAGCTCAATGCGCCAGCGTTCCCATTCCGATACAATCGGTGAAAGAAAACGGTTTTCCTCAAACCATATATCTGCTGAGGCAATATCCTTGCCGGCTGATTCCAGCTCTGCCCTGACAAGTTCGTATGATTTCAAAGCCTCAAGGCG
>CAZXTZ010000059.1:2623-14816 GCA_964643645.1 uncultured Geobacteraceae bacterium
TCATCAATGGCTGCTGTATGTTCTGCGTTCCGCAAGTCAAGCTGACGGTTTCCTTCAAGCAGACGGGTGTCCAGTTCACGGGCCTTGATAATAAGCGGCTGTGCGTCATCCATCTCCATGGCCGCCGTCTCCAGAGCCTTTGCCGCCCCGATTGCCGCTGCATGCCTTGCCTCCAGGGCTGCTTGAGCCCCGGTCAGAGCAAGAAGAAGTTCAGAGCGACGGGCAGTGGAAGCCCTTACCGACTCATCGGCCCGGTCCGCCTCAACCAGGAGGGGCCTGAACCGCTCCGCCCCTTCGACAAGCTTCAATCTCTCGCGTAATGGCAAAAGCGCTTCCTGTTTCGCTACTGCTGCTGCAACAGATAACTCTGCGGCAGAAACAGTCTCCAACAGATGATCATGGTTGTTATACCAGGCTTCAAATCTTTCCAGTGCTGACAGCCTATCTCTTGATTGCCTAAGCCCGGTTTCAAGGTTATCAAGGGCTGTCTTTTCTGTAGCCATCTCTTCTTCAGTCAAAAGCGTGATATTGCCTATCTCATGGCCCAGCTGCTCCAGCGCCTGTTCCTCGGCCCGTTTGCGGGTAAAGGCCGCAACAGAAAGCCTGGCATAGATATCGGTGCCTGTAATCTTCTCAAGCAGTTCAGCCCTGTCCTTGCCGTCAGCTCGCAGAAATGCGGCAAACTCCCCCTGTGCAAGCAGGACAGAGCGCTTGAACTGATCGTATGTAAGCCCCAGCTTTTCCTGTATTGCAGCCAGTGTTTCGGTTTTGGTGCCACCCAGGGGCTGGTTGGTCTCAAGATCGAACAAACTGACTGTCTGTGGCTGGAATTTACCATCAGCGCGGCTGCGGGCGCGGCGGGCCTGCCAGACGGCACGGTAGCGCCTGCCATCATGCCCGGTAAAATCAACTTCCGCCGATCCCGCTGATGTACCCTGCCTTACAATGGAACGTACATCTCCCGCATTAACACGGCTCTCATCCTTCAGATCGCCCCTTCCAACAAGCGCACCACCTCCTGCAAGGCGTGGGGTCTTGTCGAACAGGGCAAGGCAGAGGGCATCCAGAATGGTGCTTTTCCCTGCCCCTGTTCTGCCGGTAATTGCAAACAGGCCGGACCTGTCAAGGGGGGCGGTTGAAAAGTCAATGGCGAAGGCGGGCAGGCTTGCCAAATTGGCCCCCCTGATGGCAAGTATTCTCATATCTGCGCCTCCCCCTGTTCAACCTGCTGTAGCAGTTCGTTGAAGGCGGACATGTATTCAGGCGGGGGATCATCGGTGAATCGTGAACGATAGCAGCGGGAAAAAACATCTTCAGGGTTTATATCATCAAGGCTGGCCCCTGGATTACTGACAAGTGAAGATGACTCTTCCAAGGCAGGAGCAATCCTTACAAGCCGCACGGCTTTGCCGTTTAAGGCCTGAAGTATATCTTCCCGGAGTGAGGGGCGTGGTTTGTCCAGCAGCGGGGCAACCTCCAGATATGGCCAGATTTCCCTGTCGGTATTACCGGTGGAATCTGGCAGATCTGCCAGCTTTTTGAGCAGGGTTTCAACAGGCAGGGCCCCGGTGACCGGAACACGTTGAAACTCAACTGACCGGGGAATCTTTATCTGCTGTATTGATTCAGATCGGCCATTATCAAGGTTTAGCACGCATACCTGATGACAGTAGCGGATCTCGCTGACGGAAAGGGGAATAGGGGAACCGCTGTAGCGTACATTTTCCCGGCCTCCTGCTGACTGGGCCAGATGCAGGTGCCCCAGCGCAACGTATGTTATCCGGTCATCAAAAAGATCAACAGGAAGGGCATGCTGATTGCCCCCCAGAATTTTTCTCTCTGAAAGCTCTGAAAGCACAGACCCGGAAAGATAGCAGTGGCCGGTAACAATAAGCGCTTCTCCGGCTGATCGGCGCTCCATGGCAGCTTCAACTGCCTCGGCGTACCTCCTGCGGACTCCATCAATCATGCTGTCTTCAGTATCCTCAGATGCAGGGGGAAGATCGGCGGGACGCAGGAACGGCACGGCAGCAACCCATGCAGAACGCAAACCCTTCCTGTTGTAAAGCGGAACAATCATTCGATTCCAGTCAATACCCCCTTCTTCAAGATAGGGAATACCGCCGGTTACATGGATTTTCATGGATTCGAGAAGGGGAACGGGCGCATCAAGGCGTGCCGCAGAATCGTGGTTACCGCCGATGACTACTATTTGAAGCTCAGGTAACAAGCGGTTGGCGGAAGCAAGAAAACCGTACCAGATTTTTTGGGACTGGGCTGAAGGATTTGCGCTGTCAAAGATATCCCCGCTGATTACAAGGGCATCAATCTGCTCGGCTGACAATGTTTCAAGCAGCCATGCAATAAAGGCACGGTGCTCGTACTCCCTTGAATGTTCATGCAGGGTATGTCCCAGATGCCAGTCTGATGTATGGAGGATCCGCATCTCTGTTACCTCCCTGTTCAGCTGTTTTTAAGGATAAACTCTCCAAGTGCCTTGTCGCTGGTTGATATGTGGTTTACGAGCCAGTCCAGCAGCATACTGTTTGTCTCAAGCAGGTGATCAAGCTGTATCTCCCCATCTGATGCTATCCTTACCTTGAGTTGAGAAATTTTTTCAATAAAATCCTTGTGTTGTAAGCGATGTCCCGGATAAGCCGGATAACCCACAAGACGCTGCCTTGATTCTTCTTCACCGAAATGAAGAATTACATATTGGTCAAGGAAATCAAGCAACCTCGCAAGCTCCTGCTTTCCCTCACCATTTCTGCACGCACTCAGCAGATTGTCAAACCGTTCAATCAGCTCCCTGTGCTGGGAATCTATCTTTTCATCACCTATTGCAAGATCATCACGCCAGCTGATTCCCATTTGTTAATCCCCTTTCTTTGCTTTTTACTCAGATTTTTTTCTTTTTTGGCTGTTCTTTCTCTTCGTCCTCAGAATGCATTCTGTCGTGCATTTTTTTAAGGTTTCGGGCCACAAGGCTGTATAGTGTGCCTTTTTCAAATTTCCCGTGGTTGTCAGCCTTCCCTGCAGGCATTCCTGTAAGTATTTCTATTCCCTCTTCTATTGTTGCTATGCTCCAGATATGGAAGCGTCCCTTTGTTACCGCTTCAACCAGATCCTCCCTTAGCATAAGGTGGCGCTCATTTGTTTTTGGTATAAGCACACCCTGTTTACCTGTGAGCCCCTTTGCCTTGCATACGGCATAAAAACCTTCAATTTTGTGGTTTACTCCCCCTATGGGCTGTATAATGCCATGCTGGTTTACGCTTCCTGTTACAGCTATCCCCTGTTTGAGAGGTATCCCGGATATTGCGGACAGAAGGGCGTAAAGCTCCGTTGATGAGGCGCTGTCTCCTTCCACACCATCGTAGTTCTGCTCAAAGCAGATCGAGGCCGAGATTGAGAGCGGATGGCGTGTCGCAAATACTCCGCCCAGCCATCCGGTCAGGATCATTACCCCTTTGTCGTGAATGGGGCCGGAAAGCTTTACCTCCCGTTCAATGTTTACCATACCTGCCTGGCCAAGCCAGGTACGGGCGGTTATCCTTGATGGACGTCCGAAAGTGTGGTCTCCAAGGGATATTACGGAGAGGCCGTTTATCTGCCCGGTGGCTTCGCCGTCAGTGTCCACCATGATTGTGCCGTTATCAAACAGCTCCTGCATCCGTTCTTCTATCCGGTTTACCCTGTAGAGCTGTTCTTCGGCTGCCCTGCGGACATCGGCGCATTTAACAAGCTTGTGACCGTCCCGCTCTGCCCAGAAGCTGGCCTCCCTTACAAAGTCAGCTATCTCCATGAAGCTTGATGACAGCTTTTCCTGGTCATCCACCATTCTGGCAGTGTATTCCAGCAGACAGGCAACACCGCTACGGTCGAAGTGCAGAAGTTTCTTGTCGCGGCAGAGTGTTGCGACAAAAAGGGCGTATTCGTTCATAACCTCCGGTGTACGGGCTATACGGCTGTCAAATTCGGCCTTTACCTTGAAAAACTTCCGATAATCGGGGTCAAGATAGTAGAGCAGGTAGTATATCCAGGGGGTTCCAACAAGTATTATCTTGGTCTGAAGAGGTACGGCCTCCGGTTTCTGGGTTACCATGGTCATGAAACGGTACTGCTCAAGCACATCCTCGATTCTGATTTCCGCAGTTCGGATACAGCGTTTCAGGGCGTCCCAGACAAAGGGGTTTATCAACACTTCCCGGGCGTCAATCACAAGATATCCGCCGTTTGCCCTGTGAAGGGCTCCGGCCTTTATCATTGTGAAGTCGGTTACGGCAACTCCGCCGTACTGCATTACATGTTCTATGCGGCCAAACAGATTGTTGTATGTGGGATTAGGCTCAAATACTATGGGCGCTCCTTCGGTTTCCTTGTTGTCAACCAGAAGATTTACGCTGTAACGCTCGAAACTTGGCTCCTGGCGCTGGAATTTGAGGCCTGGAATCTGGGGCTGTGGGGGCTGGGGCTTGAAATCTTCAAGGTTCTTGAGTATATCCTCCTGCACCGCTTCAAGATATGACAGCACTTTTTCAATGCCGGCATATTTTTCTTTCATGGGATCAAGGCGATGGCCGAGGCATGACATCCCCAGATCCCGGTCGGCCTGGGACAGTGCGTCTTTTGTGGCTTTTTCGTTATCGCGGACCTGCCTCAATACTTCGTTTAGCTTCTCGGTAAGACTCTTTCCGAGTTCTTCTATCTTTTCCCGCTCTTCATCCTCCAGAGCCTCGTACTCCTCCTGTGTAAAGTTCTGCCCGTCCTTTTGAGGAACTATCACAAGACCGGAGACAGTTCGCTGAAGCGCAAACCCGCTCTCTTCCGACTCCTTTTCCAGTTCCTGAAAAAGCTGGTTGTTATCGGCCTGGTACTTTTCCAAAACCTCATTTCGACGCGATTCGTACTCCCTGCTCTCAAGGGCCTTTGGAATATCTTTTTTGAAAGCATCCACAAGATCCTTCATATCTTCTGTCAGCTGGCTTCCCATGCCTGCCGGAAGTGAAAGCGAAACAGGGGCATCGGCATCCTTGAAGTTGAATACATACACCCAGTCCAGGGGGGCAGGTTCATTTTTTGCCCGTATCTTTAGTATGTTTCGTATGGTAGAGGTACGTCCCGTGCCGGTTTCGCCCGATATGTAGAGGTTAAAACCGGTGTCGTGGACACCCAGTCCGAATTCTATGGACCTTATTGCCCTTTCCTGTCCCACTGCATCAACCAGGTCGGGCAGCTCCTTTGTGCTTTTGAATGAGAACTGTTTGGGATCGCAGTTCCATCGCAGTTTTTGTGCAGACAGCCTGCACTTATCTGTTAAAATCATTAATTCCTCCGGTGAAGCAGGATTGGTTTAAAAATAGTCTGATACTGGCAAATCTCTATCTGCCTGATGCAAGGCATACCTGGTTTCTACCGCCACTCTTGGCCTTGTAAAGGGCCTGGTCTGCCGCTTTTATTACCTCAGCCGGGGCTGTCCTGTTAGGCGTGGCTTCGGCTACCCCTATACTGATGGTTACAGATACCTCATCGGACTGATTGCTGCTGTTGCGGCGCACCTGTCCGTTACCGTCGTTTTTGGGACGGTCATTCCCACGGATATTCATTCTGTAGTCTGCTATATCCTGACGCAGTTTTTCCAGATGGGGAGCTGCATCTTTTGCGCTTTTTCTTAAGAATATTACAGTGAATTCCTCGCCGCCATAGCGGAATGGCCGACCACCCCCGCTTACCATCTGCATTCTTCCGGCAACCATCTTCAGCACCTGATCTCCGACATCGTGGCCGTATCTGTCGTTGAACCTTTTGAAATGGTCAACATCAAGCATTGCAATAGTGTAACCGCTTCCCAGGGCGGAAAGCTCCTCGTTCAGGGCGCGGCGGGAGGGGAGGCCGGTCAGGTCATCACGAAAAGCCATATTGTGGGATTCCTGGATAACGGAGGAAACAAGGATGAGAGATGCCGCTATGTTGAATACGGTAAGCAGGTGGGGCGTCCAGGGCCAGTTCAGGATTATGCCGAATGCGACTGAGAGCCCGAATATTCCTGCCTCAACAGGTGAATGGCGAAATGTACCCCGGATAAACGATATGGAACCGGCTGCCAGCAGAAGCAACAGACTGCCCTGTGGTATGGTGAGATGGTCAAGGGCATGCCAACTGATAAGTGGAGATGTCAGCTTGATCCAGACACCCTGGCTCCCGTTCTTCATGGTCAGCCAGAGTAGCAAAAACTGGATGCCCAGAAACAGAAGCCTCATTCTGCCTGCTCCGCCACAGATCCCCTTTTCACGCATAAGGGCAACGATCAGCAGATTGAAGGGTAACAGCACGGCCAGTGCGCTGTAAACCAGAAGGGATTCAGGGGTGTCCGGCCCTTCCGAAAGCCTGCTGTTCATAAGGTAATAGCCGACTGTTGAGAGTATGAATAGAAGACAGATCCTGCCTCGACGGAAATGAAAACTGAGCAGCAGCCCCGCAAAGGCAAGCAGGTATGGGGTGATATGTATCATTTCAAGTCTGGCAGGCGGGACCTGGGAAATATGCGGCAGGAAGATCCTCGCTGTCAGAAGAAAGGCCAGGGGAATAATTATGGGGGTTATGTTTCGTATAATGAACATGTGGGGGCTGTTTTGGGATAGCCTCTTTATTTAATAGGGCCTGTCTGCCATTTTCGATATGTGCTCAAGTGCATTATCTGTTGCCTTGCTGAGTCCCGAATCTTCCGGAAGCCCTGCTGCAAGATGATTGAGATAGTTTCTTTCCCTCAGCAGACGAAAGGTTGTCGGAAAGTTAAGATCATATACCCATGACATCTGAAGCACCCTGAAGTCGTTTATCACCTTGCAGCTGTCGAGTTTTACAACGCTTCCATCCATAAATGAGGCAACGCATTCTGGAGTTACTACCGGCAGATCGGGAAAGCCCAGGCCTGCGGCTGATGCCCTTTCCTCTTCAGGCTGTCTGAAGTAGTTTAAAAACACAAACCAGATATCCAGTTTGTCGGCATCCCGGATAAGTTTGATATACAGATCAGTGGGTGATTCCCTGCGTTCCGGAATGGCCATCATATTGTGAAAGCGGACAGCCTCCTCAATCAGCAGGCGGTCAGCCAGGGAAAGATGATCAAGCAGATTCTGTTCTCTGATAACCTCGATTCCAAGTCGAGCGTGGTTGTCTGATTCGCTGTCACGGAAAGTTCTCCAGCGTCTGTACTGGGGAAAGCGTCCGGCGTCATGGAGAAGGGCGACAGCGGAGGCGATAAGGGTTTCTTCGTCTGTCAGATTTTCGCCTTGCGCAATGGCCCTGGTTGCCTCCAGAACCCGGAAGGTATGTTCCTCTTTAAGCCGGATATTTTTCAGGCCTTCCGGATCCATGTCCAGGTAAGAGGCAACATGGGAGTCAAACCAGAGTCTTGTTTTGTCCAGATCCTCCTGCTTCATCAGTCTTTGCTTCCTGTATATATTGAGGCAATACCGAATGTAAGGGGCTGGCAATGAACATTTTTCAGACCGATTTCGGTCATCGTGCGACAGAATTCCTCACTTGAAGGAAACTCGAATACTGATTCAGGCAGATATTTATAGGCGTTGTATGTAGAAAAAAGTCCGCCTATTACAGGCAGTATCCGGTGAAAATAGAAGTGGTAGAAGGCTCTGAACAGCATTGAGCGTGGGGTGGAAAATTCCAGAATAACCATTCTGCCACCCGGCTTCAGAACCCTCCACATCTCGGCGAGTCCGAGACGCCTGTCCACTACATTCCTTATGCCGAATGCAATGGTAACTGAATCGAAAGTTCCGGCAGGGAACGGGAGATCCTCGCAGGGGGCAACCTTGAAGTCAAGCCTTGAGGCATATTGGGAGGCTGCGGCCTTCTGCTCCCCCAGACTTACCATTTCAGCGCTGAAGTCTGCGCCTGTTATCTTGAGGGATGCTGGAGTTGATCTGGCCAATTCAAGGGCAAGATCGCCGGTTCCGGTGGCAACGTCGAGAATCCTGCCGCCTTCCGGAGCCTTTACGAGGCGAACCGCTGTCTTACGCCATCTTTTGTCAATTCCGAAGCTTAGCAGGTGGTTTAGAAAGTCGTAGCGAGGGGCAATGGCTCCGAACATTTGCCGGATCTGCTCCCCTTTTTCAGAAAGCCTGAACATGTTTTTTGTGCACCCTTCAGCAATAACTGGTATATTAAACGGGTTTTATTTCGTAACACAGATTGCAACGCCATGCCAGAAGAATTCATCTTTTAAGGCATGGCTTTACACGGGAGATATACAGGATGCCTCAGGTAAGGCCCCAGGATATTATTGATATTGTGTTTCTGAGTATGCTCATCTACCAGCTTTACAGGTGGTTCAGGAGAAGCCATGCAATACGGCTGCTTACAGGCCTGCTTGTTGTGATGGCAATTTTCTTTATCACACGACATGTCGGCCTGAACATGACGAGCTGGGTGCTGCAACAGCTTGAAACCGTAATGATAGTTCTCGTTGTTGTTGTTTTTCAGAACGAAATACGGCAAGCGCTTTACAAGTTCAGCCTGCTGAGGGAGTTCACAGGAGTGTCTGAAAAAAGGGGATCCGCAGGTTTTTCAGCTGTGGCTGATGCTGTTTTCGAACTCGCTTCAGAAAAGACCGGCGCCATTATAGTATTCCAGCGCAAGGAACAGCTTGAAGACCATCTGCTGCACGGGGTGCCTGTTGACGCAAGTTTTTCTTCTCCGCTGCTGAGAAATATTTTCAGCGATGCAACGCCGCTTCATGATGGAGCAGTGTTTGTCAGGGATGAACGGATTGTTGCCGCAGCCTGTCTGCTTCCGCTATCAGACAGCGCCACGCTGCCACGTCAGTATGGAACCCGTCACAGGGCTGCCCTGGGGCTTACAGAAAAAACCGATGCGGTTGTTCTTGTTGTGTCTGAAGAGCGGGGCGAAGTTTCAGTGGCTGCCGCAGGTGAACTAAGGCCGGTTCCAGACAGGGCGCATCTGGAGGAAATTTTACAGTCTCTTCTTTCTCCGGATGCCGAGGAGTCAGGCAAGGGGATAATACCCCTGCTCTTCAGCGACATGCTTCCTAAGACAGCAATCCTGCTTGCGGTTTCAGCGGTCTGGCTCATACTTGCTTTCCGCCAGGGAGATGTTTCTTTTGTTCCGGCCACGCTTGCATTCAAGGGAATTCCAGAGGGGATGGCCCTTGCGAGGGTGGTGCCGGCGGATGTTACGGCAAAGGTGCGTTCCACATCAGCGCTTGCCCCATCACCGCAAAACCTTGCCCTGCTGGCCGAACTGGATCTTTCAGGCCTGCCTGAGGGGAGCAGCACCTTGAAAATCACCCCCTCAATGGTAAGGGTGCCAGCAGGAATAACTGTGATTTCTGTTGATCCATCATCCGTAAAGGTTGCAATCAGACCGATGAAGAGAGCTAAACAGTAATAATTATGTTTCAATTGTGTTTCAGTGGCATGCTTTATGCTAACCAAAAAACTGTTTTTTCTTGACAGCGGGGCATTGGTAGGGTAAGAACAACGACACTGTGGAGTGATTATCTATTAATCGGAAAGGAAGGAGGAAAGATGAAGCATTTAATCAGACTTATACCAGCCTCTTTAATGCTGCTGCTCACCCTCCCGGTCTCGTCTTTTGCTTCAAAGACACATGTAGTTACACGCCCCACCGAGACCCTTCAGAGCATCGCACGTAAATATCGAATTTCTGTTAATGAATTGAAGTCGGTTAACAACCTTAGCAGCAGTCGTCTGCCCAAAGGCACCAGCATAATTATCCCTACCCAGTCCGCCCAGGCAGAAAAACAGGTTGAAAACTGTAGCAACTATAAGGTAGTCAAGGGCGATACCCTGCCATCAATAGCAAAAAAGACCGGCGTAAAAATGGCAACCCTTAGAAAGCTTAATGCCATAAGGGGTAACAAGGTCAAGCCCGGCCAGCTGCTTGCGCTTACCGCCACTACTGGCGTTGTGTGTGATATTGCAACCAGAAGGCAGTCAACTTCCGAGCGTTTGCGCCTTGTCAACAAAGATCTTCTGAATGAGCAGGAAATTAATGAAGTCATGGCAGAGCTTTCCGATGTTGACACTGACGCCCCTGTTGATCTTGCAAAGAATCTTGAAGACAAACGCACTTACGCATCGCTTCAAAAAAACGCTTACAGCTTTCTTGGCGCTCACTATAGATTTGGCGGCAACAGCCCCTATTCGCTTGATTGCTCAAGTTTCACACAGCAGGTATTCAGAAAACAGGATGTAAAGCTTCCACGCACCGCAAGGGAGCAGTTCAGCGTTGGCATGGAAGTGCCTCGGGGGGATCTGAAACGCGGGGATCTTGTCTTTTTCCGTACATATGCAAGTTATGCCTCCCATGTGGGAATATATCTGGGTAACCGTAAGATGATCCATGCCTCTTCACGGGACCGCAAGGTTGTTATTTCATCCATGGATACCCCCTACTACATATCACGTTTTCTCGGGGCAAGAAGGATAGGCAAGATTGATCCGGAAGGACTTGATTTAAGCAAGCTGCTGCTTGGTGTTGAGGAGGAGTCCGGAATGGATGCCCTGTCAAATGATCATCTCGGAATAAGTCTTCCTGAAGCTATCAATAATTAACATGTCGCCAGTTTCAAGTCTCAACCTCCGGGTTCTCCAAGAGCCCGGATTTTTTTTGCCTGCCAGATGAAAATCATGCTTGCCTATATTTCAGGCTCCATCCCAAGGAATGAGAGCAGTTTTTTCACAGACCTGCTTCCTGTGGGCCTCTGCTCAATACATGCTGTTCTGCGCCTGAGTGGCTACGATACCGATCTTGTGAACCTGTCAGGCATGAGCCCAAAAGAGTCTGACGCAATTCTTCTGAAAATTCGCCCGTCCGTTCTTGGTCTCTCTCAGTGGACTCACAATCGCCATGAAACGATAGCATTTGCAAGCCGGGCAAAGAAGCTGCTTCCTGATTGTATTATCATCCTCGGTGGCGCCCATGCCACTGCGGAGGCGGAGCTTATCCTTGAAAGGCATCCGGAAATTGACCTTATTGTTGCTGGTGAGGGAGAGTCTACCACTCTGGAGTTGATGAGCGCTTTAAAAAATCAGCATCCGATTCGGGATATTGCCGGACTTGTTATCCGTAATGGCCCTGAATATATCAGGACTTTGCCCAGAAAAAGGATAACGGATCTGGACAGCATGCCATATCCATACTCTTTTCTTCATGAGGCATTGGGAACTGTCCCTGTTGATCAGGCCCAGTTTGTAAGCACTGCCAGGGGCTGTCCTTCCTCCTGCAGGTTCTGCGGATCTCCGACATTCTGGGGCAGATCCGTTGTCAGCAGGTCTCCGGAATCCGTCATTAATGAGTTCCGCTTTCTGAGGCAGCGCTTTGGCCTGCTTTACCTTTCACTAAGGGATGATACTTTTACCCTCGACAGGGCCAGGGTGATGAGACTCTGCACTCTTCTCACAGAAAGCAGGTTGAACTTTTTCTGGAATTGCCAGACAAGGGTTGAAACAATTGATGATGCTCTGCTTCTGGCAATGAAACGGGCCGGTTGTGAGTGTATCCAGCTCGGGGTTGAATCGGGATCGCCGGAGATGCTTTCATATCTTGGGAAGAAGTCCGATCTCCAAAGGATAATAAATGCTGCTGATATGGTTCATTACGCAGGTTTAAGCCTTTCTGTGTATCTTATTTCAGGAATTCCGGGCGAGTCCTCCACCGATAAAGGCCTTACCCGAAAACTGCTGAAGAGAATCAAACCTGATGACATCCAGATCGCCCCGCTTGCATTCTATCCTGGCACTGCAATCCACTCTGAATTCCTTTCAAAGGGAGTTATTGACCAGGAATTTTTTGAAAATTCTGGCGCTGCTGCGCTTGTTGTTAACGACCCTGATGGTATCTCCGCAAAAAAACTTCTTGAAGGGCTAAGCTACACCCCGCCTGGATTTAACAGCAGACGGACCTCCGACCTGGAGGCAAGGCAGGGATATACGGCTGTGGGTTGCATGCAGCGTGGTGACTATTTGCTTGAAGCGGGAGACACTGAAGGCGCTCGGTTTGCCTTTTCAGAGATTACAAAAAAAGAGCCCGGACATCCTTGGGGATGGCTGCTGCTTGCCGAGCTTTATGAGGAAGAAGGTAGAATAAGGGATGCCGCAGGCTGTTATGAGAAACTTCTGGAGCTGGT
>CAZXTZ010000060.1:0-1731 GCA_964643645.1 uncultured Geobacteraceae bacterium
GGGCTGTTTTGGAGGTGATGCGGCCTGCTCCGTCGTGGCTGTAGGTTACGGTTACTCCGTTTGCGTCTGTGCGGGAGGTGATGGTGCCCGCGCTGTTGTAGCTGTATCGGGTGCCGTTGCCAAGGGGATCGGTTTCAAGTTCCGGAAGACCAAGGGGGTTGCGGCTGTAGGTGGTGCTGTTCCCTGCCGGGTCGGTTATGCTGTATAGATCGTCTGTGGCTGTCCAGCTGTACTGTGTTGCTGCCCCTGCGCCGTTTACGGTCTTTACGGGGCGGTTCAGCTGGTCGTATGCGGTGGTTGTGCTGCTACCTGTCTGGTCGGTTATGGCGGTTATGTTGGAGTTTGAGTCGTATGACCTTTTTGTTACTCCGCCATTGGGGTCGGTTACGGATGTGAGACGGTTCAGGGTGTCCCAGGTCTGTTTGATTACTCCGCCGTTGGCAAGGGTGATGGAGGTTATGCTGCCGTTGGCGTTGCGGGTTATCTTTGTGGCCCCGCCACGTGGGTCGGTCAGGGAGAGGAGGCTTCCGCCTGCGTCATACTGGAGGTTGGTTGTGTTACCCATGGGGTCGGTTATGGCTGAAGGGTTACTGTTGGCGTCCCAGCTGTATTTTGTTGTGCCGTTTGGAGCGGTTACGGTTGTGAGGTTTCCTTTGGTGTCGTAGTCAAGGTTGGTGGTCTGATCCATTGGATCTATTATGCGGACAGGCTGACCAAAGCTGTTGTAGCTGTATCCGGTGGTGGCCCCGTTTCCGTTTGTGTAGGAGAGCTTGTTACCGTTGCTGTCCCATGTATATCGCTCGAGTGTTCCGTCAGGCTGTTCTATGGTGGCTACACGGCCGTTCGAGTCGTAGCTGTATCTCCAGGTGGCTCCGCTTGGGGCTATCTTTGCAATGAGGAGACTCTTTACAGGGTCGTAACGGTATTGCCAGGGATTGCCGTCCTTTTCTGTGATGGTTGTGCTGTTATCCCCCTCAAATATGCTGTCCCAAGTGATCTGCTTGCTCCTGCCAAGGGGATCGGTTGAGGTGACAAGCCTGCCTGAGGCGTCGTAGCTGTTTGTGAATATGTTTCCCGCAGGGTCTGTCTTGCTGGTGATGAATCCTTTTGAGTCGTAGTTGTACTGCCATCCTTTGTTGTCAGGGCGGGTTACGGAGGATATGAGGCCATTTGCGTAGGTTATCTTGTGTGTACTGCCTGCCGGGTCGGCTATGGAGATTATCCTGCCGCTTGTGTCTGATGTGAAGGTTATCTTTCTCCCTGCAGGGTCGGATACCTTGCTCAGGTTGTTGCCGGTGTAGGTGAAGGTGATGCTTCTCCCTGCCCGGTCTGTTATGCTCTGGAGAAGTCCTGATGCATTGAAAGAGAGTCTGCTGCCGTCCTGTTCAACAAGTGTGTAACCGATGGAGTCGGGGAAGATGCTGCCTGTGTCTCCGGTTGAAGGGATGTAGCCTGACCCCTGCGGGGTGAAGTAGCGGTATCTGCCGCTGCCATGACGGATAAGTATGCTGTTGTCACTGTTCTTTTTTAAGGAGAGGTCAAAGCTGTGGCTCCACCCCTGGCCAAGGGAGCCTTTGTAGCTGTCGCTGCCTGAGTGATAAAGGGCTACCTCTCCAAGCATCGGCGCGCCGGGTAGGGAGAACAGAAGCTGCTCGTGGTTGTAGCAGCCGTTTCCTATGTTGACTGTGGAGGCAACACACTGATCCATTGAAGGCCCACCGGACACTGGAG
>CAZXTZ010000060.1:1771-14480 GCA_964643645.1 uncultured Geobacteraceae bacterium
TGCCGTCGCTGCTCTTTGCGGTTATGGATACAGGGTATGTGCCTGGAGGAAGCTGCTTCCCATTTGAGTCTTTGCCGACCCAGGGGATGGTTATCTGTGTGCCGGCGCTGCTTATGTTGCTGCCGTTTATGGAGGCAGTCCAGGTGAGCAAAGGGTCTGTGGAGGCTATCGAGCCGCTTATGGTGATACTGCCGCCGTAGGTGACTGGAACAGGCGAGACAATGGAAATCTTGATGGAACAATCGCATTTGTATTCAGATATGTTGTCAATAAGACCATGAGGATAACAGTATGCACCGCCAACTGAGGGTAACCAGCCAGGCTGGGCACACCTACTTATGCTAAGTGTTGGAGTAGAAACATAAGGTGAGCCGCAGTAGCAACTCGATATATCGCAGTAAGAGCCGTATTTATTAGCGTCTTTAGCGCACTCAGCCCTTGTGACCCAGCTACATTGGGAGACGGCAAAAAGAGTTGAGACTGAAAAAATGAGCAAAAAGATTGAGATGAAAACAACCCTCAACTGCATAGCTTTAAATATCAGTCTGGCAGCACTCATTTATTATCCTTGTAATCCTTTCAGCATCTCGTCAACAATTACCTTTGCCGCATCAAGCCTTGCAAGGGCTTTTGCATTCCCGGCGATCACTGCAAGCTCATTTCTGTTATTCATGTACCTTGAAATCACAGTGGCCAGATTTGCTGGCGTCATCTCCATTTCCAGCATCATCTCGCAGGCCCCTTTCTTGAGCAGGGCCTCGGCGTTCTGACGCTGGTGGTCATCCGCCGCAAATGGGAATGGAATGAACAGACAGGCCTTTCCGCATGCAGTTATTTCAGCAATGGTTGTTGCGCCGGCCCTGCAGACGATCAGATCGGCTTTTCCATACTCCGCGGCCATATCGTCTATGAAAGGGCGGACATCAGCATCAATCCCTGCCAAACGGTATGCCTCTCTAACATCAGCAAAATCATTTTCTCCAGTCTGATGGGTTATGCTCAGCCCTGCATGTTGCCCGATCTCCCCGATTGCCTTAGGCAGCGCCACATTAAGCGGATGGGCTCCCTGACTGCCCCCGAAGATGAAGAGGTTAAATACAGAGGTGCAAGGTGAATCGGGACTTCCTGGCTCTTGCCCATTGAGGCTTGAGTCCATATTTTCAAGAATCTGCCTCCTCAACGGATTCCCGGTCAACAGGGTCTTGCCCTTTGGAAAAAATTTTGCCGATTCCTCAAGAGAGATGAACACCATCTCTGCCACCCTTGACAGCACCTTGTTTGACAACCCCGGAAGGGCGTTCTGCTCATGGATATATCGCGGGATATCCATTCCTCTGGATGCCAGCACCATAGGCATTGACGCATAACCGCCCACACCGAGCACAAGATCCGGTTTGTAATCCTTAAGGATTTTTCTCGACTGGGAATATCCGTAAAGCAGCATAGCCATTGCTTTTAATTTGGAAAGACTACCCTTACCCTTTACCCCTGCTGCAGATATAAGCTCCAGCCTGTAGCCAAGCCTGGGAATTGTCCGTGCCTCTATCCCCTTTTCTGATCCGACAAAAAGCACTTCGTTTTCAGGTGATCGTGAAAGAAACTCCTCTGCAACGGCTATTCCGGGAAAAAGATGCCCGCCTGTACCGCCTCCGGCAACAATGAGCCTCATTTGTGACCTCCACCTGACAAAGAAGTGATCTTGAGACCCGATGATATGTTGAGCAGTATCCCCACGGCAAAAAGACTTATAATCAGGGAACTTCCTCCGTAGCTTAAAAATGGCAGGGCCAGCCCTTTTGTAGGGAGCAGCCCGCTTACTACCCCCATGTTGACAGTTGCCTCTATTGCAAACAGAACCGCTATGCCCAGGGCCAGATAACGGCCAAAAGGATCATTGGCTGCTGCTGCTATCCTCATGGCTCTCTGAACCAGAATAAAAAACATCCCCACAACCACAACAACCCCTGCAAACCCCAGTTCTTCACCGATTACGGAGAGAATGAAGTCAGTATGGGCCTCAGGAAGGTAAAACAGTTTCTGTTTACCCTCTCCCAGCCCCTGCCCAAAGAATCCACCTGCCCCGAATGCGTACTTGGACTGTATTATCTGCCAGCCTATGCCGGTGGGGTCCTGCTCCGGATTCATAAATGCCTTTATCCTTCTCCATCTGTATGCCGAGTGATAAACCATGTATGCAACAAATGGGGCAGCGACCATAACCGTGCCCAAAAGGAAAACCAGCCTGGTTCCTGCCGCAAAAAGCATTATTACAGTAACTGCTGCCAGAGTTAAGGCCGCTCCCATGTCAGGCTGCTTGAGAATCAGCGCCAGAAGCATAACAAGAACAACCATGTATGGCAGAAACCCGTATGAAAGGGATTTTATCTTGTCGTACTTCTTCTCCAGCGAGTAAGCCATGTAGATTATAAGTGCGATCTTTGCAAACTCAGACGGCTGAAGGTTGAAGCCCGGGAGTCTTATCCATCTGGATGCTCCCTTTATCTTTGCCCCTATACCTGGAATGAGAACCAGCACCAGAAGTGAAAGACATAAAAACAGCATCGGCACTGCCAGTTTCTTCCAGTGGTGGTAATCAACTCTCATTACAACCGCTGCTATTATAAATCCTGCAAAGGCGAATACTCCCTGACGCTTGAGAAAAAAAGCGCCGTCATGGAAATTTTTTGCAGCCATTACAGAAGAGGCAGAGTAGACCATTACAATGCCGAATGAGGTCAGGGCCAGCACCATCAGAAGCAGCACCAGATCGTAATCCGCAAGCTGGAACCCCTTCTTCGCCTCTGCCATCAGAGCCCCTTTACCGCCGTAATGAAGCGCTGTGCCCTCTCTTCGTAATCCCTGAACATGTCAAAGCTTGAACAGGCGGGAGATAGGAGCACCACACCGCAGGATTTTGTGATTTCTGCAGCTGCAATTACAGCATCTTCAAGGGTATCTGCATATCTGGTATCCGTAAGGGCCCCCAGTTCATCGTCCATTCTGGCAGCAGCCTCTCCGATAAGAATCAGATGTCTTACTCTCTCACGCACTAGATCAGCCAGCGGAGCGTATGACCCACCCTTGTCCTTGCCCCCGGCAATCAGGGTAATCTCAGTGAAACTCTCAAGAGCCTTTGCCACACTGCCGACATTGGTTGCCTTACTGTCTTCGTAGTAGCGTACCCCCTTGTGTTCACGCACAAACTCCATTCTGTGATGAAGTGACTCAAAGCTGTTCAGAAGATTAAGGCATGGGCCAGGCTTGCACCCGCCAATCAGCGCACAGGCAACAGCTGCCATTATATTCTCCAGGTTGTGAACACCCTGGAGCTTAAAATCAGCGGTTGGAAACCGGATTTCCTCACCTTTGTGACGAAATACAACTTCTTCATCCAGACAGAAGATCCCCTCATCAAGTTCGAGCCTGCGGCTGAAGGGAAACAGTTGTGCTTTCAGACACCGTGCAGCCTGCCATACAATATCATCATCACGGTTTACAACTGCGTAGTCATCAGCGGTCTGATTCTCGAATATCCTGACCTTTGCAGCAATGTAATCATTGTAGCCGGCATAACGGTCAAGGTGATCTTCAGTAATGTTCAGAAGCGCCGCCACCTTTGGCCTGAACTGCTCTATCCATTCGAGCTGGAATGAGCTTATCTCGGCAACAACCCGGTCAACCTGTTCGCCTGACTCAGGAAGGTCTATAAGCGGATCTCCTATATTTCCACCTACGTAGGTTGCAAAACCATTTGCTTTGAAAAGTTCTCCTGCAAGCGTGGTCGTAGTTGTCTTTCCGTTGGTTCCTGTTATCGCCACCATCGGGGCCTGTATGAAACGGGACGCCAGTTCAACCTCGCTTGCGACCTCAACGCCAGCAAGCCTTGCAGCCTGCAGCATTGGATGTTCCTGAGCGACACCAGGAGAAACAACCACCATATCTGCAGCCGTGAAGTCAGACTGTTCATGCCTCCCAAGAACCCATTTTATTTTATGACCGGACAGCTCCTTCATGACTGGTGAAAGAGCTGTTTCATCCCTCATATCCGTTGCAGTCACAACTGCGCCATTCCTTGAGAGGAAACGTACACAGGCCACGCCGGTACGAGCCAGTCCCATCACGGTTATTTTTTTTCCGTTCAGCTCCATATCATCTCATCTTCAGAGTGGAAATTGCCACCAGCGCAAGTATTATGGTTATTATCCAGAACCTTACTATGATCTTGGGCTCAGCTACCCCTTTAAGCTCAAAGTGGTGATGTATCGGAGCCATCCTGAAAATACGCTTTCCACGGTATTTGTAGGAGCCCACCTGGAAAATTACGGATAAGGCCTCGATAACGAATATCCCTCCAACTATAACGAGCAGTATCTCCTGTTTTGTAAGCACAGCTATGGTTCCCAGGGCTCCGCCAAGGGGAAGTGAGCCCACGTCCCCCATAAAGACATCTGCAGGGTAGGAGTTGAACCAGAGAAATCCCAGACCTGCGCCAACCATTGCTCCACAGATTACGGCCAGCTCTCCTGCACCGGGAACCCTGGGAATCTGCAAGTATGCCGACAGCGTGGCATGTCCTGCGATATAGGCAAAAAGCATATATGTGGCAGCATTTATTGCAACCGGACCAATAGCAAGTCCGTCAAGCCCGTCTGTCAGGTTTACAGCATTACTGGCGCCAACAATGACTATAGCGACAAAGGGAATGAAAAATATTCCCAGATCAGGGTGGAAGTTTTTGAAGAAGGGGAAATAGAGCATCTTGTTGAAGGCAGGAGTGATGAAAAGATATGCGGCGACACCTCCAGCCAAAAGAGCCTGCCAGAACATCTTCTGACGCGCCGTAAGTCCTTTGGGATCTTTTTCAACCACCTTCTTGTAGTCATCAATGAATCCGATGGCCCCGTATCCAACGAGTATTGCAAGTGTCAGCCAGACATAGAGGTTCGTCAGGTCTGCCCAGAGGAGCGTGGGAATGATTATTGCCGACAGAATCATCACACCACCCATTGTAGGAGTGCCCTGTTTCTGAAGATGGGATTCCGGTCCGTCCGTCCGTATCACCTGACGGGCCTGCAGCCCCTCAAGCTTTCTGATTATCCATGGCCCAAGAACGAAACAGACAATCAGTGCCGTTATCATTGAGTATATTGTTCTGAATGTAAGATACTTGAATATGTTAAGTATCTTCAGGTTGCTCGCCATTGGGTAAAACAGATGAAACAGCATGGTCAGTTCTCCTGAAAGCCTGATTGACGTATCAGTTCGGCAATTTTTTCCATCTTCATGCCACGCGACCCCTTAAGCAGAATGATATCACCCGGTCTTGCCAGTCTGGCAATACCCTCTGCAACCGCTTCATGAGTCATCCCTTTCATGACGCTTTCTGGAGCCATCCCCGCATCAAGAGCACCTTCGGCGGTTTCATCTGTCAGAGTCCCCACAAGATAGAGGTGGTCGGCGACCTGAGCGGCCTGGCCCCCGGCTACCCTGTGCAGCCCTGCTTCATTCCCGCCAAGCTCAAGCATATCTCCAAGAGCAACAAATGCCTTGCCAGAGCCCTTAAGATCGCCAAGGGTTGCCAATGCGGCAGATGTGGATGCCGGATTGGAATTATAGGTATCATCTATAAGCGTTACACCGGCAATCTTCTCCATCCTGAATCGGCCTTTGTATGGCCTGAACGCTGAAAGTCCGGCTGCGATAACTTCAAGCGGAATATGATCTACAAGAGCCGCAGAAGCTGCAAGCGCATTGTAGATATTATGTTTTCCGAATGCGGAAAGCATGACCTCAACCTTTCCGGCAGGTGTGATCATGGTGAACTGCTGACCGTCAGCGCCAAGCGGCCTGATATTATCGGCCCTTACCTCTCCACGCTTCAAGCCGAAGCTTATACGGCGTGCAGAGGGATTCTGGTGCAAGGAGGCAATTCTGGGGTCATCGGCGTTTACAACCGCAACTCCGTTATCACTTATCCTGTGAAGAAGCTCCCCCTTTGCAGCTGCAACTGCCTCAACGGTTCCCATGCTGGCCAGATGTGCAGGAAATGCATTTAAAACTATTCCTGTCTGTGGGGCCGCTATCTCGGCCAGGCGTTCTATTTCACCCGGTTCGCTCATTCCCATCTCAAAAACAGCCCAGAGGTGTTCTGAACGAAGTTTAAAAACCATTAGCGGAAGACCTATCAGATTATTCAGGTTTCCTTCTGTTGCAAGGCCATCGCCTGTCTGCCTGAGTATTGAGGCCAGCATCTCCTTAGTGGTTGTTTTGCCGTTTGATCCTGTTACAGCAACCACCGGAATATTGAAGCGACTGCGCCAGGATGCTGCCAGATCACCTAGTGCCCGCAGTGTATTCTTTACAGCAACACAACTGATGCCTTCCGGTATCTGGTGACTGCCTACCCACCTTTCATCAGCCAGAGCTGACGTTACACCTGCTCCGGCTACCTGTGAGATATAGTCATGGCCATCAAAACGCTCACCTTTCAAAGGGACAAACAGTTCGCCAGGGCTGACTTTTCGAGAGTCTGTGCTGACTCCTGACACTGCCACGCCTGCCGGGCCTAAAATCCTGCCTGAAGTTACCGCTGCTATCTCAGAAATCTCAAACAAGTCGGGTGCCCCCTGCAAGCGCCGATGCAGCCTCTTCCCTGTCGTCAAAGTGATGTTTTGTTTTTCCTATTATCTGGTAGTCCTCATGCCCCTTGCCTGCCAGCAGGAGTATGTCACCAGATCCGGCAACAGCAGCGCCAAGCCTGATGGCCTCCCGACGATTCTCGATCACAACGAACCCTTTTTGCAAAAACCGTTCAGACAGTTCTTCGACCCTGTATTCTCTGAAACTCGCTTCGTCTATCCCGGTCTTTATCTCCGCAAGAATTGCTGAAGGTTCCTCTGTTCGCGGATTGTCTGAGGTTACAATGGCGAGATCCGAGTACCTTGCCGCAATCCCACCCATTACGGGCCGTTTACCCCTGTCCCTGTCGCCGCCGCAGCCAAATACAGTAATGATCCTGCCTGTTGCAATCTTCTTAAGCGTAGAAAGTACATTTTCCAGGGCATCACCGGTATGGGCATAATCAACAAGACAGGTGACTCCGCGACTGTTTTCAACCCTCTCCAGACGCCCGGGAACCGGGGCATGCTCTTCAATTCCTGACTTTATCTGCTCAATCGGTATTCCCAGGGCGATTCCAACGCCTGTAGCGCCAAGTATGTTAGAGAGGTTATAGCTGCCAACAAGGCGGGAACTGAATCTGAACTCACCTCCAGGGGTTTTGATCAAACCTTTTATGCCATCCAGAGATGAAACAATATCAGTTGCAGAGATATCAGCAGGCTTCTCCTGTCCGAAGGTTATTACGGGGCAGGCAGCAACATCGGCGATCCGTTGGCCGTATTCATCATCAATATTAACTACAGCCCTGCGGGTCGGCTTTACTGAATCAGGCCGCATGAGTTCGATGAACAGACGCTGCTTGGCCGCCAGATACTCTTCCATGTTATTGTGGTAATCAAGATGGTCACGGGTAAGATTTGTGAACAGGGCAACATCGAAGATAGAGCCATCAACCCGGCGCTGGTCAAGTGCATGGGATGAGACCTCCATGACAAAACCTTTGGCCCCTGAATCGGCGAGTGTTCTGAATGCCGCCTGAAGCTCAGTGGATTCCGGGGTTGTGTGGCTCGCCTCTATAGATTTGTTTCCAAATCTGTATGATATTGTTCCCAGGACAGCTGGTGGAATACCTGCCGCTGTCATTATTGCTTCAACAAGATACGTTGTGGTTGTCTTGCCGTTTGTGCCTGTAATCCCCACAAGCGGGAGAGTGGCTGTAGGTGATCCGTAAAATTCTGCCGCAATCCTGGCCATGGCCATCCTGCTGTCAGCAACCTGCACCCAGGGAATACCTGAAGGCGCCCGACCGGCATCCTGAAGCACTACAGCGGCTGCGCCTGCAGAGACCGCGCTCTCAATATAATCGTGTCCATCAACAGCATTCCCCGGGAGGGCAAAAAAGAGAGCCCCGTCTGACACTTTACGGGAATCGCAGACGAGACTGCATACCGAAGTTTCCGTGTCACCCTCAACATTTGATGTTTCAATGACCTTAAGCAGTTCTTTCAAGCGCATGCTGGCTCCTGGAGTCATACTGTCGGCATCAGCCGTACCCAGATTTCATCGGTTCCCTGTATCAAATGTCCTGGCAACGGATGCTGTTCAATTACCCGTCCGCTTCCTTTTAGCTGTATGTTTATCTGCTGCTTCTCCATTACCTGCAAAACCTTGCGCATGCTCATGCCACGAAAATCAGGCATTGTAGTACCTGCGCCCGCTACATCAATGCTGCCTCCCTCTGCCTCCGGTTCCAGGCTTTCAGTGGATTTATTAATCCCGGCATCCGGTTGTGGCGCAGCAGGGGCACTTGACTTCACCTGTAGTCTGCTTTTTTCAGCATTTGGAACGCCGATGCCTGATCCCTTGATATAACCAAGTGAATTGACTGCTATCTCCCTAAAGGCCGGAGCTGCAACAACTCCACCGTATTTACTGCCGCTGGGTTCGTCAATTACAACCAGAATCGTAAGCTGGGGATTGTCGGCAGGCACGAACCCTATGAAAGATGCTGTCCTTTTTGTCCTTGAATAGCCTTTAGTAACAGAATCAACCTTTTCCGCAGTGCCCGTCTTGCCGGCTACCCTTATCCCTTCAATGGCAGCCTTGGTGCCTGTGCCACCTTCTTTTACAACCCCTTCCATCATTCCTGTTACAACCCTTGCTGATTCTGCCGATATTGCCCTTCTCAACAGTTGGGGCTGAAACTTCTGTATCTCACGCCCCGATTCGTCGTTTATCCTGTCAACAAGGTAGGGCCTCATTATAACCCCGCCGTTTGCTATGGCAGAAACCGCTGTTACAAGCTGTATTGCTGATACAGAAACACCCTGCCCGAATGATATTGCCGCCAGATCTGTCCCATACCAGCGGGAAAGCGGACGTAACATGCCTGATGTCTCGGCAGGCAGATCAATTCCGGTCTTTTCCCCGAAACCGAATGCTTTGAGATAACGGTGATAACGCTCTTCCCCAAGTTTGAAACCTATCTTTGCAGATCCTATATTGCTTGAATATTTGAGGATTTCTGCGACACTTATCCTTCCGTGCGGATGATCATCGTTAATTGTTCTTCCCTGAATCCTGTACTTTCCGTTCTCACAGTTATAAATATCCCCAACCCTCGCCACCTTTTCTTCTATTGCAGAAGCCATGAGAAAAATCTTGAAGGTTGACCCTGGCTCAAAACTGTCAGCCACGCTTTTGTTACGAAGTTGAAATGTTGAATAACGACTGTATGAGTTGGGATTGAATGTAGGATAATTGGCCATGGCCAGAATTTTGCCGGTAGAAGGCTCTGCAACTACGGCAATACCCGATTTTGCACCGTTTTCGGTCACGGCCTTTGCCAGCTCCTTCTCTGCAAGGTACTGTATATTCTTATCCAGCGTAAGCACAATGCTCTTCCCTGGCATGGCCTCCCGTATAACGGCGCTTTTCAACTCTACATTGCGCCCGAGGGCATCACGCTCAGTAACCAGAAAACCGGTGCTGCCCATAATGGTTGAATCGTAACGTTTTTCTATCCCTTCAAGTCCCTTTGGATCAAGGCCCGTAAAACCAAGCACATGTGATGCCATTTCAAAATTCGGGTAAAACCGTTTGCTTTCCTTCACAAAACCGATACCTGCAAGCCGAAGGGACTTGATCCTGGCCGCCACATCGGGAGCAATACGACGCTCAAGCCAGACAAAGCCCTTGCCCGTGGAAAGTTTCTTCAAAATTTCATGGCGGTTTACACCCAAATGGGTAGCAAGAGCAGCCGCAGTGCCCTCATGATCCCTTATCCTTTTGGGTTCCGCATAGAGAGAATCCATGTCCAGGGAAACAGCAAGGGGGGCACCGTTACGGTCAAATATGCCACCACGGGCGGGAGTAAGAGACACCGTCTTGTTGTGCTGCTTTTCGGCAAGCTTGACCAGCCTGTCATGCTGAAGAATCTGAAGAGAGAACATCCTTATCGCAATAGCAATAAAGAAACAGGCAAAAAATCCGGCAATTATCATTATCCGTATTCTGGCCCAGTTCTGGCGTTCTTCTTTCATTTCCTTATCTCACCATGACAGTCCGGTAATTTCATTTTACCATTACCACCTGATTGTTCTGGGGAATCGTCATTCCAAGATCCTTTTTAGCAATGGCCTCAATCCTTGCCGGAGTGCGGAGAGATTCCGCCTCAAGCCTCAAGCGTCTCTGCTCCTGTTCAAGCTCCTTCATCTGTCTGCCTGCATCCCCTATCTGAAGATTCAGCTCTATGAGACGAAATCGTGACCAGACATGAAATATGGAAACCACAGTCAGAAGAATCATAAAAATCATAAGAAATCTGACAATATCAATCCTGTGTTTTGACAACTCTATTGAGTTGCCATGAGGCATTGTCAGCTTGCCATAACCGGATTTTACCATCCCCATTTTTGTCTCCTGTAGTTCCTAGCCTAACTTTTCTACTGCCCTTGTTTTGGCGCTTCTCGCCCGTGGATTCTTCCGGATCTCTTCTGCTGAGGCCAAAACAGGACGCCCTGTCAGTAAACGCACTACGGGAAGATGCCCACATACGCAGCGTGGCAGCTGTTTGGGACAGCGGCATCCAGTGGCAGCCTCGCGCATTTCGTGTTTCACTATCCTGTCTTCAAGAGAATGAAACGATATGACAACCAGCCTTCCACCAGGCTTAAGAAGTTTAATGGCAGCAACTATGCCGCGTCGCAGCTGCTCCAGCTCCTCGTTCACTACTATTCGCAGGGCCTGGAATGTTCTGGTGGCAGGATGAATCCGATCCTCCTGAAACTTACGCGGAATTGTACGCTCAACAATGGAGGCCAGCTGGAGAGTGGTAGCTATAGGAGCCTGCTTGCGCGCCTCAACAATTCGCTGGGCGATCTTTCTCGCCCATCTCTCCTCGCCATACTCCTTGATTACACGCTCCAACTCCTGAGCAGACATTTCATTTACAAGATCAGCAGCGGACTCTCCGCTAGTCAGATCCATCCTCATATCCAGCGGCCCGTCAAACCTGAAGCTGAAGCCACGCTGAGGAGTGTCCAGCTGGTGAGATGAAACACCAAGATCAAGCAGAACACCATCAATCGCATCAACTCCGGCAGAAGAGAGGAGTGACTCCATATCTGCAAAACTTCCCTTGAGTGCCCTGAATCTGCTCCCAAAAACGGACAGGCGGCTGCTTGCAGCTGACAACGCTTCCGTGTCGCGATCAATCCCAAAGAGCAGTCCGTCAGGGCCAAGCTTCTGAAGAATCAGCTCGCTGTGGCCTCCTCCACCAAGGGTGCCATCAAGATAAACTCCATCCGGACGTATATCCAGAAGCCCCACAATCTCCGTCGGCATTACCGATTCGTGGCAAAAATTCTCCACCTATATTCCAAGCTCAGCCAACGCAGCAGAATCCTGCGGGAAATTCTTCTCATCCTGGGCATTCACACGGAAGTAGGTCTCCCTGCTCCAGATATCGAAACGACGACCCATGCCTACAAAATAAAGCTCGCGCTCCAGTGCAGCATGGGCTCGAAGGGCTGGAGGAATAAGCACCCTGCCAAGCTTGTCAGCACTGCACTCCTGAGCCGGTCCGATAACCAGACGCTTCAGGCTGTTCAGCTGGGCAAGGGGAAGCCCCCCCTCGTTTTCCTGTATCTTCTTCTCAAGCTCTTGCCATTCGGAACGGGGATACACCGAAAGACCACGTCCATAACTCCCATCACCAAAATCAACGGGGGATGACTTTGTGATGACAATACGGGAGTCAGCAAAGTTACCCTCCAGGATCTCGCGGAACCTGACCGGAATGCTGGTTCTGCCCTTGCTGTCTACGGTTGTAAGGTTTTCTCCCCCAAACATGATTCTCTTTCCATTATATGCCACTATATTCCACTTTTTTCCACTTTGCGGCAAACTATACCAGCAGTCAACAGCCTGTCAAGAACAAACCTTTGTATTTTGGGAATGTTTTAATAAAAAAACGCCCCCGTATCCGGAGGCGTTTTGTAAATGTATCGTTCCCGCGCTCCAGCGTGGGAACGCAAGCCACGAGATGCTCCAGCGTCCACATTTGTCAACACTTTAAAAGCTTTTGGTATGGTTCAAAAATCCAGAGGACTTCTCGGCTCTTTGATTGTCCTGACCGGGACGCAATGGGTATAGATCATGGTCGTTTTCAGGCTGGAATGGCCTAATAAATTCTGAATCACCCTGATATCATAACCGGCCTGCAGAAGATGAGTGGCAAAGGAATGGCGGAAAGTGTGGGAGGTAACCCGCTTGGGGATCTTTGCCTTGCGTACTGCCGGATAGAGCGCCTCCTGAAGTTCTGATTCATGCAGATGCCAGCGCCGCCGCTGCCCGTTTTCCTGAAGCGTGGTCAGGTTTTTCTGCGGAAAAAACCACTGATGGACAAACTCTTTAGGCGCTTTCGGATATTTCTTTTCCACGGCATCATCCAGAAACACCCCGTCATACCCTGCGGCCAGGTCCCGATCGTGCAGTTCACCTATCGCCTTGATCTGTGCCTGTAACTCCGGCCGTATCGCCTCTGGAATCGGTACCGTACGATCCTTCTTCCCCTTGCCATGTATGG
>CAZXTZ010000061.1:0-14313 GCA_964643645.1 uncultured Geobacteraceae bacterium
ACCGGCATCAGGGGGGGCTCAGGGCTGCTGCCCTTACCTATACGACAATTTTATCGCTGGTTCCATTTCTTGCAATAGCATTTTCTCTGCTTAAAGGGCTTGGGGCACAGAATAGCCTTGAACCGCTGCTCTTGAGCCTCCTGGGAGACTCATCCGAAGATCTTGCCGCCAGGATAATCGGTTATGTAAACAATACCAATGTAAAATCACTGGGAATGATTGGCCTTATTATGCTTGTTGTCACGGTAATAACCCTTCTTGGAAGCATTGAAGAGGCATTCAATATTACCTGGGGAGTTACTGAAACCAGATCTTTGCGACGTCGTTTCAGTGACTACTTGAGTGTGGTTGTGGTTGGTCCCCTGCTTATTTTTACAGCCATGAGCATGACAAGCGCCATGCAGAGCCAGTCGGCTGTGCAGTGGCTCATCAGCCACACAAGCCTGGGCGGTGCAATCCATTTTCTGTTTGGCCTTTTGCCATATTTAAGTATATGGGGAGCCCTTACGTTTCTCTACATCTACATACCAAATACAAAGGTACAGGTCAGATCGGCCATACTTGGCGCAGTGATTGCGGGTACATTGTGGCAGATAGCTCACTGGGGGTATTTCCATTTTCAGATAGGGGTTGCCGGCTACAATGCAATCTATGGAACACTGGCCTCCCTTCCGGTGTTTCTTGTGTGGATTTACACCAGCTGGATAATTGTCCTTCTCGGGCTTGAGTTTGTTAAGGCCCATCAGTTGCATTCTGTGGCTGCAAATCCGCCTGTCCGCCCGGACAAGGGGCCAACGCCAGCCATGAGAAGGATTGTCCTGCCTCTTGAGCGCAAAAGACAGTTGAGGCGCAGCCGTTCGTACCCCTTCCTCTTTATCTGCCTTGTTTTTTTAGCGATCTGCATGCCCTTGGCCGTTTATGCAGCCCCCTCTTCGATAAAAGTGGTGATGGACGACAATTATCCCCCTTATATATTCCGTAACAGTGATGGAAAGCTCCAGGGTATTCTGGTTGACCAGTGGAGCCTATGGGAAAAGAAAACAGGAATAAAGGCCGAGATCCAAGCTATGGACTGGGCTACGGCCCAGAAGAGGATGGAGGCCGGTGATTTTGATGTAATTGATACGATATTCAAGACAAGGCAGGGTGAAGAAAAATACATATTTTCCGCTCCATATGCGACCATTGATGTTCCGGTTTTTTTTGATAGTGAAATAACAGGTATAAAGGACGTAAGCTCTGTCAAGGGGTTCAGGGTTGCAGCAAAAGAGGGGGATGCCGCCGTTGACTTTCTTCGAGCAAACGGTGTTAAGACAATTATTCTCTATCCAAGTTATGAATCCATAATAGAGGCCGCAGCAAAAGATACCGGAGTTGGGGTTTTTGTCATAGATCGTCCTCCTGCCATGCACTTCCTTCATAAATCAGGTATTCATAACCGTTTCCGTCAGACAGAACCTCTGTATTCCGGCCAGTTTCATCGCGCTGTAAAAAAAGAACATCCGGAAACCTTGAGTCTGGTGGAGGATGGTTTTTCAAGAATATCGGAAAAGGAATACCAGAAAATAGCTGAAACCTGGACCGGAATAACAGCCTCGTCTTTTGCCATAGGCAGCTGGATCTTCTATGGACTGGGCGTAGTATTGTTACTACTTGCGATTCTTTTGCTATGGAATCGAACACTTAAGCGTATGGTTGAAAGAAAGACAGAGGACTTGAGGGAGAGTGAAGAAAAATACAGGCAGCTGGTGCAGAAGGCGGGCAGCATAATATTGCGCTGGGACAAAAATGGTGTTGTGACATTCATAAACGATTATGGTCTGGATTTCTTCGGTTACAGCACGGAAGAGATCGTAGGAAGACATGTGTGCGAGACCATTGTTCCTGAAAAGGATGTTGACGGCAGAAACCTGAGGGAGATGATAAGTCAGATTGTTATCTCTCCTGATCAATTTCAGAACAATGTTAACGAAAATATCAGAAAAAACGGTGAAAGGGTCTGGATAGCCTGGAATAATCAACCTATATTTGATGATTCTGGCGCGATTGTTGAGGTGCTCAGTATTGGAGCTAATATCACCGAGCAGAAAGCAACGGAAGAGGCTTTGCGTCGCAGTGATGAACTCTTCCGGGCTTTCATGCATCACTTTCCGGGCCTTGCGTTTCTTAAGGATTCCAGTCTGAAGGTTATTTTTGCCAATGACGGCTTTGACAGGTATCTGGGCCTGTCCTCAGCAGAGATGATCGGGAGGCATAACAGGGAACTTTTCCCCGGAGAATTTGGAGAAAAAATTACAGCGGACGATCTGGCCCTGCTTGAGTCCGGTGAGCCTGTCCGGATTGAAGAAAATTATGATGCCAGAACCTGGATGACCTACAAGTTTATCCTGCCACGCAGAGGCGGTTCTCCACTGATAGGCGGCTTTAATCTTGATATTACTGACCTTAAGGATGTTCAGAAGGAGCTTATCTCTGCACGGAGCGAGGCGGAGGCTGCAAGCGAGGCAAAGAGCCTGTTCCTTGCCAACATGAGCCATGAGATAAGAACCCCGTTGAATGCCATTATCGGCATCAATTCAATCATGCAGGAACGTCTTGAACCAGGTGAACTCCGTGATCTTGTGGGGGATTCCTCAATAGCGGCAAGAAATCTGCTTGAGGTGATAAGCGATGTGCTTGATATATCGAAGATAGAGGCAGGCAAGCTTAAAGTTGTTCTTATTCCTTTTGATGTAAGGCTTATTGTTACACAGCTTGAGCGTATGTTCGCCATGCTGGCAAAAGAAAAAGGAGTTGAGCTGGATGTATCCATGGCCTCCGGCCTGCCAGCCTGGTTGAAAGGTGATCCTGCAAGGATTCAGCAGATAGGGGTAAACCTGCTTTCAAATGCAATAAAGTTTACAGATCAGGGTAAGGTTTCGCTACAGGTTTCCGGCAGGCCCGATGGAGAAGATTCTTTCCTTCTGGAGCTGACTGTAAAGGATTCTGGCAAGGGAATTTCTCCGGAAAATCTGGAAATGATATTCAGCCCCTTCATACAGGAGGATCTGACAACCACAAGAAAATATGGCGGAACAGGTCTTGGACTTGCCATATCACTTCATCTTGCCAAAATAATGGGGGGAGGGATTGAGGTAAAAAGTACCCCGGGCAGTGGCAGCAGTTTTGTCTGTACCATACGTTGCAGCATTGCAGCTCCGGTTAAACAGCGGCCTCCACAGCGAGTAACAACAGATTTCCCCATGAGGCAGCTGAAAATTCTGGTTGCAGAAGATTCAATGGTAAACCGCAAGATGATGGAAGCCATACTCAGGATGGAGCGCCATAATGCAAAATTTGTTGAAAACGGCATAGATGCTGTCAAGGCATGGCAGGAAGACAGGTTTGATCTGATACTTATGGATATTCAGATGCCGGAGATGGATGGGATGCAGGCAACGATGGAAATAAGGAAGCTTGAATCGGATTCAGGAAGCCATATCCCGATTATTGCATTGACAGCATATGCAATGGCCGGTGACAAGGAGCGTTTCATAGCATCCGGAATGGACGGCTACCTGGCAAAACCGATTACTGTGGATCAGCTAAGGGAAACTCTTATTGCGCATGGAGGGGATAATGCCTGAAAATATTAAGAAAAATATTGCTGAAACTGACTGCCGGAGTTTTGTTTCAATGCTCGCCTCGGGTTTTCTGCTTATGGGAATAATATTGCTTGCAGGTTGCGCCTCTGCCCCTGGCAAGCCTCCTGTAAAGGCGGTCTCCGGTGCAATGCCCCATGGCATCAAGGCCCCTTCAGTTGTATATGTGTCGGATTTTCATCTGGATGCAGACCAGATAGAAAAACATGGGCTATCGAAACATGATGGTCCGATCAAGAAACTTAAGGGACGCCTTAAGCATGAAGATAATCCGGATGGGGCCACTGTGAAAAAACTGGTTCAGAAACTCTCACAGACTATAGTAAGTGAGCTTAATGATGCCGGACAGGCTGCCGAGTACCTCCCTGGAATTCATCTGCAGGATTGTCCTGCACAGTATGTTGCCAATGATTCAAGATGGCTTGTAAACGGATTTTTTGTGGCTGTTGATGAAGGTAACAGGGCCGTTGAGGCCACAGTAGGTTTCGGAACCGGTGGTGAGCATGTTGAAATTCAGATCGCCGTATCAGGCTGTACTACAGCAAAGTCAGGACCCTTTATGGTGCTTGGAAGCAGTTCCGGCAAAAAGATGATGCCTGGGGGCCTTGTCACCATGAATCCATATGCAATGGCCATAAAGTTTGTTCTGTCAAAGGGGGCAACTGAAAAGGACGTAAAGAAACAGGCAAAGGAAATTGCAAAAACATTGCTTGAGCAGATAAAGATAATTTCCGGGCAGAAGACGCCTGCGGGCTAATTCCTTCCGATTTTTTTAAGGTAATCCATGAAGCCCTTTTCAAAAATGACTTCAATCTCGTTTTTTCTGGGGTTCTCTGAGTAGTTTTTGAAGTAGAGCATTATGCCTGCCAGCATTGCAATTACCACTACGGCTTGCAATATTCTGAAAACAGACTGTTTTTTCTTTTCCGTTTCCGTAGGCTCCGGTTCTGTTGAGTCTATTCCCCTGCCCAGGTATTTTTCCCTGAGAAGCCTTATCCTTTTTAGCTGAACATTTGAAATGTAGTTGACAATCGAATCCTGATCCCTGTCATCAATATAGATGAACTGTATTCCTGTGTTGAAGCTCGGCTTGTGCATCTGCCTTTCAGCAGCGATGTTCTCGTTTGCAAATACGACCTTGCCAAGAGCATCAACCACTTTTCCATCCGGTTCAAGTGGAAGAAATATTTCCAGAGGTACAAGGTCATCTATGCTGAACTTCCGGTGCATCAGCATCCTCACGCCACTGCCGCTTATGTTGGCTGCAAGTGGCACCACATCATCCCATCGGTGGTCTTTTGTGTCTTCAAGCGGGGTTTCCTCCAGACCTTCGCCAGAGTCTTCACCTGATGACTCTTCAGCCATCTCTTCTTCAGGCATCTCTTCCTGATGGGGCAGCCGCAGTCTTTCCCAGGGTTTCTTCTCGTTCAGTTTTCTTTCCGCTTCTTCGGCTATCCGTTCGTCACGTTTTTCAATACAGAATTTCTTCAGCTTGTTTTCACTGGTCTCGCTCGTGACAAAATATTTTATGGGTAGAAATGCATCAATCCTGTAAAACTCTCTCAGTTCATCAGATACTATTTCACCTATAAGTCTTAGAAGTACTGAGCGCTGATATCCCTCCTCCACGATTATTGCCCTGCACGAATATGCCGCGTCTTCCTTGCCGGCACGGATATCAATGATGGCGCCCATGCTCAGCCTTACCCCGGCCGGCAGTACGTCGCGGGAGAGCTGAAGCTCCACAAGATCCTCGTTTATGTCGTGGATGATGGCCCAGTCGTGGAATACGTTTCCGCCAGGCACAGGTATACCAACGTTAACCTTGAGACCTACAGGAAAGTGTTCAATATATTTATCGTATTCGCTCATTGATTGTTTCCGGTATGTTCGGTGGCGTTGAGCTCGGCAAGCAAATGTTCAATGGCAACCTTGTGGAATCCGGCGCCATGTTCAAGGGTTTCCAGGTCAGCTATCTGGCATTCATGGCATTCAAGGCCATAATTAATGAATATCTGTACAGATCCTGGGTGGTTTCTGATGATGTCTCCTATAATCATCTCACGGGTGATCATGAGCAGACCTCTTTTCGGCGGGTAAAAACGGGGCGCAGTCTGGTGCGCCCCGAAAATGGCCTCTCTATTTGAGGTTCTTTATGGCCTCTTCGATTCGATCAATACCTTTTTTGATGTTTTCCATGCTTATTGCGTAAGAAAGACGGGCATAACGATCATCTCCGAACGCTACGCCAGGAACCAGGGCAACCTTTGCGTCTTCAAGCAGGTATGCGGCAAAGTCAGTGGAGTTTTCAATCTTTTTGCCACCCGGGGTTATCTTGCCGTAGCAGCCGGAGAAGTTGGGGAACACATAGAATGCGCCGTTTGACTTGAAGCATGAGACTCCGTCAATGGCATTCAGACGCTCGTATATGTATGTACGACGTTTCTCAAACTCTACACGCATGGCTGCAACTGGCTCCTGCGGGCCGTTAAGTGCCTCAACAGAAGCTTTCTGGGCAATGGATGTGGCGTTGGAGGTTGATTGTGACTGCATCTTTGTCATTGCATTCATAAGCTCTTTGGGGCCGCAGGCGTAGCCGATCCTCCAGCCTGTCATGGCGTAGGTTTTGGATACGCCGTTTACAACAATTGTACGAGCCTTCAGCTCAGGCACTACCTGGGCAATGTTGTAAAAAACAAGTCCGTCATAGATCAGGTGTTCATAGATGTCGTCTGCAACAACAAGAACATGCTCATGTTTGAGCAGAACCTGGCCAAGGGCAACCAGCTCTTCTTTTGAGTATGTTGAACCGGTTGGGTTGCATGGTGAGTTGAGTATCAGATACCTGGTTTTAGGGGTTATTGCCTTATCCAGTTGTTCAGGTGTGATTTTAAAGCCGGTTGACTCATCGGTCATTATGAATACCGGAGTGCCGCCTGCAAGGACTATCTGATCAGGATAGGAAACCCAGTATGGACCGGGGATTATGACCTCGTCGCCTTCCTGTATGATGGCCTGTGATATGTTGTAAAGGGTGTGTTTGGCCCCGCAGGCAACGGAGATCTCTTCGCGTGTGTACTCAAGCCCGTGGTCACGCTGCATCTTTGCGATAATGGCATCCTTCAGGTCGTCGGCTCCACCAACGGGCATGTAGCGGGTAAAGCCTGCATCAATGGCCTTTTTCCCGGCATCGCGGATGTTTACAGGTGTGTCAAAGTCAGGCTCTCCCGCGCCGAATCCGACAACGTCAATGCCCTGTGCCTTGAGGGCCTTCGCCTTTGCATCAATTGCCAGTGTTGGTGATGGTTGAATCTTGTTTACGCGGTCTGCTAGTTTCATTTTCTGTTTTCTCCTTTTTAAATATTGAATTCAGTACATATGCCTATTCAGATTTCATTTCTCTGCAATTCCGTATTTCTGTTTCATTGCTGCCTTTACCTGTGGAGGGACGAAGCTGTCAACCTCGCCTCCCAGGGCGCATACCTCCCGCACAATGGATGATGAAAGGTAGCCGTACTGGACTGAAGTCATCATGAACAGGGTTTCGATTTCGTGGCCTATGGAGCTGTTCATCTGGGCTATCTGAAATTCATATTCGAAGTCTGAAATAGCCCTTAAGCCCCTTATTACCACATGAGCATTTTTTGAAGCCACATAATTTATCAGAAGCCCGGTAAAGGTGTCAACGGAGACCCGTGGTTCGTCTGAAAGTATTTCACTAATCATATCCACCCGTTCATCAATGTCAAAAAGGGCGTTTTTCTGGGAGTTCCTTGCAACGGCAACAATCACCCTGTCAAAAATTTTAAGGCCACGCCTTATGATGTCAAGGTGTCCAAATGTTACAGGATCAAAAGAACCAGGGTAAACGGCTGTTCTTTTATGGGGCATTGTTATCCTCCAGCAGGAAGAATTCAAGGGAGGTATCACCGTAAATCCTTCTGTCAGATCGGTAAAGGCGGCTTGTTCTGACTGGAAGCGGCATCCTTGATGATGCTTCGGCAACCAGAAGCCCGTCCGGTTTAAGTAGCGGAGAGGCAAGTTCCATTGCTCGGAGATGTATTCCGTCTGAATATGGCGGATCAATTATGACAAGATCGAACTGGTTCCCGGATCGGGCAAGGCGTTCAAGGGAGTGGAGATAATCAGCGCATATTACGGTTGCCTGCCCGTTGAAACCGGTCTTTAAAAGATTTTTTTTTACAGCTTCGGTGGCCTGCCTTGATCTGTCTATCATGGTGACTTCTGATGCGCCCCGCGAAAGCGCTTCTATGGCCAGTGCGCCGCTGCCGGAGAATATATCAAGCACCTTTGCTTCAGATATGGCATTACAGCTCTCAAGGATGCTGAAAAGCGCTTCCTTGACCCTGTCAGATGTGGGACGGGTTTCTCTGCCAGCAGGGGCAAAGAGCTTCAGCCCACCGGCAACCCCGGATATTACCCGCACAAAGTCCTCCAGAAGGCAGGTCTGAAATTCTTCGATAGCCTACCGGAGGGCCGCCAGAGTGTCAAGCGACTGAACTCCCGGCCCAAAGATTTTTGTGTATGATGCAATAATCTGTAATTATATGGATAAAAAATATGATATAAATTTTCAATTATACAATGAAGATTCTCAATTTGAATGAAAGAGGAATCATGGTGATGTCCGATACATCCATGCAGGCAGCAGAGAATATACTAAAAAGTTTCAAGGTGTTACCCACGGTTCCAGCAGCAGCTTCAAAGGCGGTTCAGCTGCTTAACGAACCGGACGTTGATCTTGAAAAGGTTGCCGATATAATTCTTGCAGACCAGGTAATTACGGCCCGGGTAATAAGGATCATAAATTCACCACTTTACATGCTTCTGCAGGAGGTTGACTCCATAAAAAAGGCTCTCATATATCTGGGGCCGCAAAAAATTTTCGAAATTATTATTACATCGTGCTTTCTTGAGCTTACAGACAGGAAACAGTCTTCCTCAAGTCTTGACTGTTGCTGGGAGCATTCTTTCGGCGTTGCGCTGGTTTCAAAGTCCCTTGCCGAGTTCTGTGGCAGGGTAAAGCCTGAAAAGGCGTATGTTGCCGGCATAGTTCACGATATTGGAGAGATAGTTCTTAGTCAGCAGCGTCAGGAGGATTTCAGGGCTGTTCTTCAAATGGCGGTCGAACGCAATATGGAGCTTTATGATGCCGAACTGGAGTTTTTCGGGGCCTCACATGCCGAAGTCGGTTCTCTTCTGGCCGCTCAATGGAGGTTTCCTGAAGAGATTGGCAATGTGATACTGCATCACCATGATATCAAAAATCCTGAGATGCCAGATCTGGTCAGGACAGTTGCTGTGGCAGACAAGATATGCATGGATGTCAATCTTTCATGCAGGCCCCAGGGGGAAAGGTACAAGCTTGGCGGTGATTCACCGGGGGCAAATCTTGAACAGCTCGCTGACCAGTTGAGGCTTTTGGGGGTTGAGAATCTGGATGAGTTCAGCCTCGTTGTTGAAAAAATAGTGGGTAAGGCAAGAGAGGCAGTCAAGGCTGTTTATTCCTGATTTTATCTGGAAGGCGTCAGAATGGCCTCTATCTCTCTGTCAAGCTCTTCAAGGTGGTCGCTGAACTGATCGCCGCCAACTTCCAGTTGTGTTCTGAACAGATTGAGCCCCATATCCCCCGGGCAGATTTCGTTTTTGGAGAGAAGGTCTGCCATCTGAATGTTTTCAACAAGCACGCGGTACTCTTCCTGCGCAGATGCTGCATCGTGATGATAGCGGATCACCTCTTGGATATCTTCGGAAAAATTCCAGCTCTTGGCGACAAGGTATCCGAGCGCTGTGTGGTGTTCCTGTATCAGTGAGTTTTTCTTTTCCCTGCTTATCTCATACCCGTCCAGCATTTCAAGCATTACAATCCAGCCCAGATCATGCAGCAGGCCGCAGATGAATGCTTGCTCATGGTTTGTCCCGCTGTTTTTTGCAATATCCCTCGCGATCATGCCGACCATCATGGAGTGGTGCAGTATCATCCTTACCTGTTCAGCGTTGCGTGGGGAAAAACCGCTTAGTGCATGAACTGTAACTATGCTGGTCAGCGATTTTATACCCATGTAGACTACTGCTTCCCTTAGGGTTCCCACTTTGTTTCTCAGTCCGTAGTAGGATGAATTACAGATTCTGAGGATTTTGGACACAAGCAGCGGGTCGTTTATGCATTCAATAATCTCTTCAACTGAAAGGTCAGGGTTGCTGATCCTGTTCATTAAAACCTGCATATCGGTTGGTATGGGCGGGATATCAACAGAACCTGTACGGATAAGCTCAAAAATCTCATCAACTACAGGGTCGAGGCTCGCTTTCTCGTCCAGATTAGTTTCATCGTACTGCACAGCCGATTCCATGAGAATCTGAGAGCTGTTCAGGATTACCGGGCTTGAGAGGAGTGTTGCAGGCAGTGTCTCGCTGAAACGGAAATGACCGGTTTTCCAGGAGAATGATGTGGTAAGATACCCCTCTGCTATTGTAGCCATCAGGCTGGTTATCCGTTCAATGGGGATTCCCTCTTCGCTGGATATGAAACCAAGACAGGATATCCCCAGCTGGTTTGCCTGACCCATGATCTTCCGGATCTTCTCCACCGGCAGATTTGTGCCCCTGCTTAATATATTGCAGAACTCTTCACCTTCTTCGTCACCCCACAGGAAGATGAGAGAGCCGTTCTGAAAGAAAAAACGCCTCGTAATTTCATCATTTGTCGCCATCAGGGTGCCGGAGCGTCGTGACCGTTCAATCCACTGGATAAGATCAGGAATGGACATGAGGCTCAAGCTGCCTTCAACCGATCTTGCCTGCTTTTCTTCATCGTTAATTATAAATGGTGGTTTCATTTATGGCTCCGCATGGTATCTCTACAGTATGGATTATATCCTCTGTCAAATGGATTTCAAGATGCCATCTGTAAATTAATCCGATGTCATACACGACATAATATCTGTTGGAAGTTGCATGATTCTTTCAGCAGTGTAAAATATCACTAATTGATGTTTCAAAGGAGGCAGATGTGGCCGGAACAGCAAATCAGCAGAAGGTTAAAAAGGTTTTGAAACCAGAAGCCCAGACAGGTAAGGCGAAGCGGGGGGCAGCCGCAGTCCGCAGCACGGGCAAAAAGGCTCCTGCACCATCCTCAGTTAATACTGCTTCCGGCGCGGCGGTTAAAAAAACAGCTCCAGCCCCCGCGATCCCCGAAAATCAGGTTCCGGATCTTGACGACAGTCAATGGTATCTGAACCGTGAGCTTACATGGCTGGCCTTCAACCAGAGGGTGCTCCATGAGGCGGCAGACCCACGTACATCACTTCTCGAACGAGTCAAGTTTCTTGCAATTGTAAGCGGCAATCTTGACGAGTTTTTCATGAAGAGGATAGGGGGCTTAAAGCAACAGATTGCGGCCACAGTCAGGGAGCTTACCCTTGACGGACGTTCTCCCAGGCAGCAGCTTGACGAATGTCATTCCGTCATTCGCTCAATTGACGAATCAAAGGAAAAGCTCTTCAGCCATGTAATGAAGCTTTTGTCTGACAAGGGTATAACAACAGTCAGCTGGAAGTCCCTTGCTGACAAGGAAAAAAAACAGCTCAGGGAACATTACGCCAGAGAAATATACCCACTTCTTACCCCCCAGTCCATAGATCCCGCCCACCCTTTCCCCTTTGTATCCAACCTCTCTCTGAACCTTCTCGTTACGCTTCGTTATCCCAGGGAAAGGGAGGTTTCCCTGGCAAGGGTAAAAGTGCCTTTGGGGCCCGGTGTACCTCGCTTTTTAAGGATTGGCAAGGGGGATCGCTTCATCCTTATGGAAGAGTTGATGGCGGCAAACCTGGATATGCTGTTTCCGGGAATGGTGATAGTCTCCTGCGAGTTTTTCAGGGTTACAAGGAATGCAAATACTGAAAAAGACGAAGAGCAGGCCGATGATCTGGTGGCCATGATTGAATCAGAGCTTCAGGAACGTCGTTTTGCCCCGATTGTAAGGCTTGAGATAAAGCCTGGTATGGACCCTGTACACAAGGGGCGCCTCGCAGCAGAACTTGAGCTTGACGAGGTGAACGATGTCTTTGAGTCTCCGGGCATGCTTGGTATGCGCGACCTTTTTGAGATTGCAAGGCTTGAGTACCCGAAACTTCACGACCCGCCACACCATCCCCAGGATTCTCCGGCCATTCCGCAGGGGCAGAACATCTTTCACATTATCAGGAAGGCCGGTTCCATAATGGTGCTTCATCCATACGAATCCTTTTCTTCAACGGTTGAGCGTTTTCTGAATGAGGCAGCGGACGACCCCAAGGTCTGCGCCATAAAGATGACCCTTTACCGTACATCAAAGGAAAGCCGGATAATTGACGCTCTGGTGCGCGCTGCCGAGAATGGAAAGCAGGTCGCCGTGGTGGTGGAGCTGAAGGCGCGTTTTGACGAGGCTGCCAACCTGCGCATAGCCGAGCGGATGGAGGAGACCGGAATTCATGTGACCTACGGTGTGGTGGGGCTCAAGACTCATTGCAAAGCCACCCTTGTTGTCCGCAGGGATTTCAACGGAATAAAGCGGTATGTGCATCTTGGCACAGGCAATTATCATGCTGATACGGCCCGCATATACAGCGATATCGGATTTTTTACCAGCGACGATCTTATCGGTCAGGACGTTACAGAACTCTTCAACTATCTCACAACCGGATTCACGCCAAAGCGGAATTACCGAAAACTTCTGCCTGCGCCAAAACAGCTGAAGAAAGGTTTGTTGTCAAGGATAGAGCGGGAAATAGCAGTGCATCGTGAAAAGGGGGGCGGACATCTTCAGTTCAAGATGAATGCCCTTGAAGACGGTGATATCGTTAAAGCCCTTTATATGGCATCACAGGCAGGAGTCAAGGTTGACCTCTATATCAGGGATTCCTGCCGTTTCAGGCCCGGTTTGCCAGGTCTTTCGGAGACGGCCAGGGTTGTGAGCATAGTGGGAAGATTCCTTGAGCACAGTCGGGTATATTATTTCAGAAACGGCGGAGCCGAGGAGTATTTTATTGCATCAGCAGACTCAATGAAGCGGAATCTGGAATCGAGGGTTGAGGTAATGGCGCCGGTTGAAAGTCCTGATCTTCGTTCCAGGCTCCGTGCCATTCTGAATCAGCATGATGCAGACAGGCGTTCTGCATGGGATATGCAGCCAGACGGCACATATATACAGAGAAAGCCCAGAACAGATGTAGAAAGGGATGGACTGCATCAGTATTTTATTGATATGGCCGAGCAGGCGGCAAGGGACGCAAAGCGTCTGAAAAAACGTGTTGCTACGGCAAGATAGCAAGCGTTGATGATTGTCTGCTTCGGGTCATATCATCGCATTCTTTAAAAAATTGAGTTATATCCATCAATGGAGAAAATACAATGAAACATGAAACAAAAATCGTGAGTTACGCAATAAATCCCATGAGATTGGCTATTTCACTTTTTGCAGTATTTTTTTTCTGCTGCCCACTTGCGCTTGAGGCAAAAGATTTTTGCGGGGAGGAAGAATGCTACGACTGTTGTAACAACAACTGCGACTCTATTTCTTTAAAGCAAGAGGATATGGGCAAAAAAGAGATCAAAAAGGCAATTCAGTCATGCAAGTCAGGATGCAATATTATCCTCTGGACCGCTTCGGCCATGAACGGCAGAATTTCAAAGAATGCTCCAAAATCATTGCGTGAAATGTGCGCGGATCCGAAAAGGATTGCTTATCCTGACTACTGCATGAGTGCGGGCAGTCTTTGGGGCTCTAACTGCCATAAACGAACAAAAGAGAATGCCGCAAACAGAACAGACAGAAAAAACAAATCAGGCGAGAGAGACATAGACAAGCAGTTCAATCAGCTGGAAAAATCAACAAAAGAGAATATTTTAAGGGATTTAATCGGTAAGGCTTTCCCTGATTTATCTTCGGAAGCAATAAAAGCAACAATGAGAAACAGCACTATCATGCGGGGTATTGATTATCGTAATTTAACCACGCCGTTAAGAATGGCGGAAGAATACAGGAAGGTTATTGCAAGAATAAAAGAGGTAAAGCGGATAATTCCTGTGGACAAGCTTGATACTCTGGAGGCTGTTACCTCTGAATTGGAGCCCAGGATTACAGAAGCAATAACCAGGAATAATACTTCCAGATCACAGACCGAACCTTCAATACCGTCAACAAAATCCAGGCAATCAACTGATCCGGTACTGGAAAAATATCAGGGATTGCCGCCTGACAAAGTGAATGCAATGCTCCAGAAGGAGCTGGAAAGCATAATGGCGCTGCTTTCGAAACCGGGGGCAAGCCCGGCTGAACTGCGGACGGCGATGGACAAATTATTGGGCCTTTATGATGCACTTGAAAAAGATACTAAAGATCCAAAGCTGATACAGCAGATCCGCCAGATGAAAACATTGCTCCAGCAGATAAGACAGGGAATGTAAGAATGTTGGGAAAAATGGAAAATGAGGGACGCCTCCCGTATTTTCCGCTCCCTCCCGCAGTAATGCTGCTTTTACGTTCCCACCAATCAAAAAGCCGCTCCGGAATTGCTCTGGAGTCCATGAAAAAAGTCGCCAGAGAGAACCAATAGAGAACCAATAGGGTCAGGCTTTTGTTATTGCGATTTAATGCAAACTCTCCTTCAAT
>CAZXTZ010000062.1:0-14186 GCA_964643645.1 uncultured Geobacteraceae bacterium
AGTACGGAACAGACGCATTCAGGTTCACACTGGCAGCATTTGCAGCCCAGGGACGCGATATAAAGCTTGCAGAGGAGCGGATATCCGGCTACCGGAACTTCTGCAACAAGGTATGGAACGCAGCCCGTTTTACACTGATGAACCTTGAGGGGTTTGCCCCTGATTCTCTCAGTCTTGAGAATATGGCCCTGTCAGACTCTGACAAGTGGATACTTCACAGGTTGAATCAAACCATGACAGATACAGACAAGGCCCTTGAAGAGTACCGCTTCAACGAAGCGGCAATGTCACTCTATCAATTCACCTGGAGTGAATTCTGCGACTGGTACCTTGAGCTTTCAAAACAGGAACTGTACGGGGATGACAGCAAAAGACGCCAGACAACCCAGTACATTCTCTGGACTGTACTGGAGCATCTTTTAAGGTTGTTACACCCGCTGATGCCTTTCATAACCGAGGAGATCTGGCAGGCGCTGCCAAAGGGTGCCCGATGCAACTCAAGGGGCTCCGGTGGAGAATGGCCTGCATCCATAATGCTTGCACCCTACCCTCTCCCCAGGGAGGACTGGCAGTTTGAGGATGCTGCATCAAAAATGCAACAGGTTATGGAAGTGATTTCAGCAATCCGCACCATCCGTGGGGAAATGGAGGTGCCACCATCAAGGGAAATTTCAGTCATTGTAACAACATCCTCCCGCAAGGCCGAGTCTTTGGCACACTCCTTTGCAGGAAAAATAAAATCACTTGCCCGTGTAAGCGACCTTACAATAGGAATTGACATTGAAAAGCCCGAAGATGCCTCTGTGCAGCCGGCAGGAAAATACCAGATATTTGTCCCGCTTAAGGGCCTTGTTGATGTTGCGGAGGAAGAAAAGCGGCTACTCAAGGAAATAGCCAAACTTGACAAGGAGATAGAGCTTTTTTCCAAAAAACTTCAGAATCCTGACTTTGTAAAGCGAGCCCCTTCTGATATTGTTGAAAAGGAAAAGGCAAAACTTGCTGAAGTTGAATCAAAAAAATCGGTTTTGGAAGAGAGTCTCGTAAAGATAAGAAGTCTCAAGTGATTCAGGAGAACACGGGATGAGCGAGCTTGACCGTATACTGCGGGAAGGAGCTGCATTACATGATGCGGGGAGATATGAAGAGGCCCTGACCCTCTACGACTCTGCGGCAGACTGCTGGCCGAATCTGGCCCTGCTCTGGAACAACCGTGGCAACACACTGATTGAGCTTCAGCGCTGGCCCGAGGCTGCGGAAAGTTATCACCGCGCCTTAAAGCTTGCACCCGGACTCCACGACAGCAGGGTTGCACTGGCAACCTGCCTTCAGGCCTTAGGACACCTGAGAGAGGCCCTGGCATCCTGCGATGCAGTACTTCGCACAACACCTGATCATGCAGAGGCCCACTGGAACAGGGCTCTTTTGCTTCTTCTCAAGGGAAATTACGAAGAAGGCTTTAAAGAATACGAATGGCGCTGGAAGAAGCGGAAATTCAGCTCACCGCTAAGACAGTTTGAACAGCCCCGGTGGAATGGTGAGTCCCTTTCCGGCAAATCCATCCTCATATACGCAGAGCAGGGGTTTGGAGATACTGTCCAGTTTTCCAGATATCTGCTTCTTCTAAGAATGCGGGGGGCAAATGTCATATTTGAATGTCATCCATCCCTTGTTGCGCTTATGGAGACACTTGGAGATCGGATAAAGGTTATTGGTTCCGGAAAACCGCTGCCGGAAACCGATTTCCATCTGCCCCCTCTGTCCCTGCCCCTTGCCTTCAATACAACCCTGGACAACATTCCTGCTGACATACCATACCTGTACCCTCCTGCAGACCGTCTTCCATTCTGGCACACCGTTGTTCCGCGAGATAGTCACAGGCGAGTTGGAATCTGCTGGGCAGGCAAGAGCTATCCTGATCCCGGCAGAAGCATTCCTCCGGATCTTCTAATGGCGCTTGAGGCATGCAACAGATGCACATACTTTTCGCTACAGAAAAACAATCCGGTGCCCAAACCAAGCATTGCTCTCCATGACATCACAATGGTTATACATGATTTTGCTGATACGGCTGCCCTGATATCACAACTTGACCTTGTAATAACAGTTGACACTTCGGTAGCCCATCTGGCCGGAGCACTGGGGGTGGAAACATGGCTAATGCTTCCATTCTCGCCGGACTGGCGATGGGGAATAGAAAGGCAGGACTGCCCCTGGTACCCTTCAATGCGGCTTTTCAGACAGAAAAAACGTGGTGATTGGGGCAGTGTTGTCGGTGAAGTCATTGAAACACTGGCTTATTATGAATAAAAAAGGATGCTGCCAGTAAAGGCAACATCCTTTCTAAAATTCATATATTTCAGGCTTCAGCCCTGAAGACCGAACTCCTCATGCAACACACGAACAGCCAGTTCCGTGTATTTCTCATCAACAACAACTGAAATCTTTATCTCGGAAGTTGATATCATTCCGATATTGATATTGTTCTTGGCCAGCACAGAGAACATGCGGGTTGCGACCCCTGCATGACTCCTCATCCCAAGACCCACGATTGAAATCTTGCTGATGTTCTCATCTGACTGAACCTCTTTGGCCTGAACCTCTTTAGCTGCTTCGTTAGTAATTACGAGGGCCTTCTTGAGGTCGGCCTTGGTAACCGTAAATGTAAAGTCGGTAAGACCATCATGGCTTACGTTCTGAACTATCATGTCAACTGAAATGGCAGCATCTGAAAGCGGGGTGAGAATCTTTGCCGCTATGCCCGGCTTGTCCGGAACCCCCAGAACAGCAATCTTTGCCTCATTCTTGTCGTATGCAACCCCGGAAACGAGAATCCCTTCCATATCCTTATCCTCCCTGGTAACCATTGTACCGGTGTTTTCGTTAAGACTTGAGCGGACATGAATATCCACATCATATTTTTTGGCAAACTCAACAGAACGTATCTGCAGAACCTTTGCACCCAGACTTGCAAGCTCCAGCATCTCATCGTATGAGATCTTCTCTACCTTGTGTGCCTCTTTGCAGACATTGGGGTCTGTGGTGTAAACACCGTCAACATCGGTATAAATCTCACAGACATCAGCTTTAAGCGCTGCTGCAAGGGCCACTGCCGATGTATCGGATCCGCCGCGCCCCAGGGTTGTAAGATTTCCGTCCTTGTCAACACCCTGGAAACCGGCAACTACCACGATATTGCCGTCATTAAGGTCAGCCATCATTTTGGTGCCGTCAATGCTCTCTATACGGGCCTTTGCAAAGGTACTGTCGGTTATGATCGGCACCTGCCAACCCTGATAGGACTTTGCCTTGTAGCCAAGTGACTTCAGATACATTGAAAGAAGACCGATTGTGACCTGCTCTCCGGTGGCCACAACAACATCGTACTCACGGTTGTCAGGTATCTCCACCATAGCTTCTGCCAGCGCAACCAGCTTGTTTGTCTCGCCCGACATTGCAGAAACAACAACAACAACCTCGTTGCCTGCCTCATATGTCTTGATGATCCGCCGGGCAACATTCTTGATACGGTCAGTTGTGCCAACCGATGTGCCGCCATATTTTTGTACTACAAGTGCCATGCCGCTCTCCTTGAAAGAACAGTTCAGAATTAAAAGGTTTTATTTAATATCAGAACAGTGCTTGTGAAACAAGACTTTTTTGATGTTGATCCACGAATCTGCGAATAATTTCCTTGAATCTGTCGCCTGAACAACAGAATTTTATTAATCTTGATCCTTCATCCAGGTTTTCAAAAAAAAGCTCCAGCCGTTCCTGCGGAAGGAGTTCAAATATCCTTTCCGGCCACTCGACAAGTGATATACCCTTGCCGCTGAAGAGTTCATCAAAACCAAGTTCAAGGGCATCATCGGCTCCTCTCAGACGGTAGCAGTCCAGGTGGTAAACCGGAACAGTTCCTGAATATTCATTCATTATGGCGTATGTAGGTGATGAAACCATATCCCCCTGAATGCTTGAAAAGGCACTGACCAGCCCCCTCACAAAACAGGTCTTGCCACTGCCAAGTTCTCCGGAAAGCGCAACAGTATCACCAGGCAGAAGCATCGGTGCAAGCCTTGCTGCCAGCGCCTCTGTTTCTGCCGGAGATGTTGTCTTTATTACAAATGATTCCATCTGTAGCCCTGAAGCACCTTACAGGAGAAATGTCCGGATAATATCTATGCGGGAAACTATACCTGCAAGCCGTCCGTCTTTGACTACAGGAATGGCGTTTACATGGTGGATGCTCATAATATCCGCCGCAGCGCTTAAAGGTTCGTCCGGGCCGATAGTTACAGGGTTTTGTCTGTAAATATCCGCCACTGTTCCAGCCCCCATTTTCTTCAGCTCCGATTCCAGACTCTTTTCTGATTCCAGATATATTACCCAGTCGAACAGCGTGATTACAGTTGGCAGATGTATGTTTTTACCCTGCTCAACCAGGTCGGATTCTGTAACCACTCCCAACAATGCCCCGGACGAGTCAAGCACAGGAAGCGTTCCTATTCTCTTTGTAACAAATATCTCTGCAAGCTCTCTTATCGTAGTTTCAGGTTTTACAGTAACAAGCTCTGTTGTCATTATTTCAGAAACCGTCTTCATAAAAACACCCTCCCTTTCAAATCTGTTTATTCACCGCCAAATGCAAGATGAAGCAACCTGTTGAAGGCAAACGGAAGCATCTCCTTCAGGTCAGAAGCTGTCATGCCTATTTCCCCCTGCTCAACAGCAACCATGTCACCTGCAAGCCCGTGGACAAAGACCCCGAGGCAACTGGCATCCCAGGGGGAATAGCCCTGTCCCAGAAGAGCCGCTATTATTCCGGTAAGCACATCGCCCATACCGCCGCTTGCCATGCCTGGATTTCCGCTGCTGTTAATCGCTGCCCTTCCATCAGGTGAGGCAATTATTGTGCGGGCACCCTTGAGCACCACATACGCCCCGAATCTGGCTGCAAATTCCTGGGCAACTGATATCCGTATGGCCTCCACATCAGGCACTGAAGAGCCAAGCAGACGGGACATTTCACCGGGGTGAGGAGTAAGTATTATACTTTTGGATTTTTTCCGGTGGAGCACGGCTGTATCTTCTGCCAGGGCATTCAGTGCATCGGCATCAATAACCATCGGGATCTCTACTGTTTCAACCAGATTCTGCACTGTGGTAACAGTTGACTGACGTCTGCCTATGCCAGGGCCCAGTGCCAGTACGCTCTTTCCTTCAAGCAGCTTTTCAATTACCGGTATTGCCTGTGCCAGCAGATGTCCACTGCCGGCATCAGGCAGTGGAACGGTTATCGCCTCTGTCGTTTTAATCTCTAGTATGGAATTTATAGTTTCAGGAACTGCAAGTGTAACTATACCTGCTCCGCTCCTGACAGCGCTGTTTGCTGTTATTGCAGCAGCTCCGGTCATACCTGGCGAACCGGCAACCACGAGACAGTTTCCAAAATTCCCTTTGTGTGACTGACGATCCCTTTTTCTTATAAGAACGCTGGTAGCCTTCTTGTCAAGGTACTCATAGCCTGCCGCTGCCAGCATTATCTCCCCTGGTATCCCAATGTCTGCCACAACCAGACGCCCCACACACTCAGCTCCGGGATAAAGGACATGTCCAAGTTTGGCCGAACCGAATGTAACGGTAAGATCGGCCTTTACAGCCTGCCCCAGAAGTCTGCCGGTGGTTCCGTGGACACCAGTTGGAATATCAACGGCAACCACATTGGCCGATGCTGCATTTATCTGTTCCAGGGCCTCAAGATAAACTCCCTGGATATCACTGCTAAGGCCGATTCCCAGGAGAGCATCCACAATAACCGATGCAGCCTTTATATCTTCATGATGCCTCTCTGCAATAAGCCCTTCCTCACTGCAAAAACTGATAATCTCTTCAGGCAGCAGAAGAAGGTTTACAAGGGCATCTCCGGCAATAACCTCTCTGGCTGCCGTGACTATAACCTTCACTTCCCATCCCTTTTCAAGCAGATAGCGGGCTATGACATAGCCATCACCGCCGTTGTTGCCCTTGCCTGCCATAACAACAGCTTTTTTAAGACTTTTACCCACCCCGAACGCCGCCATTATATGCTCTGCGCAAGCCTTGCCGGCATTCTCCATCAGCATAAGCCCGGGAACTCCGTAGTCATTTATGGAACGACGATCTATCTCCTGCATGGTGTGGGCAGTGACAACTTTCATATCAAGCCTCCAGTACGACCATGGCAACTGCATTGCCACCGTCGTGTGATATGGAGAGATGGAGCGCTGAAGCCCCTGACTCCTTGAACTTCTGCAAAGTCAAACCAGAGAGGATAAACTCCGGTTTGCCCAGGGTATTGTTGGAAACCTCTATCTCACAGAAAGAAAGACCATCCCGCAGACCGGTTCCCATCGCCTTGAGAAACGCCTCTTTTGAAGCAAATCTTCCTGCAAGGCATTCTGCGGCCATCTTTTTTTTCAGGCAGCACAACTGCTCCGACTCTGTAAAAAGCCTGTCAAGAAGCGGCTGATTGCCATCATCCAGAAATTTCTGAATCCGGCTTACAGATACGGTATCAATGCCGATTCCGATTATCATATATTTTTCTTTCAATAGGCAGTATGACGTTGCATCTGCAAAAATCTGATTACTGCTGCCTTATCAAAGCGACCATCTCCCGCACAGCCCGGTCAAGTCCGACCAGTACGGCCCTTGAAATTATACTGTGGCCGATATTGAACTCCTCTATGCCATTAATGGAAAGCACCGGAATTATGTTGACATAGTTGAGGCCATGCCCTGCATGAACAACAAGGCCAAGTTCATTTCCAAGCCTTGACGCCTCCCTTATTGCCTCAAGCTGCCTTGCCTTTTCTTTAGCGCCCTTTGCCTCTGCATACGAACCGGTATGTATCTCTATCGCATCTGCGCCACTCTCTTTTGAGGCTTTTATCTGTTCGGGGGCGGGATCAACAAACAGACTTACCGTTATACCTGCATCCATAAGTGATTTTACAGCAGAACTCACGGATTGAAAGTTACCGGCCACATCAAGGCCGCCTTCTGTTGTCAGCTCCTGACGTTTTTCAGGCACAAGCGTGCACTGGTCTGGTCTTATTCTGCACGCTATGGCCACCATCTCTTCCGTTCCGGCCATTTCCAGGTTGAGCTTCGTCTGAACTGTCTTGCGGAGGATCTCAAGATCCCTGTCCTGGATATGTCGGCGGTCTTCCCTTAAATGTATGGTTATCCCTTCAGCACCTGCAAGTTCACCTATTGCAGCAGCCGTAACCGGATCAGGCTCCGATCCTCCACGGGCCTGGCGAACAGTGGCAACATGATCAACATTAAGTCCAAGCCTGGGCATATCCTACTTCTCCCCTATCTGTTTTCTTACAATCTCTGCAATCTCGTTGGCCCAGGTTGTTATCTCGTATTTGTCCTGACCTTCAAGCATAACCCTTAGCAGAGGCTCTGTTCCGGAATAGCGGATAAGCACCCTCCCCTCATCCCCGAGTTTTTCCTCCACCCCGTTTACGACAGCCGCAATGGCCGGGATCGTCATAATATCCTTGCGCTCCCTGACCCTTACATTCATTAAAACCTGTGGAAGCGGAATCATTACCTCGGCAAGCTCGGAAAGAGGCTTGCCCCTGCGTCTCATTACAGAAAGAAGCTGTAGGGCCGCCAGAACTCCATCGCCCGTTGTGCTGTGATCAAGAAAAATCAGATGGCCAGACTGCTCCCCTCCAAGGTTATACCCCCCCTTGCGCATCTCCTCAACAACATAGCGATCTCCGACCGGTGTCTTGATAATTTTTCCGCCTGCTTTTCTCATTGCTATATCAAGCCCCATGTTGCTCATTACGGTAGCCACCAGAGTCTTCTTCTTCAGGGTCTTCCTTGCCAGCATATCAGTGGCACATATAGCCATTATCTGATCGCCGTTCACCTCATTGCCAAACTCATCACAAACGATCACGCGATCGGCATCACCATCAAGGGCTATACCTATGTCGGCCCTGTTCTGCTTCACTGCCTCGCTTATCACTTCAGGGTGAAGTGAGCCGCACCCTGCATTTATGTTGGTTCCGTCAGGCTTGACACCAAGCGACACAACCTCTGCGCCAAGCTCGGAAAATACCGCAGGAGCAACCTTGTATGCCGCGCCGTTTCCGCAGTCCAGCACAATTTTCATACCGGTCAGATCCAGATCTGTAGGGAAGGTGTTCTTTAAAAAAACTATATAGCGCCCTGCCGCATCATCAATCCTGAAGGCCTTGCCAACCTCGGTCGCAGTTGGCCTTAATGAATCAATATGGTTGGTTTCTATAAGTTTTTCTATCTTCATTTCGATTTCATCTGGCAGCTTGAAACCATCTGCTGAAAAAAACTTGATGCCGTTATCCTGAAACGGGTTATGGGATGCTGATATCACAACTCCGGCATCAGCGCGCATTGATGATGTAATATTGGCAATACCGGGAGTTGGCAGAGGCCCTACAAGCAGCACATCAACCCCCATTGAGCAGATGCCGGCAACAAGGGCGCTCTCAAGCATGTAGCCTGAAAGGCGTGTGTCCTTGCCTATTACAATCCTGTGACGGCGGCGGCCCGAGCTTCTGAACGTATGGGCCGCAGCCCGTCCAAGCTGCATGGCCATTTCAGTTGTCATCGGATGTACATTGGCAACACCACGGACTCCATCAGTTCCGAAAAGTCTTTTCACTGGCTTCTCCTTAATCCATCACTTTCTGTTTTCTATGGCTTTCTTTATTATCTTACGCAACTCACCGGAATCAATATCGTAATTTATCTTTCCATCATGCACGGCAGAAACCTTTCCGGTCTCTTCAGAAACAACAAGCACAAGTGCATCGGCCTGTTCTGAAAGGCCCAGGGCAGCCCTGTGCCTTGTGCCAAAACTCTTGGCGATATCAGGATTGTGAGAAAGGGGAAGAATGCATCCGGCCTTTGTTATCTTGTCCTTCTGAATTATAACCGCCCCGTCATGTATTGGAGAATACGGAAGAAATATCGAATTAAGCAGCTCGCTGGTCACCTTTGCGTCTATGTCGGTACCGACCTGAACAAGATGTTCGATGGAATGCTGTCTGGGAATCACAATGAGTGCGCCGATCATGCGGCCTGCAAGTTCAGTGAGGCTCTTCATTATTTCATCTGTTGTAGCCGGATCCAGATCCAGCTCCGTCTGTACGGAGGATCGTTTTCCAAGGGAGAGAAGCGCCCTCTTGAGATCAGCCTGGAATATTATTGCAAGGATTATTGGAACAGAGCAGATAATGATGTCTAATGTGCGAATAAGCGGAAGAATACCTGAAAGACGGAACAGAAATGATGTTACTGACAGAAATGCCATTATAAGAAAAAGCTTCAGGGCCAGTTCCCGCTTAATCATAAGTGACAAAAGAAAGACCAGCGCAGTAAGGAGGACAGCGTCAATGGCCCCTGTTATGCCTGTGTCTGTAGAGATCATAATCAGGCCCCTTTGCCTGCATCAGAAGGTTTTACTATGGCGCTGGCCATATCGGCAACATCCTTCATGGCCTTTACATCATGCACCCTTATAATTGAAGCGCCCTTCACAACAGCCAATGCAACAGTTGCCGCAGTTCCTGAAATACGGTCTTCAGGCAGCTCCCTGCCCAGTATTCTGCCGATAAATGATTTTCTGGATGTCCCCACAAGCAGTGGATACCCAAGGGATGCAAGCTCTCCGAGACGACGAAGAATTTCCAGATTTGAGGGGAGATCCTTGCCAAAGCCTATACCTGGGTCAAGGGCTATAGCCTCTTTGGAAATACCTGCTGAAACAGCCAGAGAAGCAGACCAGGCAAGTGATGCCGATATCTCCCCCATCAGATCAGTATAACCGGTATTCTGCTGCATTGTCTGTGGCGGGCCGCTTGTATGCATCAGCACCACGCCTGCACCTGCAGCAGAGACAATCCCCGGCATTTCAGAATCAAATAAGAAACCGCTGATATCGTTTACAATAGAAGCCCCGGCATCAACTGCAGCCTTGGCCACATCTGACTTCCAGGTATCAACAGACAGGGGAATCCTGATTTTGCCTGCAAGCCTTTCAATCACAGGGATTATGCGCCGTTTCTCGTCCCCGGACGAGACTGGCGCAGAACCGGGCCTTGCGCTTTCTCCACCTATATCAATAAGATCGGCCCCGTCATTTTCCATTTGAAGGGCCTGATCAACAGCCTTTGCCGGATCAATAAAACGTCCGCCATCGGAAAACGAGTCAGGGGTAACATTAAGAATCCCCATAACAAGAGGTCGTTCAAGGGAAAGCCGACCTTGCCTGATATGCCAGAATCTGTTTTCAGATTGTTTTTCAAGGTGATCAAGGATTACTGCGGCAAGCCCAGGCAGGCCAAAGGGCTGATAAACAAGCTTTTCACACAGGCTCTTAAGCTGCCTGCGATTGCCTATAAGCATTACATCTGTTTTTTCAACCGAACAGGCGACTGTACCTCTGGCAACGGCTGCGTCACCTCCAAGGGAAAGCATCTCCTGTTTGAGTATGTTTGCTGCCGGGGGACGTACTGCCGGGACAAGCAGTGCAATGGTTTGAAGCTTGGGAAGCATCCGGGCTATCCCCGGCTGATCTGCGCCTATTCTCTCAAGTTCACGCTGTGCATCTTCCGGGCAGGTCAAAACAAGGGAGCGGACATTGAATCCGCTCCCCACATCACTGGCCTTGGCGGCCACATTGCTCACGCCGTTATATCCACCGGTTGCTTTTCATCAGATACCGGAGGCGCCGGTTCTTCCTTTTTGATCTCGGCTTTTCTAGCCGCGCAATCAAGAACCTTCCCGGCTATCAAATCATCAACCTCGGCGCCTGTCAGATTTTCCTTCTCAACCAGACACAGGGACAGGTTATGCAGAAGTTTCTCATTTTCCTTCAGAATATTAAATGCCCTTGAATAACAGTCATCAACAATCTGCTTTATTTCTTCATCAATCTTTTCAGCAGTTTCTTCACTGTAATTCTTGTGCATGGCCATTTCACGGCCCAGGAAAATGGATTCATCCTTCTTGCCGAATGTAACCGGGCCCATCCTGTCACTCATGCCCCACTCGCAGACCATCTTGCGGGCCATCTCGGTTGCCCGTTCAATATCGTTTCCAGCGCCTGTGGTAAATGTATTGAATATCAGCTCCTCGGCTGCCCTGCCACCCATCAGCACTGCAATTCTGGCAAGAAGCGATTCACGATTGTAGCTGTGCTTGTCCTCTATCGGCAACTGCATGGTTACACCAAGTGCCCTGCCACGGGGAATGATTGAAACCTTGTGAACAGGGTCTGAACCTGGAATCATCTTGGCTACAAGTGTGTGGCCGGCCTCATGGTAGGCGGTACTCTTCTTCTCCTCGTCGGAGATAACCATGCTGCGTCTCTCAACACCCATCAGCACCTTGTCCTTTGCATCATCAATATCCTGCATGTCAACGGCGGTCTTGTCCTTGCGGGCAGCCAGCAAAGCGGCTTCGTTAACAACATTGGCAAGATCGGCCCCTGAAAATCCCGGGGTACCGCGGGCAATCAGGGCAAGATCAACCTCAGGCACCAGCGGCACTGTCTTGGCGTGTACCTGAAGGATTTTTTCCCTTCCCTTTACATCCGGACGCGGCACCACCACCTGACGGTCAAACCGCCCCGGGCGCAGAAGCGCCGGATCAAGTACATCAGGACGGTTGGTTGCAGCAATAAGGATAACACCTTCGTTCGACTCAAAACCATCCATCTCAACAAGAAGCTGATTCAGTGTCTGCTCACGCTCATCGTGGCCTCCACCAAGACCTGCCCCCCTGTGGCGGCCCACTGCATCAATCTCATCTATAAAGATAATGCAGGGAGCGCTCTTCTTTCCCTGAAGGAAAAGGTCGCGGACACGGCTTGCGCCTACACCGACAAACATCTCAACAAAATCCGAGCCTGATATGGAAAAGAAAGGTACACCGGCCTCACCTGCAACCGCCCTTGCTAAAAGCGTCTTGCCTGTACCCGGAGGGCCAACCAGAAGAACCCCCTTGGGAATCTTTCCACCAAGTTTTGTAAATTTTTTGGGATCTTTAAGAAACGCTATAATCTCTTCAAGCTCTTCCTTTGCCTCTTCAATTCCGGCAACATCTTCAAATGTCTTCTTGCCCTGGGCCTCTGTCAGAAGCTTGGCGCGGCTTTTGCCAAAAGACATGGCCTTGCCGCCCCCCACCTGCATCTGACGCATGAAAAATATCCATATACCGACAAGAAGAAGAAGTGGAAACCATGAGATAAACAGTGAAAACCACGAAAATCTTTCCTCTTCAGGCTTGGCCTGGATCGGAATCTTCTTCTCCAGAAGTTTCTCGGTAAGATCAGCGTCAAAGGTGGGTTTATAGGAACGGAACTGTTTCTCCTTTCCGTCCTTTGCAGTATATTTTCCTGACACATCATTGCCCTGAAGGGTGATTGCAGATATCTTTCCTTCGTCAATAAGCTGGATAAGTTCGCTGAAAGTCAGCTTATCCTCAATCTGCCTGGGTTTTTGAAACATGTTGAACAACAGGATCATCATCATTGAGATGAGAAGCCATAAAGCAAGATTTTTTGTAAACTGATTCAAAGTCTGTTCCTCCGATCCCTTTAAAGGGAATTGCCTTGTGATCTAAATTGAATGAAATTAGCACACTTTCTGTTTGAGTCACAAGATTTTTAAGTCTGTCATACGTAAGGGCATAGATATACAGCTGTGGACTGAGGCCTTAAGATGGGTCTTTAACACAGGATTTTATCTCTCAACCTGATGCATTACCCCTTCGCAATCTGCCTTTATCAGCAGCAATAAGTTTGTCCCACATGGGGCCGGTACAACCGAACCTGTGCAGAGCCTGCAGGCTATCTTCCATGGAATCGGCGGGAAACAGACAGTGTCTTACATCGGCAAAAGCGCTGGCAAGAGTCTTTTCAAGCCACTGCCTGTCTATTTCAGGTGAAAGGTAATAGGCCGGCCTGAGCAATCCAACATCCTGAGATATAATCTTTTCTCTTACCGCAAGCCTGGCAAGAGCTGTTCCTGGCAGTATCCTTATTCCCATAAAAACAAAAGAAACAGCCCGTTGAAGGCCCAGAATATTCCTGATCCCCTCGTTAACCGTCTCCTCAGTCTCCCCCGGACTGCCAAACATGAAAAAATGTGACACAGCTATCCCGTGTCGGATAAAAAGATCGTTACACTCAACCACATCCCGGAATGAAAAACTCTTGCCCAAACAACGCAATGTAGTATCACAGGAGGCATCAGTACCTATCTCCGCAGCGGCAAATCCTGTCTTCTTCATCCTCAAAACGATATCATCCGTAAGGCCGGATGGTTTTATAAATGCTGTCCAAGGGATGTTTATATTTCTGCGAAGCATCTCATCCAATAGCCCGATATATGCCCCATCGTCATCATTAAAGACCGAATCCACAAAAAAGATATATGCAGCCGAGTGTCTTTCACGCAGCATTTCCATCTCATCAACAACATCCACCGGGTTGCGGCTTCTCACTCTCCCCCCTTCAAGCAGGGGATAAGTACAGTAAATACAGCTGTTGCCGCAGCCGCGCTTGGTTTGCAATGGCACAATATTGCCGCTCTTCCTGTAAAAGCCTATAAGCTGATCATCGTAAAGAGCCGATCTTATAGTTTGACCAGGCATTCCGGTGGCAGGACCTAAAAGTTTTTTATCAGGATAGATCCCCTTTGCCGCATTATCTGCAAACTCAACAACAAGCAGTTCTCCTTCCCCTATAATTCCGTAATCAGCGCCTGTTTCAAGAAGAATAAGCTCAGGAACAAGAGAAAAACCGGAACCTCCAAGCAGAATTTTTACATCACTTACCTTTCTTAGTTCAGAAACGATATTTTTGATACTTTCAATGTAATACTGCTCATTTACCAGATTAACATTGTCAATGTTACGGACAGATATACCGACAAGACCAGGGGCGAACTCCATCATCTCCCTGATCAGCTCTTCAACAGATGATTTATGTAGCAGAACATCTGACTGCCTTACAGTATGGCCTGCATTTACAAGCGCAGCCGCAACCATACTGAGGCCTAACGGGTAAACAGGATAGGGAGAAAGTGCTGTATTTGCGGATATAAGAAAAATTTTCATTAAAGACTTTCCAAGGCTTT
>CAZXTZ010000063.1:0-6564 GCA_964643645.1 uncultured Geobacteraceae bacterium
GTGACACTATTAGCCAGTGACGTATGCTTCTGCTTCATCTCGGTTATGCTCTCCGAAAATCTCGTCTGGGTCTGTAACAGCTCCCTGGTGTTGGCCGAGAGCAGCGTTTTTGACTCCGCCAGCTCCGTTGATGTGGTCTTTATCTGGGTCTTCATATCCTTGATATCGGTTTCTACTGTGCCCATTTTGGTTTCAATACCATGAATAGTTTCTTTTAACCCATGCATTTCAGTCTTGCTTGTTGTGGTCATGAATTTTTCCGGGGCATATTCAAAACCGGCGCAGAGCTGTGCCGCAAACTTTACTGCAAGAACAAACTCGTTCAGCATCCCTATGGTCACTTCATTTAAGTCTATAAAGGTAAGATGGTTCCTGCTGCCTATTACTGTGCTGATATCGGCCCCCAGCACCGTCTCGGTAACCTCCCCCATCACCAGCTTGTTCTCGTAGGCCACCTCCACCTCAAGCCCCTTGGTGGAGTAGAGGGATATGCCAAGTTTTTCGTTTTCCTCTTCAATAATCCCCTCCACCGCCTCCTTGAACGCCTCCTCCTGTTCAGGGGTCGGCTCGAACTCTGTTTCCTTCGTGGTGCCGAGACATATTCGGGAGTTGGCATTCGGGGTCTTCAGCATTATCCGCTCCTGCCCCTCCTGATCCTCAAGATGAATCTTGTTCCCACCTGCCGTTGTTATGCGGCTCTGGGTGCAGATGCTGGAGTTCACCACGCTGGGTGTAAGGGGGTTTGGCACCGCAGCGGATATGATGGGGCGGTCAGGATCGCCATCCACAAAGGTAAGCAGCACCTCTGTCCCCTTGTGCAGGGGGAAGTGCATGCCGTGCCCCTCTCCGGCGTAGGGCTGGGCCATCCGCAGCCATGCCGATGCCTTGCCACCTTTCCTCCCTGCGAGATCAAAGGGGAGGATCACCTTGTACCTCCCCTGGTCGTCTATCTCCGGCGCCTTGCCTGAGCCCTCGCCATCTATATGTGCATTGATAACACCGTGGAAGCGGGGTTTGCTGGTGACAAGATCAGGGCGGAACTGAACGTCTGCAGGAATTGCCGTAAAACTGTTCCGGTAGGGAGCCTTTTTCTCCCTTTCAGAATCTTCCTTATTGAGGCCTGATACCAGGAAAACCTGCTGATGGGTCTCGTGGTAAATCTCGGTTATGAGGTATTTCCCGTTGTAGTCACTTCTGAAATGTTCCCCCACTTCGATAACAAGGCCGCTGCGGAGAAAGGGGGCGTTCGAGGTTCCCTTGAACTGTCTGGAAAGGCATGAAATGGCCTCTGCCCTTGTTTTGGCCATCTTTGAAGATTCATCCGGGGTTTGCAGGTGATCTCCATAGATGTAAACATCTCCGGAGCTGTCGGCGTCCACTACAGCAGTGCCTGTAAGATCAAGGGATGGACGGCGGTAATTGTAATCCTTTACGGTAACACTGCCTGGGGTGCGGGTGTGGCATGCGGTAAAACTGTCCAGTATGGGTTTGGAGATGCCATGATCCAGTCCGGATGTCGGCCTGTAAAGCAGTTTTTTACCAGGTCCGGCTGAAGTATGTGAAAGCCTGGTATCCGTTATGACAAGTTTTTCCCCTTCGCCTGTGGCCTCAAAGAAAAAGTATAGACCTTCACGCTCAAGCCATCTGGAGAAAAAGTCGTAGTGACTTTCCCGATATTGGCAGACGTACTCCCATTTCTTATCCAGATTACCCTGAAGCCTGAATTCAAATTCATCCCAATGGAGTCCGCCGTCAGTCAACACCTCTTCCAGTATCTCCCTGGTTGTTTTGTCCAGAAAGACCTGGTTATGGAATATTCTGGAGAGGAACTGGAGCTTCGGGCCCGCCAGAATACGGTAGAAATATCTTTCACCAAAGGCGCCAAGCTGCTCGAACTCATACACAACTCCGGTGAATGCCTGCAAGTTGCCTGCATTTTCTTCGGCAAAGGCAAAAACCTTTGAACGCACTGCCTTTGCCATGTCAATGGCGGGATTATCCGAGGCAAGGGTTGCTTCAAACCTGTAGCAGCGGTTAAGTGCCCCATAACTTTTGAAATCTATGATAATGAAGGCATCTTCCGGAAGCCCTTCAACGGTAATGCAGAGCTTCTGTTTGGGCAGATCCGGGTTGTTTTCCCGCACTCCCATTATTGACTTGATAAGCCTCATGGTTTTGTCGGTCAGGCCTGCCATGTCTCCTCCTTAACCGTGGATGTATGATGCATTGAACTATATTGAAGAATGCATAAATCATAGCAGAGAAATTGATTTGTTCAAGAGAGGTGTAATGGGGTAATACAATTAACTCTTGAATTACCGGTCAAACTCAAAATCAGGGGGATATCACAAGTGTTTAATCAGGCAATGTTAAAGCAGGTTTTCGTTGGAGCGGTGCTGGGGCTGTTTTATTACCTGCTGCAACTGGCCATACGCCCGCACCAGTACAGCGGTTTGGCCGGTGAAGCTACCAGATTTCTGACAAGCATAGGCACAGGTATTTTAATATACATGATCATCTTCCTTTTAAGATCCTGGAAACCCAAAAAATAAGTTCCGGCAACAGGCTTACATGATATTTGAGATTATTCTCCATTTGCTGCAATAATGAAGTTGCTCTATACTCCCTTTTCACAACTACCGGCGAGGTGAAACAGAGATGGCACAGCAGACTATTTATCTCATAGGAGCAGGAATAGAAGGACGGGAAGGTTTTGCTGCAAAGGCCCTTGAAATAATTTCAGATGCCGGGCTTCTTGTGGGGCGTCAGCGCCATCTGGACCGCTTTCCAGATTTTTCAGGTGAAAAGGTGCTGCTTCCGGACTTGCCCGGACTGCTCGCCCTTTTGCAGGCTACCGACAAAAAGGCCGTTGTACTGGCCTCAGGTGATCCGAACTTTTTCGGGGTGGGTCGTTTCCTGCTGCGGAATCTGCCTAAGGAACGGGTTGAGATATTTGCAAATGTAACCAGCATGCAGTACGCCTTTGCGCGCATAAAGGAACCCTGGGATGATGCTATTTTCCTCTCTGTGCATGGACGGGGCATGGATCGTTCAATAGACAAGATAGTCTCTTCTGAAAAGGCCTGCATTCTCACTGACAAAATAAATACACCGGCTGCAATTGCCAGGGAGATGCTTGACCGCGGGGCTGACGGTTACGAGGCATGGCTTTGCGAGGATCTTGGCCTTCCTGAAGAAAAGTTTACCCGAACCGACCTCAAGGGACTTCTGGATATTACGGCATCAGACCTCAATATCCTGATACTTGTTCGCAGCTGGGAACCGACTCTTGCACAGTATCCGCTGATAGGCATTGATGACGACCAGTTTTCAACCATAAAAAAGCTGATAACGAAACAGGAGGTAAGGGCGGTAACGCTGGCAAAACTGCAACTTCAGAATGATCTTGTGCTGTGGGATATAGGGGCCGGTTCAGGTTCGGTTTCCATTGAGGCTTCAAACCTGATACCTAACGGCAAGCTGTTTGCCATTGAAAAAAACCAACAGTGCATTTCATATATTCGTGAAAACCTTAAAAAATTCTGCGCCCGTAATGTAAAGCTTGTTGAAGCTGAGGCCCCTGAGGCCCTTGAGGGTTTGCCTGACCCTGACAGGGTATTCATAGGGGGGGCAGGTGGCAATCTTGATGAAATAATCGCAGAGGTAAACCAGAGACTCAAACCCTCCGGGATTGTTGTAATAAATGCCGTGACCCTGGATACCCTGGGCAAGTCTGTAGAACTGCTGGAATATCACGGTTATCAGGTTGAGGTGGTTTGCGTCAACGTATCCCGCACACGACCGCTGACTGAGTACAAGCTGTTTGAGGCACACAATCCGATCTATATAATCTCCGGCTGGAAGGGGGATGAGTAAAGAAGCAGAGTCTAATGCGCTGTTGTTTTTGAGAACATATTCAGTACGATAACCCCTGATATTATAAGCAATATGCCTATAATGGCCGGCAGATCAAGTTTCTGTCCCATGAAAATCCATGCAATAAGCACAATGATCGCTGTGCCCGCGCCCGACCATATTGCATACGCAATACCCACAGGGATAACTTTAAGGGTAAGGGACAGGAAGTAGAAAGCTGACGAATAGCCGATAACAACTACCAGAGATGGCCAGAGCCTGGTAAAACCCTCAGCCGGTTTAAGGGCCGATGTACCCGCAGTTTCACTTATTATTGCAATTGCCAGATAGATCCACTTATTCATCCTGACTCCCCATCAATGCGATAATGGTTAACCCTTTGCACCACCACCAAGAACCTTGTAGAGCGTAATCCTGTTAATGAGCTGCAGCAGCTTCACATTGATAAGGTTCTGCTGGGTATTGTAGAGAGAACGCTGCGAGATGATAACCGCAAGATAGCTGTCTACCCCCTTGTCGTATCTGGTCTTTGAGAGCTTGTGACTTTCAGCTGTAGTGTCTGTCAGTGATTGCTGGGCTGAAAGCTGGTCATCTATTGTTCCACGCTGGGCCAGCGCATCTGCAACTTCCCTGAATGCCGTCTGTATTGCCTTTTCATACTGGGCAAGGGCAATATCCCTTTCTGCCTTGGCAACATCAAGATTGGCAATGTTTGATCCGGCATCAAAAAGAGGCACGCTTATCTGCGGAACAAAACTCCAGGCAAGGGAGCCTGGCTGAAAAAGGTCTGTCAGCTTTACGCTGGCGGTTCCAATGGTTGATGTCAGGCTTATTTTCGGAAAAAAAGCTGCCCGTGCAGCGCCGATATTGGCATTGTAACCTTTCAGGCGATGCTCTGCCTGCAAAAGGTCGGGACGATTGAGAAGAAGTTCGGAAGGTATTCCGGGGGCTGGTTCCTTGATTGCTGTAACTATTATCAGCGCTTCCGGCAAGAGCTCAACAGGCACAGAGGAACCGGCAAGCAGATTAAGGCTGTTTTGAGACTGGGCAAGGCGTGATGTGTAAAGGGCTATATCTACCCGCGCAGAGTCCAGCGCTGTCTGAGCTTCGTAAAGGTCAAGCGCTGATATGATCCCTGAATCAAATCTGCGCTTCATTATACGGAAGTAGTCCTGCTGATTTGTGAGAGTTTCCCTGGCCAGTTGCAGCTTCTCCCGATCAGCAGCCACGTTGAGCCACGCATTGGCAACCTCGGCAATCAGCGTCACCTGTACTGTGCGCCTGGCCTCCTCTGTTGCAAGATATTGCTCCAGGGCCTGATCCTTCAGGCTGCGAACCCTGCCGAAAAGATCCAGTTCGTAGCTGCTGATTCCGAGACCTACATTATACTGACGGTTTATCTTTGCCTGTCCGCTGGGTGCAAGATCTGCGGGCTGCCTCTGTATGGATGCGCCTGCTGTTCCATCAATCTGCGGGAAGAGATCTGCACGCTGCACCTGATAGAGCGCCCTGGTCTTTTCAATGGTCAGTATTGCAATCCTTAAGTCACGGTTGTTTTTAAGGGCAAGGTCAACAACCTTAAGCAGGCGCGGCTCCACAATATATTCCTGCCACGGAATTTCTGAGGCAGGTTTGAGGGCAGGATCGGATACTGCTGGTTTATAAGCCTCTCCGGTGGGCCAGTTGGCCGGAACCGGCGGATCGGGTCTTTTGTAGTCCGGAGCCATGGTGCAGCCGGAAATGAGCAGCAATGAGCCAGCAAGACAACAGTTTCTGAATGACATGTCAATGCCCCTCCACAACAGCAGGTTCAACAGTATGCTTTTTGTATTTCTTCCTGCCAAACAGTCTCGACACCATTACGAAGAAAAACGGAATAAAGATCAGATCTATAAAGGTTGCAGAAAGAAGCCCCCCGGTAACGGCAGTGCCGATAGCGTTCTGCGCAGCGGCTCCGGCCCCCTTGGTAAGCGCCAGGGGCAATGTGCCGAAGAAGAAGGCCAGGGAGGTCATTATGACTGGCCGAAGCCTTATCTTTACAGCAGAGAGGGTCGCATCCACCAGCTCGTGCCCCTGATGCATCTGCTCCTTGATAAACTGTATGATAAGAATGGCGTTCTTTGTGGAAAGACCCACAGTTGTCAGAAGTCCTATCTGTAGATATACGTCGTTGGGCAGCAGGCGGAAGGTAACCGCCGCTACAGCTCCAACCAGCCCCAGGGGGAGCATCAGCAGGTTTACAAACGGGATTGTCCAGCTTTCGTACAGGGCCGCCACTGCCAGAAACACCACAAGCAGGGATATGGCGTAGAGGGCCGGGGCCTGCTTGCCGGCCTGCTTCTCCTCGTAGGAAAGCCCCGTCCATTCGTATCCGATTCCGGGAGGCAGTTTGGCAGCCATCTTTTCCATCTCGTCCATAGCTTCACCCGTACTCACGCCCGGCGCTGCCTGTCCCATTATCTCTACAGACGGAATCCCGTTGAAACGCTCCAGGCGGGGAGAGCCGTACTGCCAGCGTGGGGTTGAAAAGGCTGAAAATGGAACCATATCTCCCTTGTTGTTGCGGACATACCACCTGTTTATATCCTCAGGAAGCATGCGATATCTGGCATCAGACTGCAGATAGACCTTTTTTACACGCCCGTTTTCGATGAAGTCGTTAACGTAGGAACTGCCCCAGGCAGTGGC
>CAZXTZ010000063.1:6664-14165 GCA_964643645.1 uncultured Geobacteraceae bacterium
GCCCGCCTGGCAACAGCCGCAGCTTTCAGGTTGGGATTCTTGCGAAGCTTCCAGTCCTTAAGCCTCACAAAGGCAAGCCCCATATTCTGGCCACTGCCCGCAAAACTGAAACCAGCAACAGCAATTATGGTTTCTACCGCGTCTTTTTCATTTTCCAGGAAATGCTTTTCCATCTGTTCAATTACCTTGATGGTACGTTCCTGGGTGGCTCCGGAGGGGAGCTGTATCTGGCAGACAATAAACCCCTGATCCTCATCAGGCAGGAAGGCTGTGGGCAGCTGAAGAAAGAAATAAGCCATTGCTGCAACGATTCCGGCGTACACCACAAGGTAGCGGACAGGTTTTGCGAATGAGCGCCCCACTATCCTTTCGTAGTAGTCCCGGCCCCGGTTGAATGCCCTGTTGAACCACCTGAAAAACCGGCAGAACGGTCCGCATTTCTCAGGTTCGTGCCCCTTATCCACCGGTTCAAGCAGGGTGGCGCACAGAGCCGGTGTCAGTATCATGGCAACAAATACTGAAAGAATCATGGCTGAGATGATGGTTATGGAGAACTGTCGGTAGATTACCCCTGTGGAACCACCAAAGAAAGCCATTGGCAGAAAGACCGCCGTAAGCACTGTTGCTATTCCGACAAGGGCGCTGGTTATCTGGCCCATTGATTTTATGGTGGCGTCATGGGGGGAGAGCCCCTCTTCTGACATGATCCGTTCCACGTTTTCAACCACAACGATGGCGTCATCCACCAGAAGGCCGATTACAATTACCAGCGCAAACATGGTTAGAGTGTTGATGGAGAAGCCGGCTGCAGACAGTACCCCCATAGTTCCCAGAAGCACCACCGGAACTGCGATTGTGGGGATCAGCGTGGCCCGCAGATTCTGCAGAAACAGGAACATGATAATGAATACAAGGAATACAGCCTCGATGAGGGTGTGTACCACCTCTTCAATGGAAATCTTTACAAAGGGTGTGGTGTCATATGGGTAGACCACCTTCATCCCTGAGGGGAAGTACCTGGATAGCTCGGCTATTTTGCTCTTTACCCTGTCGGCGGTATCCAGTGCGTTTGCCCCGGCAGCCAGCCTGATGGCCATGCCGGCCAGGGGCTTTCCCTTGTAACGGGCAATAACATCATAGTTTTCTGTGCCTATCTCGCTTTTTGCAACGTCTTTCAGTCGTACAGTTGATCCGTCAGGATTCGTGCGCAGGATAACTGAATCAAACTGTTCCGGGGTCTGCAGCAGTGTCCGGGCCGTAATGGTTGCGTTTAACTGCTGTCCTGCCGAGGAGGGACTCCCGCCGAACTGTCCGGCCGAGACCTGGGTGTTCTGGGCCTGGAGGGCAGAGATTACATCATTGGTTGTCAAACGGTAGTTGTTCAGTTTTGAGGGATCAAGCCAGATTCTCATGGCATTCTGGGTGCCGAACTGCTGGAGTTCCCCTACTCCTTCGACCCTGCTGACGATATCCTGAAGGTTTGAAACCATGTAGTCGGTCAGCGAATGACGGTCCATAGAGCCATCTTCGGATACAAGGCCGATTATCAGCAGGAAGTTCTTTGTTGACTTGACTACCTGTATCCCCTGTTTCTGTACAATCTGCGGCAAAAGAGGGGTTGCCAGCTGCAGCTTGTTCTGTACCTGCACCTGTGCGATGTTGGGGTCTGTGCCTGCCTTGAAGGTAAGGTTGATCGCCACCGCTCCCGCTGAATCACTGGTTGAGGACATGTAGATCAGGTCATCTATTCCATTCAACTTCTGCTCGATCACCTGGGTTACAGTGTCCTGAACAGTCTGGGCTGAAGCTCCGGGGTATACTGCATTTATGGTTATTTGTGGCGGCGCGATCGGCGGGTACTGGGAGACCGGCAGGGTTTTTATCGCCAGCAGGCCGACAAGCATTACCATAATGGCGAGGACCCAGGCAAAGATCGGTCTGTCTATGAAAAACTTGGCCATCGTGGGGCTCCTTTACTTTTTAACAGGTGAAGACTGCTTGGCTCCTGCTGCTGGCTGTTCGGCAGGTTTGCTGCCAAAGGGCACTGCCTTGACAGGTGTGCCGGGACGGGCGCGCTGAATGCCTTCCACTATAACCCTGTCTCCAGGCTTCAGTCCTTCAGACACAAGCCAGTTGTCTCCCACTGTCCGTGAAACCTTTATCTGACGTGACTCAACCTTCTCGTCTGCGCCTATAACCAGTGCCATTGCTCCACCCTTCGGGTTTCTTGTAACACCCCTCTGCGGGGCCAGTATGGCCTGTTCATTTACACCTTCCTCCAGAACAGCTCGAACAAACATTCCGGGCAGAAGTATCTGTCTGGGGTTTGGAAATATTGCCCTCATGGTTATGGAGCCAGTACTTGGCTCAACGGTAACTTCCGAAAATTTGAGTGTGCCCGGCAATGGATAAGGTGTGCCATCCTCAAGCAGCAGCTTTACCTTTGCCTGTGCTGAAGCACTGTCTTTTTTCATAAGACCGCTGGCCAGGCTCTGCTTGAGCTTGAGAAGTTCGGCGCTGGACTGTGTTACATCCACATATATGGGGCTTAACTGTTGAATGGTTGCCAGCGCCGTATCCTGACTGGCTTTTACCAGGGCTCCATCAGTAACAGAGGATCTTCCTATCCTGCCGGATATGGGAGCTGTTATCTTTGTATAGGCCAGATTGATCCTTGCAGTCTCAACAGAAGCCTTTGCAGAGGCAAGATCAGCTTCAGCCTGCTTTAAGGCAGCCTGGGCATCATCATTATCCTGCTGGCTAACCGCTTTTATCTTCACAAGATCCTGATAACGCTCGGCTTTGAGCCTTGCGCTTCCAAGAGTTGCCTCGGCCCGCATCTGACCGGCCCTGGCGCTTGCAAGGGATGCCTCGTAGCTGGCGGAATCTATATGATACAACACCTGACCTGCCACAACATCTGTTCCTTCGGTAAAAAGACGCTTTTTGATAATTCCCCCGACCTGGGGACGTACCTCGGCTATCAAATGTGCGGAAGTTCTGCCTGACAACTCGGTGGTCAGGGCAACCCGCTCTTCTTTTATTGTCACTATCCCGACTTCGGGCGGGCCAGAAGGCCCCTGTTGCTGCTGTTGCTGTCTTTTACCGCAGGCTGCCATTGAAAACCCTGTTGCCAGCAGCAGGGATGCCACCATGATTTTAGCTGTTCTGTTCTGTTTCATCACTTTTACCTCGTATGTAATTACAGAATCCCGCACCTTGACTCTTGACCCTATCTTTTCAATCCATCCCAGCAGGCTGAAACAATCTGTTTAATCAATTCATCATCCAGAGTTATAAATCCCAGGACATGGTTTCTGGCCACTGAAATAATCGGGCCAAAAGCCAGATCAAACAAAATGATAAGCGGGATCTGTTTTACCACTTCAATCTCCAGAGCTTCAGTGAATAGCTCCCGGAATATCTCGCACTTCCTGTTGCTGTCGTTTTCCTGTGGAACCCCAAGAATCCTGTCTCTGCGGAATGCAGTTCCATATGGAGAGTTGTGGAACTGTTCCACAAATTTGAACTCCGAGGGTCTGGATATGAAGTAATGCAGAACTCCGACCCCCAGATGCATGAAGCGATCCCTTATGGATGCGTCTGGCAGGTAACCCTGAAGCAGTCTCTCTGCCATACTGCTCTCCACCGAAAGGTACAACTCGTTTATCAGCACATCCTTGTTCTCGAAATAGCGATATATGGTGCCTGCCGCCACTCCGGCACGCTGGGCTATCAGCGAGCATGGCGCGTCATGGAACCCCTTCTCCGCAACAAGCTCCAGTGTGGCATGAAGTATCAATATGCGTTTGTCTTCTCTTAACATCTGTTTACTCCAAACAAAATGAATGACCGTTCATTCTTTTACTTTATTCCACTGTTTAAGGTCAAGGAAAAATACAACTGACGGGTCAACCTATAATTTCCCAAAAATTCAAACCAAAAGAGTGTCAAACCTGCTCTTTCAAAAAACAAAAATAATTCGTGCTGAATAGTTACTAAATGTAGTATTGTTCCAAGCTTGATTGCATGCGTTTCCGTCTGTTTTAAATCTGAAATCATCTCATTACCCTCAGGTTTACATAAAGATTTTGCAGGATTTCCACAAGTATTGACTGGCCTTGAACCGCCATCCATAAATCCAGGAGAAGGAGTCTTATTTATGAGAAAGCATCTGATCACAGCATTTGCATTGCTGGCAACATCTCTTCCGGCCTTTGCCGCCGATGTTGACATGAACCGCTTGAACGCCTTTGCAAAAAAAATGGTTGAAACCAAGAATCAGGCCATCGGCTACCCTATCAACCAGAATGTTGATCTGAAGGAGTTTTACCGCTGGTTTGCCGATTCGGGCCTTGCCAATGTGGCCATGAACAATGTTGGCAACCCTCGCAAACCGGCAATAATTCACCTTAACACCCACCAGTTCGAGAATGAGGTTATTGACTTCTTTGCACCGCTTTTCGGCTTTGCCAAGGATGACACATGGGGAATCGTCACCATGAGCGGTACGGATGGCAACAACCACGGCGTTTATTTCGGCGTAAAGTACCTGCTGTCAAAAAGCAAGCTGAAGCCGATTCTGTATGTGTCCGAGGAGGCCCACTACTCCATCAAGAAACTTGGCGATCTTCAGAATCTGGATATGCGCCTTATAAAGGCCGACGTAAAAGGACAGATGGACATAAAAGAGTTTGAGAAGGCCCTTGATCCGAAGCGGCCTGCCCTGGTTGTCATCGCGATGGGAACTACATTCAAGGGTGGTATTGATGATCAGGGAGCCATTGACAAGGTACTTAAAGACAAAAAACCGGTTGCGGTTTATCGCCACCTTGATGCGGCACTCTTTGGCGGCTATCTCCCTTTCAGCCCCCATTCAGATCTGGTTGACAGAAGGAAGAACCACTTTGATTCAGTGGCAGTGAGTGGTCACAAGTTTTTCGGTTTTGATGAGCCTTTGGGATTCTTTATCACAACCAACGATGTCCTGAAACGCCAGAACCCGTTCAAGGTTTCGTACCTAAACGATGCGGTGCCCACAATAACCTGTTCCCGTTCAGGACTTGGCCCGCTCAAGTTCTGGTGGAAGGTGCAGAAGACCGGACTTGATGGATACAAAAAACAGTCCGCCTACATCCTTGAAAATGCAGCGTACCTGAAGAAGCGTTTTGATGAGTTAAAGTACCCGGCCTGGAGAAACGACTTCTCAAATACTGTTTTTTTCAAGAGGCCCAGCCAGTGGGTAATGGATAAATGGGACCTGGCGCCGGATGAGGACAGCAGACTGGGTGGCAAGCTTGCCCACGACATAGTAATGCAGCATGAAGGCAAAGACACCATTGATCTTTTTATTGCGGACATAAAGAAAGATATGGCGGCCCGGAAGAAATAGTATAGTGAGTTTCATGACAAACACAGATAAGCAATTAGCTGAACACTACCCTTTTAAAAGTAACTACCTGGATCTGAACGGCCTGAAGTACCACTACCTGGATGAAGGATCCGGGGCTGTCGTGGTTATGCTGCATGGCAATCCTTCATGGTCGTTCTATTACCGTAACCTGGTCAAGGAGCTTTCAGGCGCTTTCCGATGCATTGTGCCGGATCATATCGGTTGCGGCCTGTCTGACAAACCGGGGGATGACCTCTACGATTACACCTTGCCGAGGAGGGTGGAAGATCTGGAGCGTCTGCTGGACAGGCTGCATCCGGACGGTAAAATAACCCTGGTGCTCCATGACTGGGGGGGGATGATCGGCATGGGATATGCGGTGCGTCATCCGGAGCGGATCAGCAGACTGGTTATTCTGAACACCGCTGCTTTTCCGCTGCCAGAGGCCAAGCGCTTCCCGCTGGCCCTCAAAATCTGCCGCAGCACATGGCTTGGCACACTGCTTGTGCGTGGGTTCAATGCCTTCAGCCGTGGCGCTGCCATGGTGGGCTGCAAGCAGAATCCAATGACTGATGAACTGCGTGCGCTATATCAGTTGCCGTACGACTCATGGCAAAACCGGATTGCTACCCTGCGTTTCGTGCAGGATATTCCGTTGCAGCCAGGTGACCGCAATTATGATCTGATCTGCTCTGTAGCTGATGGAATCAAGCAGTTTGACCGTCTGCCGATGCTTATTTGCTGGGGTGAACAGGATTTTGTTTTTGATCGCCATTTTCTGGCTGAATGGCAGCGCCGTTTCCCCGCTGCCGAACTGCACAGCTATCCGGATGCAGGGCATTACATACTGGAAGACCGTCAGGATGTTGTTGTTCCCCTGATAAGTGAATTCATGAAAAGGAATCAATAACTGTTCTATTTTTAACATCCCTGCCTGTTTTCATATATAATCCGGCAATGAACAGAAAAGACCCCTGCCATCAATATAAAGACATAACCGGCCTGATACTGGTTGGCGGCAAGAGCAAAAGAATGGGACAGGACAAGGCCTTTCTGAATCTTGACGGCAGGCCTCTTATGGAGCCGGTTATTAATCTTTTCAGCAACAGATTCGACAGACTGCTGCTTTCCGGAGACCGGTCCGAGCGATTCATCAACTACAGCATTCCGGTTATTCCTGATATCTACCCCGGCAGCTCACTTGGAGGTATTCACGCCGGCCTGCTTGCAGCAGCTACCGAGCGGATTTTTGTTGCCCCATGCGACCTTCCATATCCCGACCCTGCGCTGCTTGATCATATATGCAGTCTGAGTCTGGACAGCGGACATGACGCCATTGTACCTCTGAGCCCCCAGGGATACGAACCTCTCTACGCATTATACTCGAAGGCCTGTCTGGATCCGATCCGGGCTCTCCTTGAAAATGGCGAGTGCCGGATTGTTGATCTCTTCAGGATTGTAAGAACCCTGTTCATCCAGGGAGAAGAACTGGCTTCCATAGTAGGAACAGGGCAGGCCTTTCTTAATATTAATACACCGGCAGAGTTTGAAAGTCTTGCAGGGTCGAATCCTGACAGGGTGGAGATGAAATGAAGATAAATATACTGACACTAAGCGACAAGGGAGCCCGTGGCGAACGTTCCGATGCCAGCGGGCCTGCCCTTTCAGAATGGCTTAAGGCCCGTGGCGTTGCTGTACAGCTGACAGACGTAATGCCCGATGATTTGCAACCGATTGCTGACCGTCTCGCAACATGGGCAGACAGTGGCCAGTGTGACCTTATACTCACGACAGGCGGAACAGGAGTTTCTCCCCGTGATCTTACACCGGATGCCACCAGATCCATTGTTGAACGTACTCTCCCCGGTTTTGGCGAGGCTATGCGTGCCCGCAGCCTGCTTAAGACCCCTCATGCCATTATTTCAAGGGCGGTAGCCGGTATACGGGGCAACTGCCTTATAATCAATCTTCCTGGCAGCCCCAAAGGGGCTGTTGAATGCCTTGAAGCGGTTTGGGATGCGGTTCCGCATGCCGTGGCCAAGATAAATGGAGATCAGTCTGATTGTGCTCCAGCCCACCCCAAAGAATCATGTACGGTCACTCCTGTTG
>CAZXTZ010000064.1:0-13995 GCA_964643645.1 uncultured Geobacteraceae bacterium
CAAAACCGGTAAGGCCGGAACTTCTTCGTGAACAACTTGAAAAGGTTATGTAGTTGACTATATCTGTGGATTCTTTACTGAGTACGGAACTGACAAACCATGACTGATTACAGCCCGCGCATACTTTGCGTTGATGACGAGAACCTCAACATTCAGCTCTATCATGGAATCCTGAAGCCTGAAGGTTACACCGTCATACCTGCCACTAGTGGACAACAGGCCCTTGATCTGCTGGCCAGAGAACATATTGACGCTGTTATCCTTGATCTGATGATGCCTGAAATGGACGGTTTTAAAGTACTTGCAGAGATAAGGGGAAACCCTTTGACAATGAACATCCCTGTAATCGTCGCAACCGCACTTTCCGAACGCAGCGCCAAACTGAAGGCCCTTGATTGCGGGGCAAGCGATTTTCTCTTCAAGCCACTTGACCGCCCGGAAATGTTGCTTCGGGTACGAAATCTCCTTAAGACAAAGGAACATCAGGATCTGCTTCAGAACTTCAACACCATTCTCCAGAAAAAAGTAGAATTGAAAACCGAGGAGCTGAGAAATTCCTATATTGAAACCATTCACCGCCTTGTAATGGCTTCGGAGTTTAAAGATGAGGATACAGGAGAACATATCTCCCGTATTTCAAGCTATGCCCGCTGCCTGGCAGAGGCCATAGGCCTGCCTGAGGAACAGTGCGAAATGTTGTATTATGCTGCGCCCATGCATGATATCGGCAAGATAGGGATTCCTGATCACATACTTGGGAAAAAAGGCTCCCTTTCAGATGAAGAGTTTGAGATAATGCGCCAGCACTCCCTTATAGGTGGCCGGATCCTGCACGGATCTTCAGCTCCGATTCTTCAAATGGCTGAATCAATTGCAATGACGCACCATGAAAGATGGGATGGCACAGGCTACCCCAACCGCCTTGCAGGGGAGGAGACTCCGATAGAAGGCAGAATAGTCGCTCTTGTTGATGTATATGATGCACTCAGAATGCGAAGGCCCTACAAAGAACCGGTTTCCCATGAGAGGACATGCGAGATAATACTTCAGGGTGACGGCAGAACATTGCCAATACATTTTGATCCTGAGCTTCTGCTGGCCTTCAATTCAGTCATGTCATGCTTTGATTCAATTTTCAGCGGTTCAAGGTCAGAGCCTGCTTCAGATTGCACTGATTGCAGCCCGGATAAAACGAGGATCTCTTGAATACTCTTGTTGAACAGTTCATAGCCGAGGCCCGCGATTACCTTGATGAAGCGGCCCGTGGACTTCTGGAGCTTGAGCAGTCTGCAAACGATGCCAATATCGTAAACGGAATATTCCGCAATTTTCATACAATTAAAGGCACTTCTGGAATTTTTCCGGAATTTCAGCCCATAACTACTCTAACACATGCGGCTGAAGACCTGATGGACCAGGTAAGAAACGGACTTCGGGCACTTGATACGGCATCGGTCGACCTTTTGCTGGCAACACTTGATCTTACCGGGTCCTGGCTGGAATATATTGAACAGTATGAAGTTCTTCCCGCCAATGCTGCCTCCACCGGACAGGAACTAAGGGGCAGGTTGCTTGAGATTCTTAGTGTCTCTGCTTCCCCTGAAGAGGAGCAGGCCCAGGTTGGAACATTCGGGCCATCAGAAGAGCAGATTGAGCTTGCCAGATGGGTAAAAGCCCTTGGCCGTGACTGGCCCGAAGAGATGCTGACACTTACGCCTCCCCCGCTTGCAATCTGTTACCGCCCTGATTCAAGCTGCTTCTTCATGGGCGAAGACCCTGTAAACCTGATATGCCAGCTGCAATCTCCACTTGTTCTGGAGGTTACCGTTCCTTCTCTTCCATCTTCACTTGACGAGCTTGACCCTTTCTCATGCCAGATAGAGTTCCGTCTTGTTCTGTTCGAGGATGAGACCAGGATAAAAAGCATCTTCAACTATGTTGAAGATCAGCTTGTTATGTTGCCGGTAATCTCAGCCCTTGAAAGCCAGGAAACTCCGGTTTCTGTAATTGATATGGGCCCTGAAGTGGATATAACATGGGCATCCGGGAGATCCCTGCCTCCTCCCCCGTCTCTCACAGTTCAGGAAGAGGCAAAGCTTGAGCAGGTTGTCCAGGAACAGAAGAAAGGCAGCGCCACCACCTATATCCGCATTGACCAACGGCTTATAAACAGCTTCATGGATCTTGTGGGGGAACTGCTTGTGGCCCGCAACAGCCTTCCCTACCTTTCCCAGAGGGCTAAAGCGGTTTTCAACGTGCCAACACTGGCTGACGAGCTTGACATAAAGTCAGACAGCATCGGGATTATTGTTGAATCACTTCAGGATATTGCCCTTCAGATGAGGATGATGCCCGTTGCCAAGGCGTTTGAGCGATTCCCCAGGCTGGTTCGTGATATTTCAAACAAACTTGGCAAGAAGATAGCCCTTGTAATGGAGGGTGAGGATACCCAGGCAGACAAGGATGTGATAGAGGCGCTGGGAGAGCCCCTTGTCCATATGGTTCGCAACTCTCTTGACCACGGCATTGAAATACCGGATGAACGGCTGGCTGCCGGAAAATCGCCAGAGGGGAAGATACTGCTGCGAGCCTTCCAGGAGGCAGGCTCTATTGTTGTGGAGATTGTGGATGACGGCAAGGGGATAGACCCTGTCAGAATAAGAAACAAGGCTGCGGAAAAAGGGGTGGCCTCTGTCGAAACACTGGCGGCAATGTCGGATGAAGAGATCATCCAGCTTATCTTTGCCCCTAACTTCTCTACGGCCGATGCCATTTCAGACCTGTCAGGCCGTGGAGTAGGGATGGACGCTGTCCAGACAATGGTGAACAACTTCGGCGGCACGGCGTATGTAACGAGCAAGGTGGGACATGGTTCAACGGTACGTCTCTCCCTGCCTCTGTCCATGGCCATCACGAGAATTCTTACAATAAGCCAGGGTGACTGTACATTTGGCATACCTTCTGATTCGGTTCTGGAGACTCTGAACGATATCAGAACGGACAGGATAAAAACACTGGCCACAAGCCCCGGGCTTGATGTGAGGGGAGAGCTTATCCCCCTTTACAGCCTGGGCAGACAGCTTGAAATGGAGGACACACACCAATGGTTTCCGGACCGTTTCTCTGCTGTTGTAATCAGCGTAAGGGGAGAAACTGTGGCCCTGGCCGTTGATGACTTTGATGATATAATTGACGCAGTTATAAAGCCTACAACGGGGCTTCTTGCCAAATCTCCCTACTATACAGGCACAACCATTCTGGGAGACGGCAAGATAATGCTGCTTCTTAATCTGCCAAAGGTAATATAGCCATGCCTGTCAACATGAAAGAAGGTAGCAACCCTCTTGTAATTGCACTTGAGGGGATCATTTCAATTGAAGACACAGACCAGCTTTTTGATCTGCTGCGAATGGAGCCGATGCCCGCTCTTGACCTTTCTGCATGCGAACATATCCATACTGCACCATTGCAACTCATCAAAATGCTAAATCCGGGAATAACAAACCCGGCGCCCGACAGTTTCTGGAACCGCTGTCTTGGAATCAGCGGAGATAACAACAATACCGAGGAGAGTATCTGACCATGGCAAAGACCATACTGCTTGTTGATGATTCTGCAACCCTTCTGATGAGTGTAAAGACCATTCTTGAAAAGGCCGGGTATGCATGCGAAACAGCAAACGGAGGTGATGCGGCGCTTAAGAAACTTCAGACCATGAAGCCCAACCTTATTATAACAGACCTTAATATGCCGGGTATGGACGGCATGACACTTATTAAAGAGGTAAAAAAGCTGCCGGCCTGCCGTTTTATGCCTATACTTATGATGACCACAGAATCACAGCAGGCCAAGAGGACGGAAGCAAGGGCAGCCGGGGCAACTGGCTGGCTTGTAAAACCGGTAAAGCCTGAAGATCTGCTTGAAGTTCTCAAAAAACTGCTTCCATAGGAGCATTCAATAATGGCAAAAACCGCAAAAAACCTGTCCGGAACCACTCTCTGGCTTGCCCAAAACGGTCAGGTTCTGGCCCCCCTGGCTTTTATGGCCGGTATGGGAATCAGCGCAGGATCAATGCTGGCCCTTCTCCCCTCCTCAACAGGATGGAGTTCGATACTGCTGGTATCAGCCCTGTCCGGCCTTGCTTCGGCCATTGGATGGTCAACTGCCCTGAATGTGGCTTCAAGGTTATGCAGAGACATCGAACCGGCCTGCGAACAGCTGACCGGCGCCTTAAGCAGTGGAAAACGGGGGCTTTTGGAATATTCCAGGGAGATGAGAGGTTCTGTTGAAAAAACAGTACAGCTTAACCGCTCCCATCTTGAAGGGGTTATGCAGCAGACCCACGAGGCTGCCGAACAAATTGTAACCATGCTCCAGTCCCTTGACCAGACCACAGGCAGCCTTATAAACCAGATGGATCAGTTTGCCGAAAATACATCTGTTACACTCAAAAATTCTAACGAGGTGCTGGCTAACAACTCCGTCATGGTTGATACTATCGAGCAGCACCTTAAGAAAAAAGAGCAGGAAGAGGCAGCCGAGAGGGATCAGGTGATCTCGATTGTTCATAGCTTTGACAAGCTGAAGGATCTTGTAACCCATATACGAGACATAAGTGACCAGACAAATCTGCTTGCCCTTAACGCAGCCATTGAAGCGGCAAGGGCAGGTGAAGCAGGCCGTGGTTTTGCCGTTGTGGCCGACGAGGTTCAGCGTCTCTCTGCAACAGTTGACCGTACAGCCACACAGATAGGGGCGGGAATGAACGAGATGTCCTCCCTGATCAACAATGCTTTTTCCGCTTCAAACTCTGAAAGGGAAAAAAATGAGGAACAGGAACGGTTCCAGCAGCTAAGAAACCAGCTGCTTTCCCTTGAAGAGGCGGTACGCAGCATTCAGCAGACAACCGGTTCAACAATCGAAAACCTGGGCCACCAGGGTAGAAGCGTAGAGCAGATGGTTGTGGAAATTCTGGGGAGCATACAGTTTCAGGACATTACACGCCAGAAAATTGAACATGTTATTGATATAATGCATGATGTCTCACGGCACCTTGAGGAGGTTGAAAGGGAACTGGAGGCCAACGGTTGCAATGTTGCCTCTGTAAAGGGAAAGATGTTTGCCCTTGACCATATCTTCAACCGTTACGTTATGGATGATCAGCGTACAGTCCACCAGAAGGCCACTGGCATTGGCGGGACTGTTTCGGGCGGCCCAAAGATAGAGCTGTTCTAGCGGGAGATACCAGATGAGCGACACCCCGGAAAAACTTCATGTCGTGTTTGCAGGCAGGCGTGATGATGAATGCGATCAAAGGCTTATGGAAACCCTGCTCTCTGCGACAGCAAGGCTGCATTTTGCTGAAAGCGCTGATGAAACCCTTCAGATATGTTCTTCCCAATTGCCTGACATGGTTGTGGCAAGGCAGGTGGAAGGTTTTGATGCTTTTGACCTTACCGCCAGGCTGCGCTCCCTTGTAAAGCCCCCACACGTTATACTTGTGGGTGATAATGATGATGCCACTGCCTGGCGCATGGCTCTTGACTCAGGGGCTGCCGCCTATATTCCGGCCCACAGGGTTGCAGAGGAGCTTGCGAAGGCCATAGCACGGACAGACCATGCCATAGCCCTGACCCGTGGACACAGGTTATCTTTTGCAAAAACTGACAGGACTGCCAGAATTTTTGAATCCCTTCCTTTGGGCATACTGCTGGTTGACGGCACTGGATCAGTTGCTTCGGCCAATCATTCGTTTATAGCCATGACCGGACTGTCTGCGGAAAATCTCAAAGGGATCAAACTGAAATCACTGCTTGCCCAGATTCTGGAGGATCGTTTTGCCAGGACAAGGGAACTGCTGGATGCATCAAGGCAGGGGGTATCCTGGAGCGGTGAATGCCGCTGCTACTACAGCAACAACAGGGAGGGATGGGCAGCCATCACAATCAGCCCCCTTGCACATCCGGATGAAAACCCCTGGTCTGTAATGACAATCCGGGACATTTCGGAAACACGTCGTGCAACCAACAGACTTTTGACTGAAAAAGGGGCTGCCCACGACCTTCTCTCGGCCCAGGGATACGCAGCGCCTGAGGATCTGCACAGACTGAACTCAATGCTTCTTGGTGGAGCAGATGTTGCCCTTGAAGAGGCTACTTTTAACCTCAAAGACCTGCTCTCCAGATCACTCTGCAGGGACATATCCCTCGACATATCCAGTTCCATTCCGGAACATCTCAAGGGGATGCGCCTGGAACTGGGGGCGGCAATAAGGGCTCTCGCAGTATGGGGGCGCCGGAACTCCAAAAACGGGATGGCGGCTCTCTCGGTAACGATCAGGCAACGCAACGGAAAATCATGGCAACTGCTCTTCACAATGTTTTCTGAAGACAACCAGATTACAGAGAACAGTTACGAATCTGCAGATGATCACCTGCTCCACCACAAAAAGGCCGCCCACCCTGCAGAAGTGGCTGGAATCGGCCTGGCATCCTGGCTTGTAACCCTGCTGGGCGGATCAATGATAATAATGAAAACCTCAAAAAATGAGGGCAGGAGAGCCAGCTTTTCACTCTGGCTCGAAGAGGATTCAAGCCATGTTCTTGAGGACACCAAAGAACATGATGATACTCCTTTCCAGCCATGGCATGGGGAGCAATCAGGCGAAAAACCGGAAAAACCGCTCCGGGTGCTACTGGCAGAAGACAGTCCCATAGATCAGGCCAACATCAAAAACCTCATGCAACGCCTTGGATACGAAATTATTGCAGCAGAGAATGGACATGAGGCAGTTGAAGAATGTGAACATAATGATTTCGACCTTATCCTTATGGATATATTGATGCCGGTAATGGACGGCTTTGAAGCATCCAGACTCATTAGAGAGAGGGAGGCGCTATCAGGCAGACGTACTCCGATCATAGCCCTTACTTCATACAGCCTTAAAGCGGTTCAGGAGAAGTGCCAGCGTGTGGGTATGAACGGATATCTCCCCAAGCCGGTCTCAATGACCAGCCTGCGCAAGGTTATGGAGACAATACCAAAAGCTGTTGTCACTGTTCAGGAAAACGAAATCAGTCAGGCTATCCAGTCAGATAACAGCCTGCAGGTACTGAACAGCCGTCATGCCATTGAATTCATTGAAGGTAATACGGAACTCTACAGGGAACTTATTGATCTGTTCATTCTTCATGCACCTAAAACAATGGAAGAGCTTGTTGAAGCGCTGCTGACGGAAAACTCCGATGCCATTGAAAAAGCAAGCCACAAGATGAAGGGAATGGCAGCGAACATAGGTGCTGAAAAGTTTTCTGCAAGCAACCGCCAGCTTATGGATCTTGCCAGGGATGGAAAACTGACCGACTGCAAGGAATGGCTTAAGCGTCTGCAGGGGGAATTTGCATTGCTTGAGAAGGTATTACTGGCATATTAGCCCGGGCCATGCTGGTGACTGACGAGGCTGTAACCACTTACCCGTTGACCGGTACCAAGCGGCCATGCTACAGCAGCAATGAAGCAACGTCATTTACGTCACACAGAGAATTATCAGGAAACAAAGAAATGCAGCAGCCAGACACAGATCTCCGCTACTTTATCGGACGTCAGCCGATCCTTGACCGCAAACAGGAGATAATCGGCTACGAGCTGCTGTTTCGAGCTGCAGGACATCATAAAACCGCACAGTATTCAAATCAGGGACAGGCTTCCGCTTCGGTTATCGCCACAGCACTTTCCGATTTTGGCTTTCAGGAGGTTCTGGGCGATAAATTCGGCTTCATGAATATCACTTCCGCTGTTCTCCACTCTGAAATGCTTGAACTGCTTCCAATTGAACAGACTGTTCTTGAAATTCTTGAAAACATAGAACTTGATGACGATGTTCGACTCCGTTGCCAGGAGTTGAAGGCACTGGGATTCCGTATTGCCCTTGACGACCATGTATACGATGAAAAATATTCAACATTTTACAAGTTTGTGGATATCATCAAGATTGATCTGATGGCAACCGATCCACTTGAACTCCCTATCATCGCCTCGGCTCTCAGAAAATTCCCTGTGCAGCTTCTTGCCGAAAAAGTTGAAACCTTTGAGCAGTTTGAGCAGTGCGCCCAGTATGGATTCGAGCTGTTTCAGGGATATTTCTTTGAAAAGCCTGTTGTTCTTGGACACAAGCGGATTGATCCATCGGGCCTTGCAATGATGCAGCTTCTTCAACAGCTGAACGAGGACTTTGACATAAATAAGGTTGAAGATACATTCAGAGAGAACCCGAGTCTCACCTATAACCTGTTACGTCTTGTAAACTCGGTAATGATAGGACTTAGAGAGAAGATAAAAAACCTGAGACACGCCATTATGATTCTTGGCACAAACCATCTCAGGCGCTGGGTTCAGCTTGCCCTTTTCGCCGGGCAGGACAACCGTGGTCTTAACTCACCACTTCTTGAAATGGCTGCGGTAAGGGGACGCCTGCTGGAGATAATCACCATGCAGCGCACTGGAATGCCCCGCACAAGCGATCTTGTTGAATCAGCCTTTATGGCCGGAATACTGTCACTTCTGGATGTGCTTTTTGAAACGAACATGGAAAGCATTGTTGAGGGGCTTAATCTCAGTGATGAAGTTTCAGAGGCCCTCCTCAGAAGAGAAGGCTCTCTTGGAGAACTTTTAACACTTGCTGAAAAACTGGAAAAAGCCGATTTTGCAGCTGTTCAGGATATTCTTGATAAAACAGGAATTACCTTTGACCAGTTACTTTCTGCACAGCTTGAGGCTTTCAACTGGCGAAACACCATTGTAAAAGGCCAGCGGCACAGTTGACCAGCGGCCCGCATTTTTACTCACACTTGACCGCTTACCGCTTTTGGGCTAATCTGTTCCGTCCTAGCCGGACACCATTAAATTCTACCCGGTTGAAACCATGAAAATCACAGCAATAATTCCGGCCCGATACGGTTCCACACGTTTTCCAGGCAAGGCACTGGCTGATCTTGCAGGCAAGCCAATGATTCAGCATGTGTATGAGAGAACTGTGAGGGCAACTCACATCTCTGATGTAATAATTGCGACTGATGACGAGAGAATTGCCAACGCAGTCAGACGTTTTGGCGGCAACTTCGTAATGACATCCACTGATCATGAAACCGGTACCGACAGGCTTGCGGAGGTAGCCCGGAAAATTGAGAGCAATATTGTTGTCAATGTTCAGGGAGATGAACCGCTGATAGAACCGGCAATGATAGATCAGGCTGTGGAGCCTTTTCTTTCTGACCCCAAACTGGAAATGGGCACTCTTAAGTGCAGGATAAAATGTCTTCATGATTTTCTGTCCCCCAATGTTGTCAAGGTTGTTACAGATGCAAACAGTAACGCCCTGTATTTTTCACGCTCCCCCCTTCCCTTCTTCAGAGACAAGTGGCAGGACCTTAAGGATGAAGCCTTCGCATCTGGACGTCTTTTGTGCCACAAGCATGTGGGGTTATATGTTTATCGCAGGGATTTTCTGATAAAATTTTCAACAATGCCCCAGACAACTCTTGAAAAATCCGAAAAGCTGGAGCAATTGCGGGCTCTTGAAAACGGAACAGTAATAAGGGTTGTAGAAACCGGGTTTGAGTCGCTGGGGGTGGACACACCAGAGGATCTCAACAAGGCCCGTGAACGGATGATGAAATGACAACACGCTCAAAAGACCAGGAGCCAACTCCAATGAAGACAAAGTTCATATTTATAACAGGCGGCGTTGTTTCCTCAATAGGAAAGGGACTTGCAGCCGCATCACTTGGGGCGCTTCTCGAAGCCAGGGGGTTAAGGATTTCAATGCAGAAACTTGACCCATATATAAATGTTGATCCGGGAACCATGTCACCCTTTCAGCATGGCGAAGTTTTTGTAACCGATGACGGTGCGGAAACCGACCTTGACCTGGGACATTACGAGAGATACACCAATGCCCGACTTTCAAAGAAGAGCAACTTCACTACAGGCCAGATATATTTCTCTGTTATTAACAAAGAGCGCCACGGCGACTATCTGGGTGGCACTGTTCAGGTTATTCCCCATATAACTGATGAAATAAAGTCAAAGATACTTGAAAACGCCAAGGGTGCAGATATTGCCATTGTTGAGGTTGGGGGCACTGTTGGAGATATCGAGTCACTTCCTTTCCTTGAAGCAATACGCCAGTTCCGATTTGACCGTGGAAACGGGAACACACTCTACCTTCATGTTACACTTGTTCCCTATATACGCACAGCCGGTGAAATGAAGACAAAACCAACCCAGCATTCAGTTATGGAACTTCGCAAGATAGGCATTCAGCCCGATATACTCCTCTGCCGTTGCGACAGGGAACTTCCACAAGATATGAAGAGAAAAATCGGGCTTTTCTGCAATGTTGAAGAGACATGCGTCATTCAGGTGGTGGACTCTGAGCATATCTATGCAGTCCCCCTTGCCCTTAACAAGGAAAAGCTTGATGATCAGGTGGTTGAAAAACTGAATATATGGACAAAGCAGCCTGACCTTACCCAGTGGCAGAATGTTGTGGAAACCTTGCGGCACCCCAGCCACGGCGAGGTACGTATAGCTATTGTCGGAAAATATGTAAATCTTACCGAATCCTACAAATCCCTTGCCGAAGCCCTTACCCATGGCGGTATTGCCAATGACTGCCGTATATACCTTAAATATGTGGATGCAGAAAAAATAGAAGAAACCGGCGTTGAAGTATGGCTGGGAGATGTTGACGGAATTCTTGTGCCGGGTGGTTTTGGCGAAAGAGGCACAGAAGGCAAGGTGATGGCAATAGAGTATGCCCGCACAAAGAAAATTCCTTTCTTTGGTATATGTCTTGGCATGCAGATGGCCGTGGTCGAGTTTGCAAGAAACGTCTGTGGAATAAAAAAAGCCTGTTCAACCGAGTTCAATACCGATTGCAAGGAGCCTGTCATACACCTGATGGAAGAGCAGAAGACAGTGAGCAAAAAGGGTGGCACAATGCGCCTTGGTGCCTGCCCATGCAGCATAACGAAAGGGACAAAGGCCTTTGATGCATACAACGAAGCGGAGGTTTCTGAGCGCCACCGCCACAGATATGAATTCAACAACAACTATCGCGAGATGCTGATAACAAAGGGAATGCTGCTATCTGGGATAAACCAGCAGAAGGATCTGGTGGAGATAATCGAACTGCCGGATCATCCCTGGTTTCTTGCATGTCAGTTCCACCCTGAGTTCAAATCAAAACCACTTGTGCCCCACCCTTTATTCAAGGCATTTACCGGTGCATCCCTCTTACAGAGAAACAAGAAATCACACTGATAAACACCAATTTTGCAAACCAAAAACAAATGCCCTCAAGATTATTTTCTGGAGGGCATTTGTTGTTTTAATTTAAAAATTGATTTTATACTCCCACTCCAAAACCGACAAAACAAACAATTAATTATTTATCACTAATAACAATATCCATAGCATCCTCAATATATATATTTATCAGACTACCTATATTAATAAGCTAATATTTATGAAGTTTTTTCTTGACAGGCATAAACAATATTGCAATAAACTAATTAAAATATTTTTAATTTAAAGGCTGAATCAAAAACAAAGGGAGGAAACATCTTATGGAGAATCCGCTCAGCAATCTGCCCCGCAAATCGATAACTGGAGCCGCAACAATCGCAGCCGCAGCAGCTCTGACTTTCACCCCCGTAAATGAGGCACGCGCAGCAAGCGTCTGCTCTAACCCGTTTATGAATCTTGCAAGCAGCATGGGGATGACCATGTTCAACATGGCAAGCATGATCCCCTTCTTCGGAAGCATGATGCAGGGAGTAAGCACGCAGATGGCTGGTGAATTTTTCAAGGTTGTTCTTGCCGATGAACAGATGACCATAGATATGATCAGGTGCGTAAAAGGTAACTCTTCGATGATTGACATGATGATCGAAGTGATTGACGCTAACCCGGAACTTCTTGCAAGAATGGCAGATATAATGCGAAACAATCCGGAATTCACGGAAGCATTCACAGATCTGGCTCTATCTGACAGCGTTCTTGCCAGATTCTTCTTTGCAAAAATCAATTCAAACCTCTGGGACGGCATGACCAAATCCATGGTCAATTCAACTCTGGCCACCCGGAATGTCGCAACTCTTATGAAGAAGTATGCAAAAGATCAGATGAAATCAACAACTCCATTTGCCAGACTATTCTTCAACCTGGGAACAACAACAAACCCATGCGATGGTAGCGAAGCTTCCAATGAACGGTTTATTTTTGCAGTATTCAGTGACATTACCGCTGCCAACTCTTTCCTGGCAGCTCTGGGTACACTTGATGCCAACACTCAAAAACTCATGCTTGATTTTGTATTCCAGGCCAAAATCCCCAACAACGATGGCACTTTTGTTCAGCATTCCTCACAAAAATATTATTACAACTATGCTATCATCAAGGCTTTTGTAAAAGGAGTAGCTCCAACATATGATGTAACTCAACAACCTGACCCGAAATCCACAAACCCTGCAAACGCCCTTTTTGGAAATATTCTGCCTATGCTTATGACAACTACAGAGCAAGGTATGATGCCAACAGAGAATGGCCTTGCCCTTTTCCAGGCTCTTATGATGGGTTATGGCGCACAAGACCCAGCTTGCGCCGGAATGATGCAGTTCCTGAGTGGCATGTTCCCTGCTGAAATGTTCGGTATGATTCCTGCTCCTCCGGCAGATTCTCCTGTGCCCCGTGACTTTACAAGTTCAGCTACATGCCCGACCTCTGCAACAAATGGCACCGGACCTGCGGTCGGTGGAGGTCCTGTTACAGGTGGTGGAACGACAGGGGGGACTACCGGTGGTGGAACCACAGGGGGGACAGGTGGAACAACAACAAACACAAGTAACCTTCTTCTTAATTGTCAGGCATCGGCATCAGACAGCAAGAGTGCTTCTTTCCCTGCAAAATATGTGTGCGATGGTTCAACATCAAGCGCTTGGGTAAGCAGAAGCATCTACAACACATCACAGACTTCATATGTAAATCTGTACCTGAATTCCGGCAAAACCCTTAAAAGTCTTAAAATCAACTTCGCATACCCTTGTAACTATACTGTAACCGGTATGTCCACAACCGGAAATGTTACACTTGGCTCGGGCTCTGCTCAGGCAAACGCATTAACGACCCTTTCATTTCCATCAGCTAAATTCATGACTCTGAAAATAGACATGAAGGGTGGAGCAAAGAATTCATATTTCGGAATCAGCGAAATACAAGGCTTCTAGAAAATACCGATTAATCTTAACCATAAAATGCCAGCATCCCATATATGGAATGCTGGCATTTTAATTAAACATCAATATTATATTAATTATTTCAGACACAAGCAAGACTTGCAGTACAAAATATGAACAATGATAATGTTTACTGAAAAGCATAAAAAAGGCCCGATGTTAGACATCGAGCCTTTTATTGAGGATATAACAGCAATTGATCAGGCTGCTGCTGCTTTTGCCTTTTCAAAACCGGCAGCGTAGGCCTTCTCGTTCAACTCCAGGAATGCCTCTGGCACACGGGAGAGAACCGCTTTCAAGCCATTTTCACGGGAAACAACACCAGTAAGGGCGATCATTGCCCCAAGAGCAACGATGTTGGCAACAATCTCACGGCCTACTTCGTTTTTAGCCGTGTTTATGATATTGAAGCCGACCTTCTTGAAGCCACCTTCAGGCAAGCGGGTTACAAGATCGGTGTCATATAGCAGAATACCGGTATCCTTAAGGTCGGCACTGTACTTGTCACAGGCCTCCTGTGTGAGTGCCAGAAGGGCATCAACACGAGTTGCCTTAGGATAGTCAACCGGTACATCGTCAATGATGACCTCTGACTTGGAAGCTCCACCGCGAGCCTCAGGGCCGTAGCTCTGGGACTGCACAGCCTGCTTGCCTTCATGTATGGAAGCAGCCTCGGCAAGGATGATCCCCGCAGTGATCA
>CAZXTZ010000065.1:0-13936 GCA_964643645.1 uncultured Geobacteraceae bacterium
GGGGCTGACATTACAACAGGTACTGCCAGTATAACTCCGAATATTGCCACAGTTGCGATGGTTAGCAGTTTCTTTTTAAGCATTTGATTCTCCTTTCATATCGTAGTTGATACTGCCGCTTAAAGCCTGGCCGCCCGGGTTCCTGTTACGAATTCATTAAAAGATAAATGAGAGTTATATATATCCTGCTATTAAAATCTGTTTTTTGAGGTTACAGATATCTATCCATATTCTGTTTATCAGGTCTTTGACTAATGTCAAATTGATAAACATTAATGATTTCATATATATCGTTTGATCTGTAGTTGACATTAATAATTTCAGGATGTATACAGAACAGTAAATTTCTTTGAAGGAGTCTTGCAAATGTCGCTTGTTGATCAGATGGCGCCGGATTTTGATCTTGAGGGGTCGGATGGCAAAAGGCATACTCTTTCACTATATGCAGGCAACAAGCTACTTGTTTTTTTCTACCCCAAAGATAACACCTCCGGCTGTACCAGAGAAGCGACCGGCTTCAGGGATCTCAAGGCAGATCTGGACAAGCTCGGGGTTACGGTTGTAGGTGTAAGCAGGGACACAGTTGCCGCCCATAAGCGCTTCATAGATCTCCACGATTTGAATATGGTGCTTCTTTCCGATCCTGATGGGGCGGTGATGAAAAAATACGGGGCATTTGGCGAAAAAATGATGTATGGAAGAGCTGTTGAGGGGGTTATAAGATCAACAGTTCTGATAAGTAAAACCGGCAAGGTAAAAAAACACTGGACCAAGGTGCCCAAGGCCGATCAGCATCCTTTAAGGGTTCTTGAATATCTGAAGGAATTTCACAGCGAGGAATAGGAGAGAAAACATGAGTTTTGTGTCGTTAAAAGAGGTTATTGATTACGCAGTTGAACGTGAAGATGACGCCTACAGGCTTTACAAGAGGGCCGCCGAACTTACAGAGAGCCCTGCCGCAAGGAAGATGTTTGAAGAACTGGCACAGGAAGAGGCGACCCATAAGGATGTATTTATGAAGGTTGACCCGGACAAGATTGAAGAGGTTAACGTCTGCAAAATTCCGGAAGCCACAATAGGAAAGTACCTTAAGGAGGTATACTTCCATCCGCAGATGACCTACCAGGAGATACTTACCTACGCACTGAAAACGGAGGAGAGTGCTTACCAGCTTTATAAGGCAGCCGCTGGGATGACGGAAGATCCAAAGCTTCAGAAAACCCTTCTCACATTTGCCGAGGTTGAACTGGGCCATCGCCGGAAGATTGAGGCCCTTTATGAAGAAAGGGTTCTTACTGAAGGTTAATTGCAGATCATTTTTCTTCCACCTGTCCGGCCCAGATTGGATCCCATGCGTACTGGTAACGCAGGTGCTCTTCAGGTATCTGACGATAGAACTCTTCAATGGTGAATGAAAAACGGTAAGAGTGGATATAGTCCATAATTACCTTTGCTGCCTCGTTAAGCTTTCTTATACCATCCGGATCTGCATCGGCATGCAGATCCGGATGGTTTTTTCTTACAAGGGAGCGGTGGCGTTGTTTTATCCGCTTCATGGTTAGCAGATCGTTTTCATGGAAACCGAAAAGATAAAGGGCATCTTTAAGTTCTGTATGAGTCATTCTTCCTGAACTCCCGTAAAGTTCTGCATTGGAGGCGATTAGCGGCGTTATTTCCCTTTCCAGACAGGTTTGCGCTTACCAAGAAAAGCGGTAACCCCTTCAATGGCATCTTCAGATGAGGCCAGGGTGGCAAAAAGATCATCCATCAGATCCAGACCCTGATGGTAGGGGATGTCCTGGAGCCGGTTAAGGCCTTCTTTTCCTATCCTTAATGCTATGGGATTCTTGGAGGCAAGTTTATTTGCAAGCTCCTGTGTGGCTGCCGCAAGATCCTGTTCCGGAACCACCCTGTTTACAAGACCAAGCGCCTTGGCGTCAGCAGCGCTGATCATCTCTCCCGTAAGCACCATTTCCATTACCTTTTTGCGCCCAAGAGTGCGGATCATTGGTGCGGCAGGGCCAAGACATATCAGTCCCACATTAATTGCAGTGGTGCCAAAGACAGCAGTTTCAGTAGCAATTGTCAGGTCACACCCAAAGGCAAGACCCGCGCCGTTAGCAAGGGCGTAGCCATGAACTGATGCAATTGTCACCTTTTTCATTCTTTCGAGTGTGTGATAGAAGGCGTCAATCTGGTATAGAAACTCGCGGTATTCAGGCTGTGTTTTCGGAGTGAACTGATCAAGGGATATTCCAGTGCAGAAGTTCTTGCCTGCGCCTTCAATGATTACCACCAGCACTTCAGGGTCGTTTTCCATCTGCCATAGCGCTGCGTCAAGCTGATTGGCAAATGGAACGGTAAAGGTGTTCATGGCATCAGGGCGATTCAAGGTAATCCAGCCGATCCGTTCCTCTTTTCTGGTTAAAATCAGATCATTCTGCATAACATCCTCCCTTGTTGGATAGTTTTTCCATTTCCATTAACTTTATATGTTTTATTTAATGGCGACTTAGAGACATAGAATAGAACATAAAAGTTCTATAAAACAATAAAAAACGTATACGCAACTCTCAATACCCCACACCGGCTGCCTTAACACTGTCTGGATCAGAGGCGTGGCAGGGCGTAACTCCGTAAACCATCGCACAGTCAGGGCAACAATCCTCCAGGGTCTTCATTTGAAATTTTGTCCCGCACCCCCCACACACAATGTGGGTCTCAACCGGCATGGCCATGCCGCTGAAACCCATAGTCCTCAGTTTGCTGACCACTTGTTCACCGCCTCCAAAACTTCCATCGCACCCTTGATGCATAATTTGTATCTCCTTTTCTTTAATGTCAGATATCTTCCAGTGTCTCACCGGACCTGATCCGGTTACGAAGAGCAAGCAGCGTATTGTCAAGCTCTTCAAGTCTGCTCAGATTTTTACGTTCTGCTCCGCCGGACTCAATGATCTTTGCAATGCCCCCGTTTTTGATTACAAGACGCTTGTCCCCCATCAGTGCAAGGATAGGGTCGTGGGTGGCCATCAGAATGATTTTTTCCTGCTTAACAAGCAGTTCCAGCGCCTTCTTGCGGTCTATGCCAGCATTTTCAATTTCATCAATCAGAACAATTGGAGATTTGCTCAGGATCGCCATGTCAGCAATCATAAGTGCCCTTGACTGACCGCCGCTTAATGAGGTAACCGGCGTATCAGGCTTGAACTGTTCTCCTGCCAGTTGATTTGCCTGTTCCAGTATGCGTGCAACCTTTTCCTCTGGATCATTTACAAGACGGCTTTCAGCATGCATCCGAACAAACTCCTCGGCAGTAAGATCCATTACAAAGTTCATATTTTGCGAGAGTTGTGCAACCAGCTTGTGCTCGGTTGAAAAGCGCCATTTGTTATCCGGCACACCATTGTTGATAAGTATCCTGCGTCTGGTTGGCGTGTCTCCCTGGGCAACCCATTCAATATCAGCCAAGAGGCGACTCTTTCCTGAGCCGGTTGGGCCCACGATGCAGATGACCTCTCCAGGCTGTAGGGTCAGCTCCAGATTTTCAGGGTTTCCGCTCTTGTCAATACCGCCGATGATGGTAAGGGATTCAACCTTTTCAGTAGAATCATCCAGAGCCAGCATACCGCTAACGAACTCTTGAAGGCTCTGGCAGAGTTGCTCCTGACTGATGCCGAGATCAAGAAGCAGATCAGGATCAAGCTGATCCAGAGAGCCCTGCAGGCTCTGGTCCGTTGCTCGCAACTGCAATCCGAAGGAGGTGAAGAAATCTTCAAGCCATGGATAGTCCTCAATTAACTTATTCAAAGGCTGTAGTAATAAATCATTATAGTTCATCATCAAGACTCCATCTTTCTGACGTTTCCTGTCTGATACTCATCACCGATCCTTGTTTCTCCGAGGCAGTATGAGCAGAGGGCAGATGGCATCGAGAAACGCAGACGCATCCCTTTAAGGGTCTCAATATCCGATGCCTCTTCAAAAAGGGTGGTCAGTTCAAAGGCCCCCTGTCCAGTAATTCCGTTAATGTTCATTATAACTGCGCCGGGATTGACCTGCTTTACACGAGAAGCAAATACCTCACGCTCTGCCTGCGAGACTATATCCCCCTTGGTGATCACCACGATATCTGCTGACTTCAGCATCGGCCCTATCTTGCGGGGGGTATTGATGCCGCTTTAGTTGTCAATCACGCAGACGGCAGTTATATCCTTGATATGTGGTGAGCAGCGGTTGCACAGGCCGGCAGACTCACTGATAAGGAAGTCGCAACTGTTCTCCACGCCCCAGCTTACGCAGGACTCAATGTTGCTGACAAAGTAGTGGTCCGGGCACTGGGAGCCTGAAAGCCCCTTTTTTACCAAGACTCCTTTCTTTGCGTAGCGCAGATCATCCTCAGTCATCAGGCAGTCGTACTTCACAACCCCGATCTTTTTATGTTTTGTCTGAAGTGCCTCAATCACTCTGAGAATAACCGAGGTTTTACCAGATGAGGGTGGGCCGGATACGGTTAAAAAGTGCATGGATTATTCTCCTTGTGAGTCGGCATTCATTGCTGCTTCAAACAGAGCCACTGTGTAACGGATCTGTTCGGCTATGTCATGGCTGTAGAGATAATCCCAGCCAACCCACTGCCATGGGTGCTTCTCAGGAAGCTGGTTTTCCACCTCCGGATTCAGGACCGGGAACAGGCCTCTGTTGGTCAGAATCTCCCCGACCTCTGCACTGTAGAAAAAGTCGGCTATAGGCTGCAGCCTGGTTTTTTTATTACTCTTGGCCAGCATAAATATCGGGCTTATGATGACGCCGTCCTCCGGCCAAATCACCTCAAGGCTTTTAACCATGCCGGCCATCCGGCTGAAGAAATACGGGATAATGGTTACCGGCGGTTTTTCCTCCGCAAGCCGCTGTGCATTTTTGATCATCTGGGCCGGGTGCATTGATTTCAGCATGCAGCGACCAAGCTTCTTTACCCCTTCATCACCGTAGTTTTTGTGGATAGTAAGCAGTATGGCATTAAACAGGTCAAAATCCCCCACCGGCAGAGCCACTTTCTGTTCAAACTCAGGCTTCAGGATGTCTGCCCAGGTGCGTGGTACAGGCAGATCACCCAGTTCATCATGGTTGACCATGAAGGCTGCCGGCACCACAGAAATCAGACCATAATGGCCTTTTGGGTCTTTCAGTTCAACTCCGTCAAAGCTTTTGTTGATCGGGCCACTGGTGAGATCGCCGAACAGTCCCTGATCCTTGAATCGCCCGATTGTCTTTGGATCAAAGAATGTCTCAAACCCCGCAGATACAAAGATATCCGGCAACTGGTCAGGCTCGGTAACTCCGTTTATATGCTCCACCATCCAGTCTGACCCGAGCGAAGCCGCCTCAAACCTGTAGCTTACCGAGAGAGCGGTCTCTTTTCTGTACTGCTCGATAAATCTGTCAAACCCTTCCAGCAAAGGCAGGCGTACCGGGCATGGCAACAGGCCGGAGATCGTGATCTCACTCTCATCGTTCTCGGTCTGCTTCATTGTTACATCAACCTGATTACTCTTTTCATCAGCCTTTTGCTGCAGCAGGCCCAAAAAGTTTTCCAGATCAAAATTCTTGTTTCTGGCGGCACGCTCAAGTTTGAGAAAACCGCCCACACCTGCCAGCACCTTCGGGTCTTTCAGGTTTTCAAAGCCGTTGGCAACAAGAACCTGTAGCGTTTCCGGGTGTTCTCCCAGCAGTTCTTTTATGGTCATATCCTTATGTATCTGGTTCATTGTTATTTCCTCCTGTAAATATGATCAGAGAGTACCGCCTTAATTGTCTAAAAGCATTGACCTGCGTCAAATAAATGTAAAATCAGTGTTGGTCAGGCAGGCAAATCTGAACAGGATTCTTTTCCTTCTCAAGTTTTTTTTTGATTAGCGCAAACCGATCCGTTTGTAGTAAGTTCTGTAGCCCAATACTTGTAAAAAAGGAATCAGACACACCTTCCCGGACTGATTCAGCCATGGAATATGTTTCAGGGGTATAATCACTAATGTCCAGCCAGACTAAAAACAGATTTTCAGTTAATACTACTACCGAAGCAATTCTCGAAAGCATTTCAGACGGTGTTTTTACGGTGGATCTTGACTGGCGGATTACATCATTCAACAGGGCTGCTGAAGAGATAACAGGGATACCCCGAAGTGAAGCAATAGGCAGGTTCTGTTCAGATGTTTTTCGATCAAACATGTGCGAAACCGATTGCGCTCTTCGCAAGACACTTAAAAATGGCAAGCCTGTTATCGGCCGTTCCGGATATATAATTGATGAGGAGGGTGGAAGAATCCCCATAAGCTTGTCTACTGCAGTGCTGAAGGACAGGACTGGCCGTGTTGTTGGCGGTGCTGAGACATTCAGGGATTTAAGTGAGGTTGAAACCTTGAGACATGAGCTTGAGGGGCGTTTCCATCTTGGTGAAATTGTAAGCCGATGTCCGCTTATGCAGAGACTTTTTGAAGTTATACCAGCTATTTCCATAAGCCCGAGTACTGTTCTCCTTGTCGGAGAGACCGGTACCGGCAAGGAGCTTATGGCAAGAACAATTCACGCTTTAAGTCGCAGAAACAAGGGGCCTTTTGTAGCAATCAACTGCGGCGCCTTACCTGATACCTTGCTGGAGTCTGAGCTGTTCGGCTACAAGGCCGGAGCTTTTACAGGGGCCACCAGGGACAAGCCGGGACGTTTTGAAATGGCCAGAGGAGGCACACTTTTTCTTGATGAAATCGGTGAAATCAGTCAGGCTCTTCAGGTTCGGCTTTTACGGGTACTTCAGGAACGCAGCTATGAACCCCTTGGAGCCACAGCCTCTGTCGCCGCAGATGTCCGGATAATCGTAGCCACCAACAGGGATCTGACTGCAATGACAAAATCCGGAGATTTCCGTGAGGATCTCTACTACCGTATAAATGTGGTTCGCCTTGAATTACCACCTCTGAGAAGCCGTAAAGAGGATATTCCCCTGCTTGTCGAGCAGTTCATTGCAAAGTTTAACAGGATGCAGCATTCAACAGTTAAAGGGGTTTCTCCCGAGGCCTTTTCATTGCTAATGGCACACGATTGGCCAGGAAATGTTCGTGAACTTGAGAATGTTATCGAGCGGGCTTTCATCCTCTGCCCTGATGGCATAATAGAAATACCCCATCTGCCAGATGAGATGACTCATCATAAAACCCGTGTAACTATTTCGGATTCTTTGCTTGAGACTCGTTCAAGGCTCGAAGTGGAAGCGATACAGTCTGTGCTTCAAAAGTATGATTATAATCGTCAGGCAGCAGCAAAGGCCCTTGGGATGCATAAAAGCACATTTTTCAGAAAGGTCAGACAGCTTGGCATCACACTTCCTCAAAAAGATGGACGTTCCAGAACCCACCAGACAAAGAACCAATAATGCGACTATAGGCCGTCTTGTTAGTAGCATAATTGCGACACAAAAAGCTCAACATTAATTTATTATTAATACATTTATCCATAGTATCAAGTTGTTATGTTTAATCTCCTTAATTGGCACACATTCTGCTTTTCTTATGTCTGTAGTTGAAATCAGGCTGGAGTCCCGTAATGAGCAGAACAGCATTTTCTCTCTGGAATGAACGAATAGCGCCTGTATTTGATGTTGCCAGAAATCTCTGGATTGTGGACGCATCAGAAGGAAGGATTACAGGCCAGACCGGCAGGCGTTTTTCCACCGACGATCCGGATGAACGTGCGCTCAGGCTTACAACCCTGCAGGTGGATCAACTGGTTTGTGGCGCCATAACCAGGAGATCCTTTGAGGCCCTTGCAGATAAGGGATTGAAGGTAATATCCTTTGTAGCAGGAGATCTTGACCAGGTAATACAGGCCTGGCTTTCTGACAGTCTGAAGGATGGAGAACTTGCAATGCCGGGATGCAGAAGCGGGAGACGACATGGTCGGAAGAGGAATATATGCAGATTGTAATGATGCCTGACAACTATAAAATAAAATAAGAGGAGGCAATCAAGATGCCCAACAGAAATGGAAAAGGCCCTGATAATGCCGGTCCTATGACCGGTCGTGGAAAGGGGCGCTGCAATGGCAATGCAGTTCCCGATGGTTTTAAACAACAGTCTGCAACAGAAGATCAGGCAGTTGTAAATCAGGCAGCAGGGTGCCGTGGCCCAAGGGGCTGCGGATCTGGCAGGCGAGGCGGCGCCGGCGTCGGACGTCAGGCCGGCGGCAGAGGCCGGAGTTAAAAACCCACGGCTTATAACAAGTGTCGGCAGCCGGATCATCCGGCTGCCGACAGTGACACAGGATGGAGGATTAAATTGAAAAAAATTGCATTTACTACATCAGGCAGGGATCTTGAGGCACAAATGGATCCTCGCTTTGGACGTTCAGCCGGATTTCTTGTATACAATCTTGAAGATAAAACCATAAGTTTTGTGGAAAACAGTCAGGCACGGAACTCTCCGCAGGGGGCGGGGATCCAGGCTGCTGAAACCATAGTTCGGGCAGGTGTTGACACCCTTGTGACCGGCCATTGCGGGCCTAAGGCCTACAGGGTGCTGGAGGCCGCAGGTGTGACAGTTTACAACTGCGACCTTTCCACGGTTGAAGAAGCTCTTGCCGCCATGCGTTCAGGATCTTTGATTCCGGCTTCCGGGGCCGATGTCGAGGGGCACTGGTGATGGCAGCCTCTTCTATGGTTAAAGCCCCCAGAATAGCAGTGGCATCAGGAAAAGGTGGAACCGGCAAGACAACCGTATCCATAAATCTGGCAGCCATGTTTGGATCTCCTGTTCAACTTGCTGACTGTGATGTTGAGGAACCAAACGACAATCTTTTTCTCCGTGCCGATATGACAGAAAGCACCCAGGTCACAATGATGGTGCCGGAGATTGATCCGGCATTGTGCAATGGTTGTGGAAAATGCAGCGAGATCTGCCAGTTCAGGAGTATAGTTTCCATCGGGACAAAGGCGCTGGTATTTCCAGAGCTTTGCCACGGCTGTGGCGCTTGCGCAATGGTTTGCCCACAAAAGGCAATTACAGAGCGTTCCCACCAGATAGGTGTGGTGACAGCCGGGAAAACCAGAAACATCAGGATTATTGAGGGCAGGCTTGATGTGGGTGTTTCAATGGTGCCTCCAGTAATCCGCGCAGTAAGGGATTACCTGCTGGATGATGTTCCAGCAATCCTTGATGCTCCGCCAGGCACATCCTGCCCTGTTGTTGCCACACTCCGTTCTACGGATTATGTTTTACTGGTTACAGACCCTACTCCATTCGGCCTTCACGACTTAAAGCTTGCCGTGGCAATGGTCAGGGCTCTCGATCTGCCCTGCGGGGTGGTTGTTAACCGTGCAGGATATGACCAGGTGGGACTTCATCAATATTGCAAAAAAGAAGGGCTGCCGGTTCTTATGTCTCTGCCGGACGATCGTATGATTGCTGAGGCCACATCCAGAGGTGATATGCTGGCTGATGTTTTTCCTGAATACGGCAAGATGTTTACTGATCTTGCCGAAAGGCTGCTTACTGAAATCAGCCGGACAGGAGGCCGACTGTGAACAGAAAAGAGATAAAGGAACTGCTTGTGATATCCGGCAAAGGCGGCACTGGAAAGACAAGTGTTGCAGCGTCGTTTGCAGTGCTTGCCAGTGATGCGGTAATTGCAGACTGTGATGTTGATGCAGCCGACCTTCACCTGCTTCTGAACCCCATTATTATTGAAGAATATCAGTTTTTAAGCGGTAATGAAGCAGTAATCAGGGAAAAGGATTGCACCGGTTGCGGCAAATGTCTGGAGCTGTGCCGTTTCGATGCTATAACATCCACAACAAAAAACAGCTTCAAAATTGATCCTGTGGCTTGCGAAGGTTGTGGTGTTTGTGTAAGATTTTGCCCTGCAAACGCCATTGATTTTCCTGAACGCAACAGCGGAGTCTGGATGTTTTCGGACACGCGATGCGGCCTGATGGTTCATGCGCAACTGGCAGCGGCAGCTGAAAATTCCGGAAGGCTTGTCACTACTGTCAGAGAAAAAGCATGGCAGCTTGCTGTTGAAAGACAACTGCCGCTTATCATTTCTGATGGCCCACCCGGTATAGGATGCCCGGTAATTGCATCTCTAAGCGGTGTCTCTCTGGCACTTGTAGTAACTGAGCCAACCGTCTCAGGACTGCATGACCTTAAGCGGATACTGGCATTGACCCGCCACTTTTCTGTGCCTGCTGCTGTCTGCGTCAACAAGTGGGATATAAATCAGCAGCAGACCGAAAAAATCGAGGCTGCTGCCCGTTCAGCAGGGGCCGAGGTAGTCAGTCGGATACGCTATGACCGGTTTGTAACAGAGGCCCAGCTTCAACAAAAGGCCGTTGTTGAGCTGGAGTCAGCGGCTGCTGAAGATATCAGACTACTCTGGAAACAGGTTTCAGCCATGCTTTAACCACAAAAACAACAGGAGGCATTACAGATGGATGCAGTAGAAAAAGATTCTCCGGAACAGCAGGATGCCTGTCCACCATCAGCCTGTGAAAGCTGTTCATCAAGCAGTTGTTCGGCATCAAGCAAAAAACTGACAGAATCTGACCAGGAGTTTGAGGATCGCAGGAGACTGGCTTCAAGATTATGCCGCATTAAACACAAGATTGTAGTATTGTCAGGCAAAGGCGGAGTAGGCAAGAGTACGGTTGCTGTGAATCTTGCCATGGCGCTGCATCTGGCAGGCAAAAAGGTGGGCCTGCTTGATGTTGATATACATGGACCGAGCATCCCTACAATGCTGGGCCTGGAGGCGGGACAGGTAATTGAAGGCAATGGCGAACTCCATCCGGTTGATCTGGACGGGATGAAGGTCATCTCCCTCGGCTTCTTCCTGAAAGAGCAGGATGAGGCTGTTATCTGGCGTGGCCCCATGAAAACAGGTGTTATAACCCAGTTTATCCGTGACGTAGCCTGGGGAGATCTGGATTATCTGATTGTTGATTCTCCTCCTGGAACCGGTGATGAACCCCTTTCTGTATGCCAGACCCTGGAAGGGGCCGATGGTGCGGTTATTGTAACAACTCCGCAGAAGGTTGCGGCTGTGGATGTGCGCAAATCAATCTCATTCTGCAGGCAGCTCAACCTGCCTATTCTTGGTGTTATAGAAAATATGAACGGTTTTGTATGCCCTAAATGCGGAGAGTTGACAGCGGTATTCCAGTCAGGTGGTGGCAGGCTGATGGCAGACGATATGGCAGTTCCATTTCTTGGTTCAGTACCTATTGATCCTGCAATAGCTGAGGCCGGAGACAGTGGAGTCGCATTTTTGAAACTCTATTCTGAGTCGGCAACTGCAAAGCTGTTCAGTAAAATGCTGGAGCCACTATTAAACTTGAAAAACTGACAGTTACTGTTCAGTGCTTTTAATAACTAAAGGAGATTATCATGAGAATAGCAATACCTGTATCAGATGGAAAACTTGCGCTGCATTTTGGGCATTGCGAAAGTTTCGCAGTTCTTGACGTGGAACTTGAAAATCGCTCTGTTTTAAGCCGCCAGGATCTTGCTGCACCTCCCCACGAGCCGGGGCTTCTTCCCCGCTGGCTTGCCGAGCATGGGGTTGAGATGATCATAGCTGGTGGAATGGGACATCGGGCAATGGACCTGTTCGTTAAAAGCGGAATAAAGGTTTTCACCGGAGCGACAGCTGAACAGCCTGAAATACTGGTGAACAATTTTATGAACGGCTCCCTTGCGATGGGACCAAACTGCTGTAGTCATTGAAATAATAAGACAGGGGCACCTTTCATGGATACACCTAAAAAACTCCTTGTTATTGATGATGAACCGGCCATACGAGAAGGGGTTCGCAGAATACTTGAATCAGAGTCTTTCAAGGTTGAGACCTTTGCCAGTGGACACTCAGCCCTTGAAAGAATCAGGCAGGAATCTTTCGACCTAGTAATTACGGATCTCAAAATGCCTGGCATCAGCGGTATGGATGTGCTTAAGTCCATCAAGGAAATACAGCCGGACCTGCCTGTAATATTCATAACCGGATATTCCTCTGTTGACAGTGCGGTAGAGGTTATGAAGCTTGGAGCTGTTGATTATATTGCAAAGCCTTTCACTCCTGAAGAAATGCTGAACACCATCCGCCTTGCCCTTGAACAGAGGGTTGTTGATCTGGAGGATCTGTATCTCCTTAAAGAGCTTAGGGATGGTGAAGGTTTTGACAGCTTTGTCGGCAAGAGCCAGGAGATGATCAAGGTTTACCGAAGGATTATGCAGGTGGCTCCCACTGACAGCACAGTCCTGATAACAGGAGAGAGCGGTACCGGCAAGGAACTTGTTGCAAGGGCCATCCACAAGCATAGCCCCAGGAGAGAGAACCCGTTTGTTGCGGTTGACTGCACATCACTCGTGGAGAATCTGCTTGAATCCGAACTTTTTGGCCATGTCAAAGGCTCATTCACCGGAGCAATCCATACAAAAACTGGCCTTTTCAAGGTTGCTGAAGGTGGCACCCTGTTTCTTGATGAGGTTTCCAACCTTAGTCTTACCACACAGGCAAAACTCCTGCGCGTTCTCCAGGAACGCCAGGTGACACCCATTGGAGGCACGCAGCCAACGCCTATCAATATCCGACTTGTGGCGGCAACCAACAGAAGTCTGCGGGATATGGTTACAGAAGGGCTCTTCCGTGAGGACCTTTTCTTTCGCCTTAACATCATCCCCCTTGACCTTCCTCCGTTAAAAGATCGCACCGGAGATATTCCACTGCTTGTCGGAAATGCGGTAAGACGCTGTGCCGATGAGGTCGGAAAGGACATCAAGGGTGTTACGGCCGGAGCAATGCAGCTTTTACAGAATTACCCTTTCCCCGGGAATGTGAGGGAACTTGAAAATATTATAGAACGTGCAGTCGTCCTGGCAGAGGGAAGCCTGATTACACCGGACGACCTTGAATTGAGTATCAGCAGCAAGGAACCGGTACTCCTCGATTACGCTGTTGTACCGTTGAATGTTGAAGAGCTTAAAGACGCTAAACGTCATCTCCGTGAACAGGCTGTGGAAGATATTGAAAAATCTTTTGTCATTAATGCATTGCAACGAAATAATGGCAACATAACCAGAGCTTCGGAAGAAACCGGGATGCTTCGCCCCAACTTTCAGGCAATGATGAAAAAGCTGGGTATATCGGCAAGGGATTATGCTGAGTCCTGATCACCCACTACGCCTCTTCATACCACGTCGTTTCTCCCTGATCCAGAAGTTGACAATACTTACAGGCACAGTGGTTGTACTTTTCATGACTCTGTTTGCCTGGGTAAATATCAATAACCTGCAAAAGCTGCTTGTTAATAACACTGTCAGAGACCTCGACAATCTGGCTACAAGCATAATCAGGATGACACGGCATCAGATGATGCTTGATAACAGGCCACAGGTTTATCAGATGATAAATGAGGTGTCCGAACGTCCAGGTATTTACATCATCAGAATGATTAACAGGGATGGTAAAATAGTACATTCTACAAATGCTTCAGAGGTTGGCAAAGCGCTCGATCATAGTGGGGCGCGTTGTACTCTCTGCCACATGCCCGGCAAAACCCTCGTCAGGCCGCCCCTTGAAGAGCGCAGCCGTTTTTTCAATATGCCGGACGGCAGGCAGGTAATGGGGCTTGCAAAGGCCATACACAACGAGAAAAGCTGTTCCACAGCAGCCTGCCATGCCCATGCCGCATCAAACAAGATACTTGGAGTTGTTGATATCATTGTCTCCCTGGACACTCTCAAGACGGATCTTGCTTCATACCGTAACAGGATTATCCTTCTTACTGTACTGCTGATAATACTTCTCGGAGCCTCTCTCACCTTTCTTACGCTGCACATTGTCAACAAGCCTGTAAACGAACTCCTGAACCATACTAAAAGGATTGCCCAGG
>CAZXTZ010000066.1:0-13716 GCA_964643645.1 uncultured Geobacteraceae bacterium
TGGATATGCCAGCCCGCTGCCTCAAATCGTTTGGCAACATCCTCCGACCATGCCAGGTCTGTCTTGCCTTCAATTGTTATGTTGTTGCTATCATACAGGTACACCAGATTGCCAAGCTTCAAATGACCGGCAAGTGCTGCCGCCTCGTATGAGATCCCTTCCTGCAGGTCGCCGTCACCAACAATGGCAAATACACGGTGGGTTATCGGTGAAAAATCCGGCGTATTGAACCGCTCGGCTGCCATCTTTGCAGCCAGTGCCATGCCAACGCCGTTTGCCACCCCCTGCCCCAGCGGGCCGGTGGTAACCTCAACTCCCGGGGTATGTCCGAACTCTGGGTGCCCCGGTGTCTTACTCCCCCACTGGCGAAAGTTTTTCAACTCATCCATAGAAAGGTCAAAACCGAAAAGATGCAGCAGGCTGTACAGAAGCATTGAACCATGACCGGCAGAGAGCACAAACCGGTCACGGTTGGCCCAGGCAGTGTCAGCCGGGTTAAAACGGAGAAATCCACCCCAAAGGGCAACAGACATATCAGCTGCCCCCATCGGCAGGCCAGGATGGCCTGAGTTGGCCTTTTCAACAGCATCAGCAGCAAGAAGACGGACAGCATTGGCGCAGCGGAGGCCCTGCTGGGCGGTAAACTGGGTGGACATCGGTACAGCTCCTTTCAGACGGTGATTAAAAGTGGGTATAGCCGGAAGCAGATGGCTGGAAGTTTTTTCCATCGGGGAAAATTGCTTTTACCTGTCCCGAGTTGGTCACTTTACCAACAACCGAGACCTGAATGCCAGCAGTTTTTGCCAGTTCCAGTATGGCTGCGTGATCAGAGGGTGCAGCGGTGAAACAGAGTTCGTAATCCTCGCCGCCACTTACCGTCAGATGCCAAGGGAAGGAAGGTAGAGAATTTGTATTGGCTTTAAATGCTGGAGAAATCGGAATTTTTTCAAGGTGGATCTCGGCACCGCAGCCGGACTGCTCGCAGATATGGCCAAGATCAGCCAGCAGACCGTCACTGATGTCAATCATTGCATGGACCAGACCCGAGTCGGCCAGCTTCTCTCCCAGAACACAACGTGGGGATGGATCAAGGTGTCGCAGCAGCAGGAAATCATGATCGCTGCCCAGCCGAAAGCCTTCCATGAGCAACCTCAAACCCAGGGCCGAATCTCCCAAGGTTCCGCTGACCCAGACCTCGTCACCTGACTGTGCGCCGCTCCGTTTAAGGATTAACTCGGGCCGTTGCTCCCCCATGATGGTGACCGAGATCGTAAGGCCATCCTTTGAACCACAGGTGTCACCACCAGCCAGGATACAGTTGTGGGCTGCGGCCTGCTCCGCAAGACCATCCAGCAAGCCTTCAACAGTTTCAAGGGGGAATCCGGTCGGAATAGCCAGAGATAGAAAGAACCAACGGGGCACAGCGCCCATAGCTGCAATATCAGAAAGGTTGACCGCCAGAGACTTGCGCCCAAGCAGCTGCGCCGGGCCGAAGTCCATATCAAAATGAACCCCCTCGGCCAGCAGGTCAGTGGATACAACCAACTGCCTGCCAACAGAGGGGGAAAGTAATGCCGCATCATCGCCTATGCCGAGATCGGGATGCTGCGGTTGGGTAAAACGTAAGCGAATCCGGTCTATCAGACCGAATTCGCCCAGAGAAGAGAGGGATTTTTCACAAATCATCTAAAGGCCCAAATCTGGCAATAACAAAACAACGTACATCTTGAGCCGCTTTTAGGGCTTCCTGCGCCTCATCCAGCTCCGGCATATAAAAATCATCAGGATAACGTAGCGACACCGCGTAGGAAGTTAAAAAATCAAAACATTGCAACTCAATAAAATCAGCATCATACTCGACACATTTTGTTACAAGTAAAGATATGTTATGGGATTTGAACGGCTCTTCATTTTTGCTGACCAAGTACATTTTCAGGTATTTTTCTACAGCCTGTTGACAGTGAAAGCAGATGGTGTCGGTAATCGGCTTTGGTGACTGCAGACCATATTCGGCTGTTTTCAGGTCATTATCACCTTTTAGCAGCCATTGCCGGAGTATTGCCCTCAGCTTTTCGTCCATAACAACCTCCCCTCCCGCAAAATAACCCGAGCAAGGGTTGGCAACTCGCTCTCAGCACGGAATTTTTCTGCAGACTTCAGCAAATAATCAACATTATACCCTCTTTGGGAGGAGTCTTTATACAGGCGGTTTAGCAGAGCATTCCGCTCACGCCATTGCAAATCCTTTTCAAGTAGAATAGCAATATCAATATCGCTTTCTTCCTGAGCAGTTCCTTTGGCGTAGCTACCGAACAGGAATATGCTCTCAGCCTCAGGAACCGTTGCTATTACCAGATCTTTAATTGCCTGGAAGTCAGTTTGTCCGTGCATGACAACTCCCCTTTATGCTGGCAACTACGCAGATACTTCTTTACTTGGCCTCACCACCACCTTTTGGGGGGCTGGTTTTGGCTTGCCCTTGGGAGCCGGAATCGGAAACTTCTCGAGGGCCAGCTTAAGCACCTCATCTATCTCTTTGACCGGTATGATCCTGATCTTCTTCTGCATCTCCTTTGGTATATCCTCAAGATCCTTCCTGTTCTGCTCCGGTATGATAACCGTCTTCATACCTGCACGTACTGCTGCCAGAATCTTCTCCTTGAGTCCGCCGATAGGCATTACCTTGCCTCGCAGTGAAAACTCTCCGGTCATTGCAACATCCTTGCGAACTGCAACCCTTGTAAGAACAGACACAAGGGCGGTTACCATTGCACAACCGGCTGATGGACCATCCTTTGGTACGGCTCCGGCCGGCACATGGACATGGATCTCGTTTTCTTGAAACCATTCCGGCGTTATATGAAATTCAGAGCCGCGGGAACGGATATAGGCCAGTGCTGCCTGTACCGACTCCTTCATCACATCACCCAGCTGGCCGGTGAGGGCCATACCACCTTTGCCAGGCATGGTTGTGGCCTCTATATGCAGCACCTCGCCGCCAACCGAAGTCCAGGCCAGACCGTTAACGACACCAACCTCATTCCTGTCCATCTCGTCATCCCGCAGAAACTTGGCAGCACCCAGAAAAGTGGCAACAGCAGCATGATTGATCTTGATCTGGCGCTTATGACCTTCGGCAATCTTACGGGCCACTTTGCGGCAGACATTACCGATCTCACGCTCAAGATTACGAAGGCCTGCCTCACGGGTATACTTGGCGATGATATCCTTCAGCGCCTCCTGCTCGAAAACTATATGTTTAGACTTCAAGCCGTTATCCTTCATCTGGCGTGGCACAAGGTAGCGGGTTGCTATCTCCAGCTTTTCCTCCTCTGTGTAGCCCGGAATATTTATGACCTCCATCCGGTCATAAAGGGCAGAAGGAATCGGATCACTGTGGTTAGCTGTGGCAACGAACAGTACGTTTGACAGGTCATAAGGCAGGTTTACGTAGTGATCCGAAAAAGAGTTGTTCTGCTGCGGGTCAAGCACCTCAAGCAGAGCTGCCGACGGGTCACCCTTGTAGTCGTAGCCCAGCTTGTCCAGCTCATCCAGCATGAATACCGGATTCTTTGTACCGGCCTGCTTCATCCCCTGAATGATCCTGCCCGGCAGAGCCCCGAGATAGGTACGACGGTGACCACGAACCTCAGCCTCATCACGAACGCCGCCAAGCGAGATCCGTACGAACTTACGGTTAAGAGCCCTGGCAATGGATTTACCCAGAGATGTCTTGCCGACCCCCGGAGGCCCGACAAAGCAGAGGATCGGCCCCTTCATCTTCTTGTTCAGCTTGCGAACTGCCAGAAATTCCAGTATCCGCTCTTTGACCTTGTCCAGGTAGGAGTGATCCTCATCCAGAATTTTCTTTGCCCGGATGATATCAAGCGAATCGCGGGTGGTCTTTGACCATGGAATCTCAATCAGCCAGTCCAGGTAGGTACGAATCACCCCGGCCTCGCCCGAATCTCCGTGCATCCGCTCCAGACGGCCCAACTGCTTGAGCGCCTCTTTCTGAGGCGCCTCAGGCATCTTTGCAGATTCGATTGACTTGCGGAGTTCTTCCAGCTCTTCCTTGCCATCGTTGTCGCCAAGCTCCTGCTGGATGGCCTTCATCTGCTCACGCAGATAATATTCCTTCTGGTTCTTGCCCATTTCCTCACGGGCGGCGTTCTGAATCTTCGCCTGCACCGCCAGCATCTCATGCTCACGGGCAAGAAGCTCGTTAACCTTTGTCAGACGACGTATAGGGTCTTCTATCTCAAGGAGCATCTGCGCCTCTGCCAGCTTGATCCCTATATTGCTTGATATAAGATCCGCCATGCTACCCGGGTCCGAAATATTCTCCAGAATTACCATGACTTCCGGCGATATCTGCTTGCCAAGTTCAACAATTTTTGCCAATTGCTCACGTACAGTACGTATCAGCGCCTCTGTCTCCAGATTTTCCGGAGCTGCGTTCTCTACAAGACGCTCAATACGCACGGTATAGTGAGGCTTATCGCTGACAAATTCATTAATACGGGCCTTCACCAGACCCTGCACAAGAATTTTGACCCTTCCATCAGGAAGCTTGAGCATCCGCATGATCATTGCCACTGTTCCCACACTGTATATCTTGTCTGGCGGCGGATCTTCCTCACCCACATCATGCTGCGTGGCAAGCAGTATCATCCGGTCACCGGCCAGTGCCTCATCAACAGCCTTGATGGACATTTCCCTGCCGACAAAAAGCGGTATGATCATGAAGGGATATACGACAACGTCCCTGACCGGAAGAAGCGGTAGGACTTCAGGAATTTTAAGCTCTTCTGATGATTCGTTACTATTAAGTTCCAATTCAGACTCGCTCACTACACTACTCCTTGATATGGATACGACGTTCACGCCCCTTTGGGCAAAAAACCTTGAGAACTCCCCTGCGATATTCGGCCCTGACACCGGAAGGATCAACCTGGTCAGGAATACGGACAGACCGGCTCAAACGGCCAAAATGACGTTCAAGGCAGATGTACTTCATCTGGCATTCCCGTGGTTCAGCCTCTTTATCAACCTCAAGCGAAAGAACCATCCCGCGCTGAACAAGATTTATATTTGAATGCTGCACCCCTGGTAGATCAAACTCTATTACAATCTCGGACTCAGTCTCGTAGATATCCATCGGAGCTGTCAGCATCCCTTCATTCTGCTCAACAGCACCTGGATCAAGAGTATTGAGAAGGCTCCGCATCTCATCCAGATGTCGGTTGTAAAGCCCTGGGAATGTTGGCTTTTTACTGCCAGATCTCGGCATATATTCACCCGTCTGCTTCTGCTGTTTGTTTTGGTAACGATCCAATATTGAAAGATGTAACCATTCGAGGCACGAAAGTCAAGGAAGCGAAAGATGCATTGACAGCCTCTACCTATTTAATGAATATTTGGCAAAAGGAGATACAAAAAAACATGGAACTTAAAACAAGAATATGGATGAACGGTTCACTGGACTGGTTTGGATACATTGATAATGAAGAGACATTCCTGGGCAGGAGAAACTTTCCAAACCCTCCTGAAGAGGGTGACGAGTGGATAAGTGAGGCGGGTGACATCTTCAAAATAGAAGGTGGAGAGATAAAGAAGACAGGTCACACAGAGCCCCCAAAAAACTACTGGTAGAGTTATTTTTCTGCGGATACGAGGTCAATCACCGTAACTTCAGGTGGCGCAAGAAAACGCATCGGAGGCCCCCAGTTGCCTGTTCCCCGGCTCACATATAGCAAGGAACCGTCTTTTAGCCTTGTAAGGCCTGCCTTAACAGGAAATCTCAGCCAGGTGACCAGATTGAACGGAAACAGCTGCCCCTTGTGAACATGCCCGGAAAGCTGAAGATCGAAGCTCCCGCTGGTTGGTTTAACCACCACCGGGCGGTGTTTAAGAAGCAGAACAAAGCTGCCCTTTGGCGCCGTATCAATCAGTTTTGTTTCGTCATCAGGGATCTGTTTTCCAAAACGCTTTGCAGCAATATCGTCAACCCCGACAACCCAGAGAGTTCCACCTGCCGGAATCCCTTCACCACGGAGCAGGCGGAAGCCTGATGCTTCCAGGAACCTTTTTGATTGAGCAAAGCCGGCATAATACTCATGGTTTCCCGGTACGGCAATCATGCCCAGCCTCGGCTTTATCTCCCTGAACAGGCTTGAAACACCGTCAAAATGACTGATATAGCCGTCAACAATATCCCCGGTTGCCACAACAAGGTCTGGTTTGCTGTTTTTAATCAATTCCACAACCCTGCGAACTTTTGCCTCTCCAACAATCAAACCGATATGCAGGTCGGAAATCTGAACTATCCTTATCCGTTCAACCCCGGATGGCAACTTGGATGTCTTTATTACAACCGGCTCCACTTTCAGATTCGCTGACTCGTATAAGCTGTATAGGGTTATTATAAAAGCAGAAACACTGCAGAATATAAAAAGGGCGCGGGGGTCAAAAAAGGAGTTTGACGGGACACGGATCAAAAATGATGCCGCATACCTGGCGGCGCGAAAAAAATCACACAAAAGCATCAGGCTTACAAACAGGAACAGGTATCCCATCCAGCAGTATCCACTGTATGCGGCAATTCGTGCCGGAAACTCATTACCGCTGCGCTCAAGGAACCTTACCATAAGTGGCGCAGCCACCATTAAAAGCAGCCAGAATGAGAGCAAGGCCGTGCCGGAAGATCCAAGGGCAAGACCATGACGGGCCCGCAGCAGAAAATAGCCGTTTGCAGATCCGTATATCAGAAAGAATGTAATCAGAAACAGGGTCATAACCACTCCCGGAGGCATAGGAATTGATAGCGTAACTTTCCTCTTGTAAAGGAACTGATGCTGAACAATACTGCCTGAATCGTGACTACCACATACGCCTCGGATACTCAACAAAATCAAAAAGAATCCAACGGACAGCCACTCACAGTTGAAGTTGCCGTTCCGCTACCACTTGACGGAACATTTCACTACCAGGTGCCTGCATCCTTTACAGGCCGTTTGCGCCCGGGTGTGCGGCTGTTTGTACCGTTCGGAAGGAGAAAGGTCACTGCCTATCTTCTGGGTTTCAGCCCTCCTCCTGAGGGACAAGAGCTCAAAGATCTGATTGATGTGCTGGACACAGAACCTCTCTGGACTGAAAAGGAACTTGGCTTTTTCCGCTGGATTGCCGACTACTACATGCACCCACTGGGTGAAGTCATTAAGACAGCCCTGCCCGCAGGGATCAATATCCAGAGTAGAAAGTCGGATAACGCTGAGACTGTTACCGGAGGAAAGAATGTAAGAAAGCAGAGGGTTTTTCTTCCGGCTGGCAAGATGCCGGACAAACCACTCCGTGGAAAGAATACCGATATACTTGCCTTCCTCAACGAGTCCGGCGAGACATCCGCTGCAGAGCTGAAGTCCCGGTTCGGAGAATGCTCCCAGAACCTGAAGCGTCTCACCTCCCTTGGACTGATTATCCTTGAAGAGCGCGAGGTTTACCGAAACCCTTTTGCAGGCCAGCATGTGGAACGAGACATCCCGAAACCACTTACCGGTCACCAGCATCTGGCCCTCCAGCAGTTGCTTGATGCCCTTAATGCGGGATCATACTCCCCTTTTCTGCTCCATGGCGTCACAGGCAGCGGAAAGACGGAGGTATATCTCCAGGCTATAGACAAGTGCAGAAGCCTGGGCAGATCAGCACTTGTGCTAGTGCCGGAGATATCCCTGACTCCGCAGCTTGTGCACCGTTTCCGTGCCAGATTCGGCGATGGCATTGCAGTGCTTCACAGTGCGCTTTCAGATGGAGAGCGTTATGATGAGTGGCGGAGAATAAGGAGAGGGGAGGCCCCCATAGTTATCGGAGCCCGTTCAGCCATCTTCGCCCCGCTTGAAAAAATCGGAATAATAGTTGTGGATGAGGAGCACGAGGCATCATTCAAGCAATCGGACGGCCTGCGCTACAACGCCCGTGACCTTGCCCTTGTGCGGGGTCGCGACGAGCATGCTGTTGTGCTGTTAGGCTCTGCCACTCCACTTGTAACCTCCATCCAGTCGGCAACCGATGGACGGCTTACGCTGCTTGAGCTGCCTGAACGAGTCGCAGGGCGTCCCATGCCTGTTATAATTCCGGTTACAGCCCGTCTTACAGCAACAGAGCCCCTGTCGCCCGAGCTTGTAAACGAGATAGCCGAAAACCTTAAAAGGGGGGAGCAGTCCCTGCTGTTTCTCAACCGCCGTGGTTTTGCCACCTGGCTCTCCTGTCCTGCCTGTGGAGAGACCCTTTCCTGCCCGAACTGTTCTGTTTCCCTGACCTACCACAAAGCACGTGGCGAGAGCCGTTGCCACTACTGCGACTACCGGGTTCCTGCGCCATGTATCTGCCCTGGCTGTGAAGAGCCTGAGATGAAGGAACTTGGAGCAGGCACAGAGCGTATAGAATCGGAGCTTCGCATCCGTTTTCCGGAAGCCCGAATAGCCAGAATGGACAGCGATACCACTGGCGGTAGAGACGGACATGCCAGGATTCTTTCAAAGGTAGGCAGTGGCGAGGTAGATATACTCATAGGTACCCAGATGATTGCAAAGGGCCACGACTTTCCGGGAGTTACACTTGTCGGTGTTTTACAGGCTGAAGGTTCACTGTATCTGCCAGATTTTCGTGCAGCAGAACGGACATTCCAGCTGCTTTCACAGGTAACCGGGAGGGCGGGCAGGGGGGATCTGCCGGGAAGAGTTGTGCTTCAGAGTTCAGGAGCTCATCAATACGCTGTTGCCAGGGCAATAACTAATGATTTTGACGGGTTTTGCAGGGAGGAACTGGAGTTTAGAAAAGAGCTTGGTTATCCGCCATTCGGCTTTCTTGCCGCACTACAGATATCCGGCACATCAGAATCAGCTGTTACAGAAGCAGCTGAAAAGACTGCCGGACTAATGACAAACATAAAAGCGCACTTTAAACTGCGGGTAGAAATACTTGGCCCGGCCCAGGCGCCGCTCTATCGCATCAGGGGCCGATTCAGGCGTCAGATACTTCTTAAGGCGTCAAAACGTGGGGACCTGCGCCGTCTCCTCTCCGCCTGGCGCATAAACCGCAATGCAAACGGAAACGTCCGGGAGTCCCTTGATATCGATCCTGTTGATATGCTCTGACCCTGTACTGCTGTGATTAATCAGCAGTTAATGGAATTGCCACACCATTAAATTTCAGGTTTGTCGGCTTGTTGTTTTTGTAACCAGGAGCTGCATTGAATCCAAATTTGAAGCTTTCACCCGGTGGAAGTGACGATACCCATTTGGGCATTTTAACAACATAATGATTTCCATTATTCGATTCAATCACCGCATCCCATACAGAAGTTATTTTCTGGGGCATATCGAACTCGAAGGTGGGATTTTCAAGTACAGTTGATCCGGTATAAGTCACAATAAACCGTCCTATGAAACTGTCGCCAAGGTCAGTATCCACCTTGAATTCGGCTGAATCACCAAAAACTGTCGTTGCAGACAGACCCATTATTGCCATCATCATAAGAACAAGAACCTTGCTGTGCAAATAGCGTCTCATCTGTGACCTCCACTTTCTTATTTAACATCAGTTTCTCTTCAACTTTAAGCAACCGGCGGACAAAGTTTGATTCATGCCTGCCTTTGCAAATTTATATTCTCTAATAACTTCAAGATCAATATTTAAAGCGATTTGGTCGGGAATACAGCACTATTTAAAGAGCTTCAGCATCATCTCTGTAGGGTCCAGCAAGCTCTGGGGCCTGGCCCCGTACCAGCCGCCAATCCAGTTTTTTGTGCCTGCCGAGTACATTTCAAGGTGCAGTTGCGCAGTGCCGCTGACATTTCCCAGCAGATCCCCCTGGCAGACCTTTTCTCCTGCCTTCCTGACAGGCCTTATCTCTCCGTAATTGATCACAAAACTGCCGTGATCCACCAGCACACCGAATGTTCTTTCACCGTTTCTGCGTGTGTAGAAGGTGGCAACCTTCAAGACAATGCCATCCAGCATGGCGTATACCGGAGCCCCCGCCCCTTTTTCTGGATACAGATCAACACCGGCGTGCTGCCTGCCTGGCGGGTTTCTCGCTGCGCCGAAATGTGGCAGGTCGCGGGAAGCATTTTTCCAGAATCTGCTGGCAATAGCTTCTTTTTCAGTGAAAGGGCGGGCCAGATTGCCAGCAAGAGGTGGCAGCGGTTCTCCAGCAGATACAAGTTGCGATAGAAGAAGAAATACAGATGTCAGAATCAGAAGTTTTATTTTCATGGTGATAAATTCAGGTTAAAAGCAGCCAAGCTGGCAGACCCTTATCCTGCATCCAGTCACATTTGCCAAACCTGCGAGAGCAAGCGGCTTCATATTCAGTTCAGCTGAAAGATCGTGCAGGGCTTTACAGGTAAGTTCCCCCGCTTCATCCAGGGTCTTGATGCGGTTTAGAGCGACAGCCTCGCCAGCGGTATGATTCTCAGCCTGCGCTTCGCTGCCAGCGGTTTTGCCTATCTTGAAACAGCCTATCTGGCAGTCAGTTACGCGAACTCCGAGTCTGTCTGCCATTACTCCAGCATCAAGACGTGAAACATTACTCTCTCTGGCAATTTTCCAGGCTGAAGGGCATGTCAGATGGCCATCTTTAACGCCGTTCATTACGGCTTTTTCAAGCAAGGTCAGGGCTTCTTCTGTCAGATTCCCAGGGTTATCAGGCAGATGAATTCTGTTTTTCTTTTTCTTGCGATCAGCCTCATTGAAATTAACCATAAAGACTCCTTTGTGAAACGGTGCACAGTATAGCAAGAGGGCCAATTTCAACCTTGGACAAATTAAATTGGATAGAGTTGAAACCCGACTCCATATTATCCTGCTTACCTGAAATTTATTTGCGGGGGATTAGCCCCGCTGATATTGGCCATTCCACTGCTGCAGCCGATATCCAGGGTTCCAGCATTCTGACCACATCTGGCCATGAGCTTTATGGCAGAACAACCGGCAGATGGAATATCTATTATCAATGTCTTTCTGTGGCCAAGTTCAGTTCCGTAACTGTTGGTTTTCTCAGTAATTACAGATCCGTTGGAAGAAAGTGTTTTTACGCTGATGAAACTGCATGAAGAAGCCGGATATGTATCATTGTACCAGTTTATAGTGTAGTTGGTTGGCTGGTTTAGGGTAAATGCGCCTGCTTCGGGTATTATGAAGAGTGAAAAAGTCATAAATATTGCTGATGCTGAAATAAAGATTTTTCCAGGTTTCATCTCTGTTCTCCTTTCCTTGGTGGTTTGGGTTTAACTATGGCTATATTCCGACACCGGCAATGACTTCGGACTATTACAAGCCAAGCGGAGTTTTTACCCCACCGGGCGTAATGCTGAAACTGCCCGGTATACTTGGATTAAGGGTCGCAATGTGGTTTCCACAGGTCAGGTTTGCCGTGCCGAATCCGTTTGTCTTCATACTCCCCTGCGAGTCAGTATACTTGCAGCTTGCGGAGAGGGTGATGCGGCTACAGGTTGGCGAACTGATGGTTACCTGCACCGTCTGCCCCAGGCTGGTAAATTTGTTCTGGATGTTGTTCGGGATGGTCGCACCAGCACCAACCACCGAGGCATTCAGCGTGCAGATGGCAGTGGAGGCAAACTGGTTCTTCCAGGTAATGGTGTAGTCAGCTGCAACGGCGGTTGTAGCGGTTGCAGCGGCACAGAAAACTACAGCGGTAAACATAAGGGCGATGATCCGAAATTGTGTGGTCATGGCGTAAACTCCTCTCCGGTTTGTATTTTAGCTGCGTATCTATTCCGTTACCCTGTATGAACCAAAACTGTTTATTGAAACGGTAAAATTGCGTAAGGGCAGCCAGGTACCCGGCACGGTGTATGGTTTTGCAATGTCGAATGTCCTTGTAAAACTGGCACAGCCCCCCGTCGCAGGATTCACAAAGATTTTACCAACAGAGAGAAGGTTGACAAGCTGCTTAACCTCTTTTTGCTCGGCGCAGAGATACTCTGTTGTAGGGATACCCAAAGCGTAGGAATCAACTCTTAGCTTTATGGCGTATGGCCCGTTGGTATTGTCCAGCTTTACAGTTCCGGCCAGGGCAGGGGTGGCAAGGCAGAAGAGCGCGGCAGCATAAGCAGCCAGGAATCCGGAAAATTTAACCAATTGAAGTTTCATTGAACAGTTACCTCCTAATTTAGATAATTTTACCATGTTTTGAAACTGGCAGGATAATTTTGTTAAGCAGATTGTGTGCCAAAAATATTCATATAAAATATCGGTATGTTATGCAGCGCTATTCTGCCAACTTCCACCCACTGCCGCCAACTTTGTTCTCGATCAGGCATTCCGCATCTCCTCCAGATGCGTGGGAACGATTGCTATTTTTTCTTTATATTGTACCAGTTGAAGATTGCCTCGCAGGCCTGTGCTTCAGTGGTGCCGGGGTTAAATGTGAATGCAGCGGCTGCCGATGAGCCCGCCAGCCTTTCCCGGTCGTTCTGGGCGTTTGAATCCCCTCGGCAAGCGAACTTGATCCTGTCCGGCAAGGCAGCATAACATAGATAGGTAAGCGAACTTTCCGGTCGGGAGATCAGCGAGTATTTTACGTGTAGGGTACTCCACTTACCCCAGTTCAGAACCTCATACCAGGGTGCAAGTTCCTTTACCTCAAGGTCGCAGGCAATATCTCCATTCGACCAGTCCGAAGCCTGGGCGACTGGTATCGTCATTAGCAGACAGACCGCCACGCCCATGAGTGCCGTCATAATTCCTGATTTCATCGCTCTGTTCCTCCAGATGGCATGATTGTTTGCCAATCAGCTGCTACGCCGTAATGGTTTGGTCTGGATTTCGACTGTATACAGGCAGCTACTGGACTTTTTGAAAATGATAGGTGCCGTCCTGTTTTTTGATGACGTTGAACTTCAAATTTGTACAGCAGCGCTCTGTGGTGGAACTGCTTTCAGCTCCTGAACAGCTTGTTTGCGATATCACTGCATTACCGACCTTTCCGGTCAGATAGGATGGGCATAGCCCGGCTACTACGCTGAGAAATTTTGCAGACCTGATCTCGCCATGGGAAATGGAAAACTCACTGTAACGTGATGTCGTACCGGTGAGGCTTTTGGCGTACAGCTCAACAGCAACCGTGGCACCTGAAAGATTCGTGACTTCCGTAGTCATATGCACTGCCGCTGGTGGCGCGGTAATATCCGGCCCCGAAAATGCAAAAGCCTGCTGATCCCCCGTAAGGCAGGATAGTGCGGCTGAGAGCGCGATGCCTGACAACAAACCTGACATTTTCTTGTTTTTCATGGTCTGCCCTCCGTGGTAATAAATCTGACGCGATATTTTTCTCATGGCAACGGCCAGTCCATTCAGAAGAGCTGTTTTACCCGCGCCATTTTCGCCGACAATGAGGTTGAGTTCCGGGGAAAATGCAAAGTGAACATCTTCGTAACATCTGATATTTTTGAGTGTAAGTCGGTCTATACGCATGGTAAGCCTCAATTTTGGGGTTGGAGCATTTTTCATCGTTCCTATGCTCCTGAGTAGGAAACGCGCTGACGGTAGGCGTCAAGGCGTTCATGCGAAATTGCCCGACGAAGTTGGTCTGAAAATTTGCTTGCATGCCTCACCCGCAATGGCTATTATTTGTATGCAGCCCCCGGAGAAATCCTCTCCCGACCTTGAGTCGGTGACGATCCCGGGGTTTTT
>CAZXTZ010000067.1:0-11949 GCA_964643645.1 uncultured Geobacteraceae bacterium
AATATGGTTTCCGAAATTACCGAAACGATATTCACCACGCTTGAAAAGAATCTTCAGAAGAACGAAGAACAGTACCGGCAACTGATCAATGCCATGCCGGATGTTCTCTATTCCTATTCTCTCGAACATGGTGGAATTTTCTTCTCCCCAGCAGTTTTCAACATTCTGGGCTACACTCCTGAATATCTCCTGGAACACCCGTTTCACTGGCAGGAAAGCATCCACCCGGAGGACAGGGCTTCAATAAGTGCGGCAGTCAGGGATTGTCTGCTGGGCAAACAGTTTGAGCTTGCCTACCGTATCAGGCATGCCAAAGGCCATTGGGTCTGGCTGGGTGACCGTTCCGTCTGCTGCCATGAACTTGATGGTGATTTTATTGTTCAGGGGATAGCCACCGACATTACTCAAAGAAAAGAATCTGATCAGCAACTGAACCAGGACAGGGATGTTGCAGAAGAGGGCAACCGGCTCAAAGACCAGCTTCTCGACAACATCAGCAATGAAATGAAAAATCCGGTAAATACTATCACCAATATGACACGGATTTTACGTTCAACCAATCTTTCAACGGAGCAGCAGTCTGCGCTTGATGGCATAGAGCAAGCTGTCGCAAGGCTTTTGGAACTGCATCATGCCCTGCCCCATCCGGCATCAGGTCAGAAGCATATATAATTTAATGGAGCCCGATCAAATGCGCCCATATGCTACGGACAAACCGCAAATTCTGGTTGTTGACGATGATCTGATGAGCCTTGAAATGCTACAGGGAATCCTTGCCGAAGATTACAAGGTGATAACGGCCCGGAGCGGACAGGAAGCCCTTGACCTGCTTGACAGTTTAACGCCTGACCTCTTCATGCTGGATATTGTAATGCCCGGCATGGACGGCTACACCCTGTTTCAGCGGATAAGGAAACTGCCGCTGTTTTTGACAACACCTATCCTGTTTATGAGTACTCTCGGTGAACCGGCATCTGTTTCTTTAGGGCTTGTGATGGGGGCCTGCGACTACATTACCAAGCCCTTTAACGCACACACATTGCGGCTTCGCATCAAAAACCAGTTGCTGCTGAAACATCAGGCCGACCTGATTAAGGAACAGCAGCGGGAACTACAGATGCGGGAATCATTCTTTCAGCAGATCTTCCACAGCCACAGCGCTCCTTTTCTTCTTATTGAACCGGATACAGGAACCATTATTGACTCAAACAGGGGAGCATCGGAATTTTACGGTTACACTCACGAAGAACTGAGCGGCATGCCTGTAACCGAGATCAACATGCTCCCCCCCCGACGAGCAGACCAGGGCCCGCGCCCAGGCAATGGAGCAGAAAAACAACTGTTTAATCTTTCCACACCGCCTTAAAAATGGCGATATACGTACTGTTGAGGTACACAGCGCCCCCATTCCAATCCATGGCAAAACCCTGCTTTTCACTATTGTCAATGACATATCCGAACGGAAACAGCGGGAAGAAGAGCTACAGCAGATTCGGGAGCAGCTGGAAACCAGCGATAACAATTTCCGCACCTTTTTCGACACCATTGATTATCTGCTGTTAGTTCTGGATGAAAACGGCCTGATACAGAAGGCAAATCAGACTACAGTAAACCGCCTTGGCTATACTGATGATGAACTGCTTGGCTCCCATGTACTGCTGCTGCACCCTCCGCACCGACGTGAAGAGGCTGCCGGAATTGTTTCACAGATGCTGGCAGGCACCGTTTCTTTCTGCCCTATTCCACTGCTCTGCAAGGACGGCTCACTTATACCGGTTGAAACCCGGGTGGCAAAAGGTATCTGGAACGGCAAACAGGCAATCTTCGGCATTACGAAAGACCTCTCTGCACTTAAGGAATCTGAAGAAAAATTTTCACGGGCCTTTCAGGCAAGCCCGGCGCTCATGGCAATCAGCACCATTGAGGAAGGCACAATCCTCGATGTCAACTCGGCCTTCATTGAGCTGCTGGGGTATGGACGTAAAGAGGTTCTTGGCAAAACCAGCAGCGAGCTTGAGATATTTCACTGCCTCGCGCAACGAACCGAGATCAAGGAAAAAACCATCCGTAACGGTTCGGTGCGCAATCATCTGGTAACTGTACGGAGCAAGGATGGAGAACTCCATCACGGTCTGTTCTCAGCTGACATAATACGTCTGCAGCGTCGTGATGTACTGCTGACAGTTATGGTTGACATTACCGAACGGATAAAGGCAGAGCAGCAGCTGGCAGATGCCCGCGAGGCAGCCGAGGCAGCCAACCGCAGCAAAAGCGAGTTTCTTGCCAGTATGAGTCACGAGATAAGAACGCCTATGAACGGCCTAATAGGCATGACCCAACTGATGCGTTTTACCGAACTCTCGCCTGAGCAGCTTGAATATCTGCAAAACATTGAGACCTGCTCCGAAAATCTGCTGGGTATTATCAACGACATCCTTGATCTTTCCCGTATTGAATCCGGCAGGATAGAACTGGAGTGCGTCCCTTTTTCATTACCCCAGAGCATCCAGCAGATTATCTCCACCCAGACACTCCAGATTCATCAGAAAAAGCTTTATCTGAAACAGGAACTGGCAGCCGATTTGCCGGAACTGCTGAAGGGTGACCAGCTGCGCTTTAAACAGATTCTCCTTAACCTGCTGAACAACGCCATTAAGTTTACCTTTAGCGGAGGCATTACTGTTTCAGCCATTGTTCTTGAAACAACCCTTGACAGGATGATCATAAGGATAACGGTAACTGATACAGGGATTGGAATGACACAGGAAACCATGGACAGGATCTTCACCCCCTTTGAACAGGCAGAGGCAAATACAGCAAGCCGTTTCGGCGGCACCGGGCTTGGACTGACCATTTCCCAAAAACTGGCAAACCTGATGGGTGGGACTGTATGGGTGGAAAGCGTAGCCGGTTGCGGCAGCAGCTTCCATGCCGATATACCATTTGCTGTCTGCAAATCCGAACAGCCAGAAACCGATACCACTTCCATTACCACACTGCCCTCACCGGAAAACCCGCTTGTAATACTGATTGCGGAAGACAACTCCAGCAACCAGAAAACCCTGGAATTACTGCTTCATAAAATGGGACACCGTACAGTGGCGGCCTGTAACGGCAAGGATGCAATTGAACAATGGCAAAAGGGGGGAACAGACCTGATTCTCATGGATATCCAGATGCCGGTGATGGACGGCATTGAGTCACTGCGGAACATCCGCCGGAAAGAGCAGGAAAAGGAGGCCAGGCCTACGCCGGTTGTGGCGCTTACGGCCGATGCCCTCTACGGCACAAAAGAAAGTCTGCTTAAAGCCGGATTTGACGGTTACCTTACCAAGCCGGTAACCATAAAGGCCCTTGTTGCAGAACTTAAGCGTTTTCAGGATGTTTGACATCATCCGGGGATGACAATCTGGTAGAGACGCAAGATTTTGCGTCTCTACTGCTGGAATGTGACAAGGCAGAATTATGCCATAGACAAAACATTAATCAAACTATAGAATGAAAACATACATTTATTCAGATACATCAATAAACAACAGCCAGATAACTTCAAAACAGTTCAACAGATGGCCCCGGCCCGGTAGTTTTATGTACTGGACAGATTCTAACTGCCTTTAAAAAATCACGAATCCGGAAAGCAAGGTGGTTAAGATGAAAAGCCTGCCAGAATACAACGAAAAAACAGAAAACAGCGGATACCACCAGCTGGCAGCACGCTATCTGGATTACCTGTTGCAAAAAGATGCAGACACTGCAATTCCGCTTCTTGTAAACCAGGTTCAGAATGGTATGCCTTTGAAGGAACTGTACCTGCAGGTACTGCAACCGGCCCAGTACGAGCTTGGCAGGCTATGGCAGATCGGGAAGATAACCATTGCTGAAGAACATTATTGCACAGCTGCAACCCAGCAGGTTATGTCACGGCTATACCCTGTCCTCTTCTCAACTCCCAAGAACGGTAAAGTACTTGTTGCAGCATGTATCAAGGGGGAACTTCACGAAATCGGTCTGCGGATGGTGGCTGACCTGTTTGAACTTGATGGATGGGACACACATTTTTTTTCCGCATCAACGCCATACAGCAGGACATTGCAGGCTGTTGCCGATAACAGGGCTGATCTGCTGGCCCTGTCTGCCACAATGACATCCCATGTAAAAGATGTTGAAAAACTGATTGAAAAAGCACACTCATCCAATCTCCCTGCACCTGTAAAAATCATGGTGGGGGGCTATCCCTTTAATACAGACCCGGAACTGTGGCGCAAGGTAGGCGCAGACGGCACCGCCCGCGGGGCGGAGGAAGCGGTACGCGAGGGAAACCGGCTATGTCTGAAAAACTGAATATGAAAAGCGGAAAGAGCAGTGCATTGCGGGTAGCCCTGGTTTTGTGGTGCAGCAGCGACGGCACGATCGAGAGGATCGAACATGACGCATGTCAGCTTGTAACCGGAGGCTGTGGAAGCAATCTTGCCGATATGGTTGATCCTTCAAGCCATGACAAGGTGCTGCTGTTCTTTGAAAAGCTGAAAGGGGTTTCTGTACTTCTTGACTGGGAATGTACCATACAGCTCAATGCGGCCATGCATATAATGAAGCTCTCCGGCATAAATGCGGAAGGCAGCGTCCTTGTGATGGGGGACCCGGAGGCCATCACTCTTCAGCATATCCTGATGGAGGCCGGCTCACTGTACAGCATGGGTGGGGCGGTACTCAAATCGGTGGTTGAAACCTACGGCTGCACCAGTAGCCAGATGGAATCAAAAAACAGCAGAATGTATAACGAGTTTATCCAGCTTAGCAATCAGCAGGCTGCCCTTAACCGTGAACTGGCAAAGAAGACTGTTGCACTTGAGGCCCGTACAACCGAGCTTAAGGAGCTGAACCAGGTACTTGACACCATCACAAACGGCATCCAGGATTCGATAATGCTGCTTGCCCCGGACAAGCGGATACTCTGGGCCAACAAGGCGGCCCAGACCGGTCGGGACAAGATTGTTGTGGGCACACGCTGCCACGATTATGTTAATGAAAATGATAAGGACTGTGATTCATCCGACGCCCTGTGCCCCCTTTCAGCAGCAATGAGAAGCGGCAGACAGGAAAACGGCACCAATATCCACTACGATCTGGAAGGAACCCCCTGGTATTCGGAAGTCACCGTTTATCCTGTAATAAATGACGATGGCAAGATCACACAGCTGGTAAGGATTTCTAAAGACGTAACTCAGCGCAAACAGATGGAAGAGCTGCTGCTACAGGAAACCCTGACTGATGAACTGACCGGAATACCCAACCGCAGGGCCTTTGAACGGCATTTTGCATCAGAATGGCGGAGGGGAATCCGCAGCAAAAGCCCCATGACCCTTGCCATGATTGATATTGATTTTTTCAAAAACTACAATGATTTATACGGACACCAGCAGGGAGATGAGTGCCTGCGCCAGGTGGCCCGGGCCATCCGTAATGCCCTGAAGCGCCCCGGTGATCTGGCAAGCCGGTATGGCGGCGAAGAATTTGTTGTGGTACTGCCTGACACCAGTGCAAGTAATGCCAAAATCATTACTGATGCAATCCGTGAGAATCTGGAAACCATTGCCATCCCCCACCTGGATTCAAAGGTGGCCCCGTTTGTAACCGTAAGCATCGGGGTTGCCGATACCATACCTACACTGGACGTCACCCCTTTAACACTTCTGCAATCGGCGGACAAGGCTCTTTATGCGGCAAAACGCCTGGGACGTAATCGGGTACATCAGTTTGTCTGACTGGATATTTGCATCCACGGGAGATCGTTGATCCATGCATAACGACCACCATGAAAAATACCAGCTGCTGCGACAGCGGGCCGAGAAGCTTCTCGAATCTGACCCAGGGCGGTTCACCACCCCTGAACAGGCTGATCTGGCCGATCTGCTTCATGAGCTTGCTGTCTTCCAGGCTGAGCTTGAAATGCAGAACGAAGAACTGCGCAATGCCCAGCATCAGGCCGAGGAGGCCAGAGACCGTTATGCCTGGCTCTATGAACAGGCTCCTGTGGGGTATCTTCGACTGAACGAGTTCGGAATTATCCTCCACCACAACCATACTTTTGCGGAAATGATCAAGACAGAGCAGAAGAAACTTCTCAACAAACCGCTCGTCAAACTGCTGGCGCCGGAAGACCAGAACCTGTTTTATGGACGTTTCAGCGCATTTTTTCATAATCCGGTCGGCAAGAACATAGAAGTACGTTTTACCCTGCCACAGGGAGAGCCCCTTGTAACCAGCCTTACTGCACGCCGGGATCTTCAGTGCATCACAACAAACGAGGTACAGCCCACCCTGCTGGTGATCGTTTCTGACATCAGTGAAATATGGCAGACCCGTCGCGCGCTGGAACAGGCACGGGAAGAGGCGGAAGGAAACTGCGACCAGCAGAGGGCGCTGCTGCTTGAGACAAAAAAACTGAGCCGCCTCTATCTGGTGCTATCACGGATCAATCAACTGATTGTGCGGCATCCGGAACAGCATGAACTGTTTCAGGGGGCCTGCGACATTGCCGTACAGGATGGCGGGTTTGATACCGCCTGGATCGGAACCCTGGGGATAAATGGAGAGGTCACTCCGCTTGTCAGCAGCGGGTTGCCACTTGAGCAGCTGTACGGCCTCGGAATTCGCAACTGCGGCATTCAAAGCCGTGGCCCATGCGGCATTTCATTGCGTGAAGGCATAACCGTCATCAGAAACAATCTGCTTGAAGAACCGGATATCACACCCTGGCGCAGCTTTGTGGTCGCCTGCGGATTTCAGTCAGTAGCCGCCCTGCCTGTAAAATCAAGGGAAGGTCACAGCGGCTGTTTCGTCCTCTACGCCAGGGAGCAGAATTTTTTTGATGAGGCAGAGATACGCCTGCTGGAAGAGATGGGGCGCAACATCGGCCACGCCCTTGATGTGGCAAAAATGGACAGGGATCAGGAAGAGGCCAGGCAAAAACTCTCCTTTCTGGCCCGCCACGACCCGCTGACCGGCCTCAACAACCGCCTCATGTTTTCAAGCCACCTATCCATTGCCCTTGAGCGGGCCTCCAGGCAGGGCACCATGCTGGCCCTTCTGCTGCTTGATCTCGACCGTTTCAAGGATGTAAATGACAGTTTCGGCCATCCTGCGGGTGATGACCTGCTTGTTCAGGTATCGGAAAGGATTACCGGAAGGCTCAGGGGGGCTGACAGCGTGAGCCGCCTTGGAGGTGACGAGTTTACTGTAGTGCTTGAAGATATCAGTGAGCCGCAGGATGCTGCCTGGGTTGCCAATGATCTGCTTGAACTTATACGGATGCCATTTAACCTTGCCGGCGCCGGAGAGGTATCTGTCGGAACCAGTATCGGCATCGCCCTGTACCCTGAACATGGCGTAACCGAGCAGGAATTGTTGCAGCAGGCAGATTCGGCCCTCTACCGCGCCAAGGCAGACGGGAGAAGCCGCTTCCGTTTTTTCAGCGAAGAGCTTACCCGAGAAGCCAGGGAACGTATCAAACTGGAGGCAAGCCTGCGAAAGGCCCTTGAACAGGGAGAGCTGGATGTTCATTTCCAGCCGCAGTTTGATCTTTATTCCGGGAACATTGTCGGGGCCGAGGCATTGGTACGCTGGCGTCACCCTGTATTGGGGATGATCCAGCCGTTGCAGTTCATACCTCTGGCCGAGGAGACCGGCCTTATCACACAACTGGGTAAATGGGTGCTAAGGGAAACCTGTCGTCTGGGAAGCAGCTGGATTGCCCAGGGTCTTCCGCCATTCAGACTGGCTGTCAACCTCTCGCCTCATCAGCTTCGAGATGTCAGCATTGCAGATCAGATTGCCGAAATACTTGAAGAAACCGGTTTTCCAGCTGAAATGCTTGAGATAGAGGTAACCGAATCCGGCCTTATGATGCACGAAAACGAGGCAGAGCTTATCCTGCAGAAGATCAGCAACCTTGGGGTCAGGCTGGCTCTTGACGATTTCGGCACAGGCTATTCCTCACTATCCCGTATCAAACACTTTCCATTGAAAATACTGAAGATTGACCGAAGCTTTATCACTGACATACTGGACAACCAGACTGACAGGGAAATTGCAGCAACCATTGTTGCCATGGGGCACACACTCGGTTTCATGGTGCTTGCTGAAGGTGTGGAAGAACAGGACCAGCTTGATCTGCTGAAAACCCTCCAGTGTGATCTGTTCCAGGGGTTTCTGGCCAGCAGACCGCTCCCCGCATCTGATTTTTTCAATCTGGCTCGCAGGCTGCTTCGACAGAGAACTGATTGAGAATTTTAACCACTATTTTAACCACCAAAGGAAGGCAGGAAAGCAATATATGGCAGACTCAATATCCGGGCTGTTTGATCCACTTAAACTTAAAGGTGTGCTGGATGGTTTCTGGAAGGTAACAGGTATTACGGTGGCGCTTGTTGATTCTGAAGGAAATCTCTTTGCTACCAGCGAAAGGCCCGGGCTTTGCACCTGCTATTATGATGACGCGACTAAAGGAAACAGTTGCAGGGTCAACAGAATCAATTTCCTCGATTCCGTAGCTAAGGGCAGACAGCCTGACAAGGAATCATGCCTTGTCTGTACCAATGGCCTGACAGAAGCCATAGAGCCCATCTTTATGGAGGAAAAACTGCTTGGAGGCCTGTTGATAGGGCAGGTTTTTACCGCAAAACCTGATATTGAATCTTACCGTAAAGAGGCCAGCCGATTCGGCTTTGATGAAGAAGGATTTGTCAAGGCCCTGGAAGCTGTGCCTGTGCTGCCTGAAGAACAGTTCCGAAACGCGCGACAGCTGATGACGGGACTCACATCCATGCTGGTTGAACAGGGGCTGGCACGTCATAAGGCAGAGCAGAATGAAAAGAATGCCCTGCAGCACGCCGAACGGCTTATCAGGGAAATGCGCCGCCAGCGGATACAGTTGCAGATATATGCCATGAACAATGCTTCCTGTAGTGATCTGCTGGACACGATACTGGAAAAAACGCTGCAAATTACTGACAGCAGTGTGGCTTATCTCTTTGAGTACGATGAGGATTCCTGCCTTTTAAGCCTCTACGGAACCACCCTCTCACAACTATCCCGAAAAAATCTCATACATTACCAGACTGTCTTTGGACTTCAGAACTCCGGCCTGTGGGGCGAGGCTATCCGTCAGCGCAGGCCGGTGATAAACAACCGGCAGGCCGATCCGGATTCCTGCACGCCGGGGTATCCCGGAGAAAATGGAGATCTGGCCCGTCATTTGAACATTCCGATCTTCAGCAATGGCAGGATCGTTGCAGTTATGATTATTGGCAACAAGGAAAGCGATTACACAGAAGTAGATTTAAGGCACCTTGAGCTGTTTCTTAACGGCAGCTGGAATCTTGTTGAACGACGCAAAGCTGAAGATGAGCTTAAGATGGCCAAAGAACTGGCTGAATCCTCCCTTAAAGTTAAATCGGAACTGTTGGCCACCTTAAGTCACGAACTGCGCACCCCCCTGAACGGCATTATTGGTGGATCACAGCTGCTGCGCTTTACAGAGCTGACCGAAGAGCAGGACGTTTTTCTTCAAATGATAGAGGAAACATCGGCCAATGAACTGATGCTGGTCAACAACCTGCTGGAACTTGTCAGACTGGAATCTGAAGGAATCCATGCAGATAACGCACCGTTTTCACTTAAATCATGCATTAATGAATCATTACTGGTGATTAAGGGAACAGCGCAGGCCAAGGGAATTGAACTGAGAACCGTTTTGCCTGCAGAACTACCGGAAGAAGTTTATGGGGACAAGGTGCGGATAAGGCAGATTCTATACAGTCTGCTTGGTAATGCTGTAAAATTCACCCCCGAAGGCGCCGTGACACTCATCTTTACCTGCAATCATACAGAAGAAGACCGGATCCAGGCCCGCTTCTGCGTAAAAGACACAGGCATCGGCATTTCTCCTGAAAAGCTTGCAGATATATTTGAACCGTTTGTTCAGGCAGATATGTCAAAAACACGGGTGTTCGGAGGACTGGGGCTGGGACTGGCCATCTGCCGACACCTGGCAGCTTTATTGGGAGGCTCCATTTGCGCTGAAAGTGTACCCGGTGAAGGCAGCTCCTTCTACTTTGATCTCCCGTTAAGGATCTATAATGATACGGCAAAAGCAGGTTTTACAAGACCCGGATTACGCATTCTTCTTGTTGAAGACGACCATCTGAGCGCTTCTGCAGGCGAATCGCTGCTAAATGCAATGGGACATATCGTAACAACTGCCTGCAATGGTGAAGACGCGATAAGCAAATGGGAAAAAGGAAACTTTGACACTATCCTGATGGATATCCATATGCCGGTTATGGACGGATTTGAGGCCCTTCAGAAAATCCGGATTAAAGAGCGCGAACTTGGCAGACCAAGACTGCCGGTAATTGCCCAGACAGCGTATGCCCGCTTAAACTACCATGAATCTTTTCTCAGCTCGGATTTTGACGGATTCATCTCAAAACCTCTCCTTAGAAATGAACTTGAGCTGACACTTTCCAACCTGTCAGGCAATTCGGCTGCTCATACATAACCATTAGCAGCAACCCGCATGGCTGGAATTAAAGCTGCTTTAACAGGCTGTTAACGCCCGTTCAAGGTTCAGAGCCAAAAGGCGGGAGAGGATTTCGTTATCGCTCAGATCATCCGGCCAGCCGTAGGCAGCGGCAACGGCCTTGTCCAGGGCCTTGTGGGCGTTGTCCAGCCAGGTGGGGCGAGCGTTGTAGAGGTTGGTAAGGGTTCGTTTTTTAAGGTCGGCTTCATGCCCCGGTTTGGCAACCGGGCGTTTAGGGAAACCGGCCTTTTCTTCCTGCTGGGTAATTACCCAATCAACCCATTCCGGCGGATTCAGCCAGTTTTCCCGGAGCTGGTTTAGGGTAACGGCAGCAGAGGCGATAGCTTCAAAATGTTGATTTTGTAGGGGCATCCCCTTGTGGGTGCCCTCGTCGGAATGCGGGTTTTGTAGGGGCATCCCCTTGTGGGTGCCCTCGTCGGAATTGCCAACCACAGTCAAAGGCGGGCGGGCACAAGGCGCCGCCCCTACGGGAAACGGGAAGGTTTCAAAACAGGTGGTAGGGGTGTAGCGGGGACGATCTTCAAGGCTGGTGCCCATCCGCAGCGACCAGAGTTCATGGAAGCGGGAATGCAGGATGCCGAAGATGGTGTCGTCGTTGCTAGCGAAAACAATAGCTGCATTTTCCGGTAATTGAACTTCAGGCAACCAAACAAACAGGCGATATTTCGAGACCATCGGGGTTGCGATAAAACGTTTCAGACCCTTAATCGCTTTACGCAGTTCTGGCGAACTTCGCTTATGCAGCCACCACTTTAAGCGAAGATACTCCTCCCTCTTTTCTTCTCGCTCGGGCTTGACATAGTTCGTGATCCATTCGAACGGCTTCTCATAAAGTGCAGCATCTTTTTCACTTATACCTGTAAAATCAATAACCCACTGATTGCGGGAACGGCTGGTTATATCCTTGGCATTGGCATATGGATGCAAAACATCCGCATTTGATTTTCCATTGGGATTTGGCAGGTTCAACCATTCCAGAGCTGTTTCTGTGGAAACATCAAAAGAACCGTTCATCTGGAATCCAGAAAACGCTAGCCCTGAATTTTCAGGTAAACTCTGTGCTTGCGTAAGATCAAGACCCAAACCCGCTGTCAAGTCGGCGTGGATTACACTTACTGCATTTCCATCCAGGACAGTATTTTCAGCATTGCCAAAACAGATAATCGACACCCGAACAGCTGCGCCTTCATTAATCCATTCTTCATCACTCCAGGCAGTAAAAATGCGGGTAGTATCACATATCCGTACCAACACCAGTTGGTTTGCGCCACCGCGGATTGAATTGGTTGTAACAAAACCGGCAACATTTGTCTTTCTCGCTTCAATCTGTGCCCGTGCCTTCTCAA
>CAZXTZ010000067.1:12019-13642 GCA_964643645.1 uncultured Geobacteraceae bacterium
TACATCTCACCCAGCTCACGCAGCATAAACCGCTGGCCCAGAAACGGCGGATTGCCGATGATGACGTCAGCGGCAGGCCATACAGCCTCAACAAACTCCCCCCTCCCGGCCTCCCCCCGCTGGGTGGAGGAGAAAGCTCCCTCCCCGGGAGGGCTGGGGTGGGGGAGCCGTTCGATCAGCGCATCCCGATGCTCAATCCCGTCCAACGCCCTTAAAATCGGATTCCGCGCAATCTCCCGCCCATTGCGGCGGCACCACTGGATATCGCCGATCCAGACCGTGACACGGGCCAGCTCGGCGGCGTATTCGTTGATCTCGATACCACGGATATTGTGCGGCCCGGTCTGCATCAGCAGTTCCGGCTCAAAACCAAATTCCTGGGCCTCAATGTGGGCCAGCTTTTCAATATCACGCAAGGCTATCAGGGCAAGGTACAGGAAATTTCCCGATCCGCAGGCCGGATCAAGCACCAGGAAACGGTTCAATCGTGCCAGAAAACCGGAATAGGCAGCGCGGGCATCCTTATACCCTTTGCTGCCCGGTTTCTTGTCGTATCCAACGGCAATCACCGCTTTTACCGCCTGCCATTCAGCCAGGAGCGGTTCGGTAATCAGCGGCTTGATCAGCTTGGTAATGGTGGCTGTATCAGTGTAGTGAGCGCCCAGCGGAGCCCGTGCGGAAGGATCAAGCCCCCGCTCGAACAGGGTGCCGAAGATGGTTGGATCAATGGCTCGCCAGTCCATGTTTGCAGCAGCATCGTACAGGGCGGTCAGGTCATAGCCGGTTAGTTCAGGTACATCAACGGTTTTAAAAAGTCCGCCGTTGAACCAGGCGATATCATGGTCGCCATACTCCCCGCCGCTATGCTGCATGGCGCTAAAAAGTTTCTGGATACGCCGACCGGCCTTGGCAACATCAGAACCAGCGTTTTTAAGCAGATCGGTAAAAATATTGGCAGGCAGCAGATTCTCATCTTCGGCAAACATGCAGAACAGACACTGCACCAGAAAGTGAGCCACCTGCTGGCCATCAAGCCCCCGCGCCCGCATTGATTTGGCCAAGGCGGCAAACTGACCGGCAGCTTCTTCAGTAATGGCAGCGGTGGATTTTTCAGGACGCAGTTTGATCGGATCAGCGAAGACCCAGCGCAGCAGCTGCAGATTTTCAGGATCGGTCAGTTCTTCAATAAGGATTTCACGCGGTTCGTCGGGGTAGCCGGTAAAGGCTGTGTGGATGATGATTCGTTCACGGTCGGACACCACCAGCAGCGGCGGGTTTTCCAGCTGCAGGGCATAGTCGGTCAGCTGTTTCAGGGCCAGATCAAGGTCACGGCCCGGCTTCTTGTTCTCCCAGCCAAAGCAGCCCCGTTTCCAGACATCAGCCCAGCCGTCACCACCGGCAGACTTCTTTGCGCCCCGTTCAAAGCAGTAGTTATCCGGGTCGCGTGGCTTATCAACCCCCAGCAGGTCGCAGAGATCATCAAAATGGGCCTGCGCCCCGCCCCGCTCGGTCAGCTTGTTGTCTTTCCAGATGGCAATGAATTGTTCAGGTGTCATGGGTCTCTTTATAGCTGACGCCACAGGTAATTGCAATTTCCTGCTCAGCTTCACGCAGCAGCGCTTC
>CAZXTZ010000068.1:0-13379 GCA_964643645.1 uncultured Geobacteraceae bacterium
CGGAATCAAAAAAAGCGTCAACTGCAGGCTTGATTGAGGCGATTTCTGCCAGGGCCTCGACATATCCGCCACGCGCCGCTTCAGTATCGGCTTTGTCCTTTGCCTCCTGAAATAAGCTGTAGAGATCCTGTTCAGAGCTGTCCTGGAAAAGGGTTTGATCTACCTCTGTTGCAATCCCGTCCTTTACAATATTACAGACCCTCTTGAAGGCAGCTGTAAGGGCCTGATAGTCATCACGCTTACGGAACAGTGATAACGCCTTTATTCTTGCAGCAGTATCAGCGAGCTGCTCGAAACCCGCCGCTACAGCCGCATCCACCAGGTCAGCAGAATACTCGTTACCCATGAGATTTGTGAAACGCCCTTTGAAAAATTCGAGGAGATCAGCCTTTACTACATCTTTTGGGCGGGTGAGTCTGGTTGAAAGCAGATCAATGGAACTGTCAATCAATGATGGCAGAGAAACCCCATACCCTTTTGCCATGATGATACTTATGATTCCTATTGTTGCACGGCGAAGCGCATAGGGGTCGGCAGCGCCTGTGGGTATCAGGCCAACACCAAAACAGCCGCAGACCGTATCAAGCTTGTCTGCAATGGAAACAAAAGCTCCGGCATCAGACTCCGGCAGGTCACCACCTGCCTGCACAGGCATGTAATGCTCCGCAATAGCCTGGGCCACCGCGGGCTCTTCGCCATCATTAAGGGCGTACTCACGCCCCATAATCCCCTGAACCTCCGGGAACTCCCCAACCATTCCGGATACAAGGTCTGCCTTGCAGAGAAAAGCTGCTCTTGAGGCCTGCTTCTTCACTGACGGATTCAGTTGATCGGCAAGCTGCTCTGCCAAAGCCCTGAACCGCTCCATTTTCTCGTATGAGGTTCCAAGCTTCTGTTGATAGACAACGGATTTCAGAGATTCAACCCTGTTCTCCAACCTTGTTTTTCTGTCTTCATCAAAGAAGAAACGGGCATCGGAAAGTCTGGCCCTCAGAACCCTCTCGTTGCCTTTAACTACAACTGAAGGATCTTCTGCAACTGTATTTGGAACTGTTATGAAAGCAGGAAGTAACTTTCCATTCTCATCAACAACTGAAAAATAACGTTGGTGGGAACGCATGGAGGTAATCAGAACCTCCTTTGGCACCACAAGAAACTCTGCTGGAATTGTACCGTGGATGACGCTCGGATACTCCACAAGGTACGTCACCTCATCAAGCAGCGCCTCGTCAGGCAGCAGGTGCCCTCCGGCAACTTTTGCCACACGGTGGGTCTCCCTGCGGATTATCTCCTTGCGCCTCTCCTGATCAACAATGACAAAGTGACGTTCGCACTCTTCAAGGTAGTGTGCAAAATCCCGCACCGGGAAGGTGCTGTTGGCCATGAAACGGTGACCCCGTGAAATATTGCCGCTCTGCACAGGACCGAATGAACATGGAATAACGCTGCCGTCGAAAAGGGCTACAATCCAGTGGATCGGGCGTGCAAAACGGACATCAAGATCGGCCCAGCGCATTGATTTTTTAAACGGAATAGAAGAGATGAGTTTAGGCAGTATTTCTGCAATCAGCTCATGCACCGGACGGCCGGTTTCCTGCTTTGTGACAGCGATATATTCGCCCTTTTCTGTGGATATTATCTTCAATGCGGAGACATCAACCCCCTGACCACGGGCAAAACCTTCGGCAGCCTTGGTGGGCTTGCCCTCGGCATCATACGCGGCCTTTTTTGAAGGGCCTGTCGCAGTTATCTCGGCATCCGGCTGAATAGCCGGCAACCCGGTTACAAACAGGGCAAGACGGCGGGGAGTACCCATAGTACGAACATCTGCATATGAGATGCGTGCAGCATCAAACTCCTTACGGATTGCCTCCTCCATAAAGGCAAGGGCCTTTGGCACAAATCCGGCAGGGATCTCCTCGGCACCTATTTCAAGCATCAGTTCCTTTGACATGGCCTAGTTCCCCCCTTTCAGCATCGGATAGCCCAGACGTTCCCGCTGGCGGACGTAACCCTCTGCGCATAGGCGGGCCACGTTGCGAACCCTTCCTATGTATGAAGCACGTTCGGTAACAGAAATGGCACCGCGTGCATCAAGCAGGTTAAAGGTGTGGGAACATTTCATGACAAAGTCGTAGGCCGGGAAAACCAGATCCTTTTCAGCCAGACGGATACACTCTTTCTCGTACTTGCCGAACAGTTCAAGGAGAAGCGCAACATCGGCCTCTTCAAAATTGTAGGTGGAGAACTCAACCTCGGTCTGATGGTGGATATCGCCGTACTTGACACCCTTTACCCACTCAAGGTCGTAGACATTGTCAACACCCTGTAGATACATCGCTATCCGCTCGCAGCCGTAGGTTATCTCAGCAGAGACAGGCTTCAGATCAATACCCCCGGCTTGCTGGAAATAGGTAAACTGGGTTATTTCCATACCATCCAGCCAGACCTCCCAGCCAAGGCCCCAGGCCCCCAGGGTTGGAGACTCCCAGTCATCCTCTACAAATCTGATATCATGTTGGTTCGGGTTTATGCCGAAGGCCCGCAGCGAATCCAGATACAGGTCAAGGATATTTGTTGGGGACGGCTTCATTATCACCTGAAACTGGTAGTAATGCTGAAGCCTGTTGGGATTCTCACCGTAGCGTCCGTCTGTGGGACGGCGTGAAGGCTCCACATATGCCACGTTCCACGGTTCCGGACCGAGGACGCGCAGAAAGGTTGCAGGGTTGAATGTGCCAGCCCCCTTTTCGGTATCGTAGGGCTGCTGAATAACACAGCCCTGTTTGGCCCAGTAGCCTTGCAGGGAAAGGATCAGATCCTGAAATGTCACGGTTTACCTCCGTGATGATGAAATATAAAAAGTTTTGTATAATAACAGCGTCATTACTTGGCGGTCAACTTTTTGCTTTATGGCGGGCAGATGGCGCACATTGATTTGAAGAGGTTCGTGCTTAGATAGCGGTCTCCCCTGTCAGGAATAACAACAACAATAAGACCTTCGGTGAGTACTTTGGCCAGACTGAAAGCAGCGGCCATTGCCGCGCCGCCTGACATACCGCAGAATATCCCTTCCTTTGCAGCCAGCCTTCTTGATGTCTCGAATGCTGTTTCATCATCAATCACATACTTGCTGTCAAGTTTTGTCTCATCATAGATTGCCGGTACGATGGCTTCTTTCATGTTCTTAAGGCCCTGTATGGCATGTCCCAGAGTAGGCTCAACCCCAATAATCTTAACATCTGAATGATGTCTGCGCAGAAATGTTGCGGTTCCCATCAGTGTGCCGCCGGTTCCCATCCCGGCCAGAAAATGTGTCAGCCTGCCACCTGTCTGGGCCGCTATTTCCGGTCCGGTGGTAAGTTCATGGGCAAGGGGGTTGTTCGGGTTGTCATACTGGTTCGGCATGTAGTAGTGTCCGGGTTCCTCTGCAAATATCTTGTGGGCCATACGGATAGCGCCGTCTGTCTTCTGGCAGCCGGGAGAAAGGACTATCTCGGCGCCATATGCCTCAAGAACACTGCGACGCTCCACGCTTACACATGCAGGCATTGCCAGCTTTATTCTGTAGCCTCTTGCAGCTGCTATCATTGCAAGAGCAATACCTGTGTTGCCGGAGGTTGGTTCCAGAATGATTTTATCCGGTGTAAGCTCCCCGGAATTTTCTGCAGCGACAATCATCTGTCGCGCAGGCCGGTCCTTTATTGAGCCTCCCGGATTGTTTCCCTCAAGTTTGGCAAATATTTCGACCGCAGGATTAGGATTTATTGCGGTAATCTTCACCAGTGGAGTATTGCCTATTGCATCGAGTAATGACTGTCCTTGCACAGTGATACCTGCCTTTTTTGTTAGATTGTATAGGCAGTTATAATAGCTAGATCAAGGGGGGTCAAGTGGATATCCACAACAAATCTGGTCAGTACTCTTCACTTTACTGTTGACATCGGATTTCCGTTATGATTATCGTGGTTCAACTTCATTCTGTAGCCATCCAGATTTTTTCCGTTCCAGATCCAGAGATAAGCTTTTTTACCCTGCTCCTCTTATAAATTTTGAGACTTCCCAAGAGTCCGACTGCAAAAAAAATAACTAGGCCATCTGCCCTTATAAATTGTTACTGAAGCATCAATCTCAGCCCTGTTCAATTCATAAAATGATAAAAGACCATAATCCAATTCTCCAATCATCCATTCTGTCTGATCACAGAAGATTGTACAATCCCACCAGCAGGAGACCCGTTTCGTGAACCTTCAGGAACTAAAGAACAAAAAAATCAGTGAACTCAACTCTATAGCAAGAGATCTCAATATAGAGGGTGCGTCAGGTCTGCGTAAGCAAGACCTGATCTTTGCAATATTAAACGCTCAGACAGAGCAGAACGGGTCCATCTTCGGCGAAGGGGTGCTTGAAATCCTGCAGGATGGTTTCGGGTTCCTGAGGGCGGCCGATTACAACTACCTGCCGGGGCCGGACGACATATACGTTTCACCAAGCCAGATAAGGCGATTCAACCTGCGTACAGGTGATACAGTTGCGGGCCAGATACGCCCTCCCAAAGAGGGTGAGCGATACTTTGCACTGCTGAAAGTTGAAAATCTCAACTACGAACCGACTGAAGCCGCCCGCGACAAGACTCTCTTTGATAACCTGACCCCTCTATACCCTGAAGAAAAGATAAAGCTTGAAACAACTCCTGATAATTATGCAATGCGTGTTATGGAGCTGGTTTCTCCAATAGGCAAGGGGCAGCGGGGACTTATCGTTGCGCCGCCCCGCACCGGCAAGACCATGCTGATCCAGAACATCGCCAACTCGATTGCATCTAATCATCCTGATGTCTACCTGATTGTTTTACTCATAGATGAACGTCCTGAAGAAGTTACCGATATGCAGCGCTCAGTAAACGGAGAAGTAGTGTCATCAACATTTGATGAGCCAGCCACCCGCCACGTTCAGGTTGCCGAAATGGTTATAGAAAAGGCAAAACGTCTTGTGGAGCACAAGAAAGATGTTGTGATTCTGCTTGATTCCATCACCCGTCTTGCAAGGGCTTACAATACAGTGCTTCCACCCTCCGGCAAGATACTTACAGGCGGCGTGGATGCCAACGCACTGCAGAAGCCCAAACGATTCTTTGGCGCTGCAAGAAATATAGAAGAAGGCGGTTCCCTCACCATCATCGCAACTGCACTTGTGGATACCGGCAGCAAGATGGATGAGGTAATCTTTGAAGAGTTCAAGGGGACCGGCAATATGGAGGTTCACCTCGATCGCCGTCTGGTGGAAAAACGTACCTTCCCGGCTATAGATATCAACAAGTCGGGCACAAGGAAGGAAGAACTTCTTATTGAGAAAAATCCGCTCAACAGGATCTGGTTGCTCCGCAAGATTTTGCATCCGATGAATGTTGTTGAAGCTATGGAACTTTTGCTTGAGAAGCTGTCAGAGACAAAAACAAATCTTGATTTTCTGGATTCCATGAACAAGCCGTAAAAAAGACTTGATGTTTTCTGTCAAAATCCGATATCCTAATCTTTCATCAACAAACAGCTTTATTAACGAGCTGAAAATATCAGGAGGAAAAAATGAAAGAAGGTATTCACCCGGCTTACAATGAAATCACAGTGAAGTGCGCCTGTGGAAACAGCTTCCAGACCCGTTCTACCCGCAAGGAAATTTTTACTGAAATCTGCTCCGCATGTCACCCCTTCTTCACCGGCAAGCAGAAGCTGGTTGATACCGCCGGGCGCGTTGAGCGCTTCAAGCGTCGTTACGGCCAAGCCTAGCGCAACAGCACAAAACTTGAAGGGGGTTGTGCCATCTGAAGGCGCAGCCCCCTTTTTGTATCCTGTGGAGAAAAGATGAATATTGAACTTCTTCAGCATACTCCAGATCCTGAGCGTACAGTGGCCCTTGCGGCAAGACTATGCTACTCACCGGCTGATCTGGAAGAACTAAAAAGTAAGGTAGACAGCTCGGACTATCTTTCCTTCATAGAAAAAATCATGTCTCTGGGGCATCAGTCGGTTCTTGAGCATGCCTCATTCACCTTCGGCATTGAGGGGATCTCCCGCGTAACCAGCCACCAGCTTGTAAGGCATCGCATCGCTTCATACTCGCAGCAGTCACAGCGCTATGTGTCTCACTCCGACTGCTTCAGGGCCATAATGCCACCGTCAATTGCCGCCAATGAGGATGCTGCAAGAATCTATGATTTCACCATTGGTGTACTGCACAATGCCTATAATGTAATGGTAGGAATGGGGATTTCCGCAGAAGATGCAAGATATCTCCTGCCGAATGCCACTGAAACAAAGATAATAATGACCATGAATGCACGGGAGCTTCTTCACTTTTTCGCCCTCAGATGCTGCGAGCGTGCGCAATGGGAAATAAGGGAGATGGCAACCGGCATGCTAAGACTGGCAAAAGAGGTGGCTCCAGCAATATTTGCCAAGGCTGGTCCCGGATGTCTTGCCGGACCATGCCCGGAAGGCAAGATGAGTTGCGGTCACATTGCAACTGTACGTAAACAGTTCAGGAGTATTTAAAATAATGGAAAAAATCAATATCGGCGGGCAGGCTGTTCTTGAAGGTGTAATGATGCGTGCCCCCAGAGCGCTGGCAATCGCTGTCAGGCGTCCCAGCGGCGAGATTGTTGTAAAGCGCGAACAGATGCCGCCCCTCTCGGAGCGTTATCCGATAGTCAAGCTCCCCATTCTTCGTGGGGCAGTGGCGCTTTTCACATCTCTTGTAATCGGAATAAAGGCCTTAAATTTCTCAGCCAACGAAGCGATGGCTGAGGAGGAGAAGGAGGATGGCACCAAGGACGAACTATCCTCCTGGGCACTTGCCGGCACAATGGCTATGGCCTTCGGCTTCGGTATTGCCCTGTTTTTCTTCTTTCCGCTGTACATGACCAAGCTCCTTGTGCCCTACATCGGAGACAACAATATAATCTTCAATCTTGTTGATGGGGTGATCAGGGTTATAGTCTTCCTGCTGTACATCTGGTCAATAGCCCGTATGAAGGATATCCAGAGGGTGTTCCAGTACCACGGGGCAGAGCACAAAACCATATTCGCATTTGAAAACGGGGAAGAGCTGATCCTTGAAAATGTCAAGAAATACAGCCGCCTCCACCCCCGCTGCGGCACCAGCTTCCTGCTGATAGTAATGCTTGTAAGTATTGCGGTTTTTTCGCTTATTCCCAAGGCATGGCCCTTTGTCTACAAGGCACTTTCCAGAGTGGTGCTTCTGCCGCTTATTGCTGGAATTTCATACGAATTTTTGAAATGGAGCGCAAAAAACGACTGTAATCCTGTAGTAAAGGCCATAATAACTCCAGGGCTTGCCCTTCAACGCCTCACCACACGTGAGCCGGATGATGAGCAGCTTGAGGTGGCTATACGCTCCGTAAAAGAAGCACTGGACGAGAACGGCGGGTATGCCGACGACAGAATAGTAGTGTGAGGAATATACAATGTTTGACAAGATAGAGGATCTGGAAATCCGTTTTCAGGAACTGGAATCGCTACTCTCCGATCCTGCCATAATATCCAACCAGCCGGAGTTCCGGAAATTATCCCGTGAACATTCCGATCTGGCTCCGCTTATCGAAGCCTTCAGACGTTACAAAAAGGTTCTGGAAGAGCTGGAAGAGAACCGCGAGCTTCTCTCTGATCAGGAGATGAAAGAGATGGCTGAGGAGGAGATTTCCCGCCTTTCAGAGGAGAGGGAAAAGCTTGACGCTGAACTCAAAATCCTGCTCCTGCCTAAAGACCCCAACGATTCCCGCGACGTAATTCTGGAGATTCGTGCCGGAACCGGCGGTGACGAATCGGCCCTGTTCAGTGGCGACCTCTTCCGGATGTACTCACGCTTCGCAGAGAAGAACCGCTGGAAGGTGGAGATGCTCTCATGTTCCGAGTCGGAACGTGGCGGGTACAAAGAGGTTATCGCCTCCATAGAGGGGCAGGATGTCTTTGCCAAACTGAAGTACGAGTCCGGCACCCACAGAGTTCAGCGTGTTCCGGAAACAGAGGCCCAGGGCAGGATCCACACCTCTGCCTGCACCGTGGCAATCATGGCAGAGGCAGAGGATGTTGATATAGAGATAAACCCCACTGACCTTAAAATAGATGTCTACCGTTCTTCCGGTGCGGGCGGACAGCACGTAAACACCACCGACTCTGCTGTACGGATTACGCACCTTCCCACCGGAACCGTAGTGGCATGTCAGGAGGAACGGAGCCAGATCAAGAACCGGGCCAAAGCTATGAAGGTCCTTAAAACCCGCATACTGGACACCATGTTGCAGGAACAGAACTCCAAAATGGCTGCAGACCGCAAGCAGCAGGTGGGCTCAGGCGACCGTTCAGAGCGTATCCGTACCTACAATTTTCCTCAGGGAAGAATGACTGACCACCGGATAGGCCTGACACTCTACAGGCTTGACTCCATAATGGCCGGAGATATTGAAGAGATCACGGAATCACTTCGCACCCACTACCAGATGGAGGCGCTGAAGGCCCAAAGTGAAGGAAACTGAGGAAATCTGGACACCACTGAAGTTAATCTCATGGACCACCGGATACCTGGCGGAAAAAGGGGTTGAAAACGCCCGCCTTGAGTCAGAATGGCTCCTCTGCCATGTAACAGGCCTCAACAGAATGGGGCTCTACCTGAATTTTGACAAGCCGCTCAACACGGAAGAACTTTCCTCCTACCGCTCCCTCGTAGCAAGAAGAAGCCGCAGGGAGCCGCTTCAATACCTGCTTGGCACTCAGGAGTTTGATGGTCTGGAATTCACAGTGACTCCTGATGTATTAATTCCCAGACACGACACAGAGACCCTTATTGAAGAGGCTGTCCGGCTTGCTCCTGATGCCAAAACCATACTGGATATAGGTACAGGCTCCGGCTGCATAGCCATAGCCCTTGCCAGAAGGCTTCCCGGCTCATCCGTAACAGCGGTTGACATATCAGCAGAGGCCCTTGAGGTTGCCAGACTCAATGCCAAAAAAATCGGAGCAGACATTGACTTTCTGCATGGTTCTTTTCTTGAGCCTGTTGCAGGAAGAAAATTCGATCTGATAGTGTCAAACCCCCCATATATTACGACATCTGACCTTACAATCCTTCAACCTGAAGTGCGTGATTTCGAGCCTGTTATAGCTCTTGACGGAGGTGTTGACGGACTTGCTCCTTACCGCTCTATCATATCAAAGGCTCCATCCTGTCTGAATCCGGATGGATGGCTCATATTCGAGATAGGGGCTGGCCAGGAAAATGATATTGCCCCCATGCTTGAAAAATCTGGATTTGCTGATATCAGCCATGCAAAAGATACAGCCGACATAATACGAACCGCAGGAGGAAGATATGGAACGGGCTGAAGCGTTGAGGATACTGGAAGAGGCCGAATGCCTTGCTGACCGCCACCGGATAGAATCTGTAATAGATAGGATGGCAACCGATATAGCTGCCCGTATCGGCAGACAAAACCCGGTTGTGCTCTGCGTAATGAACGGGGGACTAATTTTCTGCGGACAGATCCTTACCCGTCTTAACTTTCCGCTTGAGGTCAGCTACCTCCACGCTACAAGATACGGGATGGAAACAACAGGGGGTGAAATGGAGTGGAAAGTTCCTCTTCAGACCGATGTTTCGGGCAGAACGGTTCTTCTTGTTGACGACATACTTGACGAAGGGGTAACCCTCCATGCTCTGGCTGACGAATGTCGCTTGAGGGGCGCAAGGGAGGTGGTTACAGCCGTGCTTGTTGACAAGCAGCATGAAAGGAAGGTCAAGCCGGATTTTAAAGCTGATTTTACAGGGATAGATATTCCGGACAGATTCGTTTTCGGCTACGGACTTGACTATGACGGAATGTGGCGCAACGCCCCTGGAATCTATGCTGTGAAAGGGTTGTAAGAGATGAGACAGTTCTTTGAATTCGACCGCCACAACAGTTCCTACCGCAGAGAAACTATGGCTGGACTGACCACTTTCCTGACCATGGCCTACATAATTGTCGTGAACCCCTCAATACTTGCGGCAGCAGGTATACCGAGAGATGCCCAGACCACAGCCACCATACTTGCAGCAATAATCGGCTGCCTGATAATGGCGTTCTGGGCAAAACGCCCCTTTGCCATCGCCCCTTACATGGGGGAAAACGCCTTCATCGCATTTGTTGTAGTCAAGGGGATGGGCTACAGCTGGCAGGTTGCCCTGGGGGCTGTTTTCTGGGCAGGACTGGCCTTCATACTCCTCACTGTATTCAGAATAAGGAGCTGGCTGGCCGAATCGATCCCGCTGTCTCTGAAGTCGGCCTTTGCTGCCGGCATAGGGCTTTTTATAACCTTTGTCGGGCTTAACGAGACCGGGATTGTAACTGTCGGGCTTCCCGGCGCCCCTGTCAAGCTTGGAGACATATCCCAGCCCTCCATTCTTCTGGCCTTCGCAGGGCTTATTATTACTGCCCTGATGCTGATAAGAAAGGTAAACGGCGCCCTCCTGTACGGGATGATGATAGTAACAGCAGCATCCGTGGCGATGGGGATAACAAAAGCCCCTTCCTCAATCTTCAGCCTTCCTCCATCAATTGAGCCAATATTCTTCAAACTCGACATTGCCGGTTCATTGAAACCCGGAGTTTTTCCAATTGTTCTGGTAATTTTTATCATGGCGCTGCTTGACACAATAGGCACCCTGATAGGTCTCTCAGTGCGGGCGGATCTTCTTGACAAGGACGGAAATCTGCCCGAGATTGAGCGCCCCATGATGGCCGATGCTGTAGCAACCATGCTTGCCCCGATACTGGGCACATCAACCACAGGAGCATTCATAGAGTCTGCCGCAGGCATCGAGGCTGGTGGACGCACGGGCTTCACCGCACTTGTGGTTGCGGCCCTTTTCGGACTTTCTCTCTTCATAGCCCCGATCTTTTCTATGGTGCCTCCCTTTGCATGCGGGGTTGTGCTTGTGCTGGTAGGATCATTCATGCTGCTTCCAATAACAAGGATCGATTACAGCGACCACTCGGAACTGATTCCATCCTTCTTCACAATCACCCTGATGGTATTCACCTACAACATAGGCATAGGCATGACTGTAGGCCTTTTTTCCTTTGTCGTGCTTAAACTGCTGGCAGGAAAGGGGCGTGACGTGGCGCCGGGCATGTGGGTCTTGGCAATTCTCTCCCTTTCATTCTTCATATTCATGCCCAAAGGGTGAACTTGTTATCTCCCTGGAGCCTGGCTAGAGATGGTAATCTCCTGCTGCTTCCGGCTGATACAACACCTTGTTTATCTTAAGATTTCTTACTCCGCCCGGCACAGCCCAACTGACACTGTCGCCGGTACGGTATCCTATCATTGCAGTACCAACCGGAGCCAGAATGGATATCTTTCCCGCTGCCGGATCAGAATCTTTCGGAAAGACCAAGGTGTATTCCAGAAGATCGCCAGTGCCCATATCTTCCAGACAAACCCTTGAGTTCATTGTTACAATGTCTGGAGGTATCCCTGACGGATCCACCACCTCAGCCTTTAACAGCTCCTCCTGGAGTTGTTCGAGGTTGTTGCTGTCGCGGGAACAGCTTGCCGTATAAGCATCAATGAAATCTTCAAGTCTCTGCATGTCAAAATCGGTTATGTAGATCTGACGCTGCGTGCTTTTTGTTTTCATCTTCCTGCTCTCCTTTGTTTATGTTCTCTTCTTCTGCTAATTTTCAGAATCACTCATCCCACAGATTAAACATCACCACCACCGGGAGTATGGCTCGGGCACCTTCAACAACACAACGACAGGGGAATCTTGCAGTTGTCACCGCAATACCTGTGCGATTTTCCAGAAAAGCGCGCAGACCTGGAATCATTGCCCCGCCTCCGGTCAGACAGATACCGCTTTCAATCACTTCGCAACCGATCTCAGGCGGAAGGGCATGTATAAACCGCTCCAGCATGGCTGTTATCATTTCGATGACAGAATTCTCAGCGCCTTCTTTCCTACACTGAATCTGCCTGCAGCCTACTCTTGCTGCAACAGATGACTGTATCCTGCTCATGCGTATCAGGGCGCAATCCGTAACTCCGGCGCCGATATCAATGACCAGATGAGAGTACGCTGAAGAGACATCCAGACCTGCGCCAACTGCGGCGGCAATAGGCTCCGGGATGATATGAACCGACTCGGCACCGGCATCAAGAACCGCTGTTGTAAGTTTGGCCCTTTCATCCCTGCTGGTATCGCTGGGGGCACAGGCGAGTACACGCGGTTTTACTATGCCGAAAAGCTTCTTTTTCGCCAGTACGGGCTTTAGAAGGCGGGTAACTGTTGCCTCATCAACCACAACTCCTCCACTGAGGCCGGTTTTTTCACCTGGGCATGAGGGGAGCTCCAGCACAGGACCGCTGCAGGAAGCGACCCGAATGGCTGCCGTGCCAAGATCAAGCGCAAGATGATTTCTCCAGGTGTTCAAATGCAGACGTCTTTCCATTTGCATAAACCGTTTCTGAATAAAAAAGCCCCGCCAGCGTCAGCCGGTGGGGGCATTGTTCTTTCTGTACAGAAAAGAGTTAGACCATTCCCCCTGAAATATTAACGGACAGTGTAATGGTGGTATTAAGCTCCACCATCAACTGGCGTCTTTCATCTGAATTGGTAAAATGGTTCATTGGGTCAGGCCTTCTGGTTCAATTTGTGTTTTAATCCCTACCACAGCGCACACCCTGAGTCAACCGGAAGCTGTCTTTCACGCCTTTCAAAGCCTGAAACGCCCCACAAGGGACTCGAGCTCATGTGCCGAGCGAGAAAGGGTTCCTGCTGCTGTGGCAGTCTCGTGGGCACCGTTTGCTGTCTGCTGAACCACATCTGTAATCTGGTGTATGTTGGTGGAAATTTCGCCGGTAACGGCTGTCTGCTCTTCAGCCGCAGTGGCTATCTGATGCACCTGCATGGTAACTTCGTTGATCCCCTGCAGAATCTGCTGTAGTGCTTCGCCGGAACGGCGCGAGCTGTCCATTCCCTTCTCTACCTCGGCAACCCCCTGCTCCATGGATGCCACTGCACCGCCTGTTTCCTGCTGGATCGCTTTTATCATCTCGCCGATCTCCCGTGTGGCGCGGGTTGTTCTTTCCGCCAGAGCCCGCACTTCATCGGCAACCACAGCAAAACCCCGTCCCTGTTCACCGGCACGGGCAGCCTCAATGGCGGCGTTAAGAGCCAGCAGGTTGGTCTGGTCGGCAATATCCTCAATGGTGCCAACAATTGCGCCAATCTGATCGGAACGTGCGCCCAGAGACTCAACCGTGCGGGCCGATTCACGAACCTTGTCTGCAATCTGCTCCATCCCGCGCAGGGTCTCCTGTACC
>CAZXTZ010000069.1:0-13269 GCA_964643645.1 uncultured Geobacteraceae bacterium
AAAAGTCCCCTCCCCCCTGGCGGGGGAGGGTTAGGGTGGGGGGGAATTATCCATGAAATTGCCCTGTTGCAGCTTCACCCACCCCCCCAACCCCCTCCCGTCAAGGGAGGGGGAGTATGCGAAACAATAGATGTTCCAGGATACTAGAACAGATTACTGTTTATGATAGCAGGTAGTTTCATCGAGAAAACGTTGATAGGCTGCCTCGATTGCCTCAAGCATCCTGTCCCTGCAGCCGTTGTCCGACTGCATATCACACTTCTCGAAGGCAAAGGCTGCCGCGCGGAGCTGCAATGCACCAACATTGGCTGCAGACCCTTTTATTGTATGGGCATTACGCCTTGCTGTCTCGTAATCAGCCGATTCAAGAGCCTGATGCAGGGATGCTATATGCTTGGTGGCGCTTTCTTCAAACAGCTTGAGAAATGAAGGCACCAGACTTTCATTTCCACCTATCCTCATAATGAAGGTTTTCGCGTCAAAAACAAGCTCATCAGCATCAACGCTGCATACTGTGGCAACAGGAGGCTGTTCAGGGGGTTCTTCACGCAGTTCAATGTTGCCGGTAGCCCGTGCTATCACAGAATTTAGCTCTGCGGGATTAATCGGTTTTGTCACATAGTCATCCATGCCGGCATCGAGGCAACGTTCCCTGTCACCGGTCATTGCATATGCAGTCATTGCAATTATCGGAACACGGGGCAGGCCATGTCCGGCCTCTTCACTACGGATCCTGGCCGTGGCCTCAAGTCCGTCCATCTCCGGCATCTGGACATCCATAAGCAGCAGGTCGTAGCGACCTGAACGCCAGGCTGAAACAGCCTCGATACCGTTTGACGCAATTGAGACAATGTGTCCCCTCTTCTCAAGAATTGCCCTTATTACTTCCTGGTTAACAGGCACATCGTCCGTGGCAAGAATCTTCAGGCGACTGTGAACATCAGGGATGGTGTTGGCAGTCACCGGCTCAGAGCTGCCTCTATTGCCTGAAAGCCCCAGGACGGCCCGTAAAAGTTCATAAAGTTCTTCATGGATAACAGGCTTCACCAGATATCCGTTTATATCAAGTTCCTTGCAGCGACTTGCATCCCCTCTTAAACCGACACTGGGCATAATTACAAGCGGCATGGATGCAAAGGCCCGCATCCCCCTGATTTTTGCAGCCAGATGCCAGCCATCCTCTTCCGGCATCTGGCCATCAAGAAGGGCCAAATCAAAATGTGACCTGCTTTCCTCAAGTATGGCAACGGCACATCCTGAAGATTCCGCAGTTTCCACATCCATGCCCCACTGCCTTAAAAATCCCTGAAGCATGGATCTGTTTACAGCAACATCATCCACAACAAGCACACGTTTGCCCCTAAGCTCATCCAGATGATATTCAGGCAGGTCAATGGCCTTAAAGCAGGCAGTAAAAGTAAAAACACTACCCGTGCCAGGGGTGCTCTCCACCGATATATCACCCCCCATAAGCTCAACCAGCCTTTTAGTGATGGTTAGACCCAGGCCTGTGCCGCCATATGACTTTGTTGTTGATATGTCAGCCTGCTCAAATGCCGCAAATATCCTCTGTTTCTGTGCCGGTGTAATACCTATTCCCTGGTCGGCAACACTGAATGATAGAAGCACAGAACCGTCATCGCCACTTTCAATCTTTCGCACTGAGACAACTATCTGGCCTTTTTCAGTAAATTTAACCGCATTGCCAACCAGATTCAGCAATATCTGACGCAGGCGCAACGGATCTCCCAACAGAGAGTCAGGGGTATCAAGATGAGGTTCAAACACTATCTCAAGCCCCTTTTCCACTGCACGAACCGCCACACTGCGCAGAGCGTGTCCTACGGTATTTCTGAGACGGAACGGCTCCGGGAAAAGCTCTATCCTGCCGGCTTCAATCTTTGAAAAATCAAGAATATCGTTGATTATCGAGAGAAGATTGTCGGCTGAACTCTTCACAGCCTCCAGGTATGTACGCTGTTCCCTTGTCAGATCAGTATCAAGACAAAGGTCTGTCATACCCATAACTCCGTTCATCGGGGTACGTATCTCGTGGGACATATTTGCAAGAAACGCACTTTTGGCCTGACTGGCAGCCTCGGCAGCCTCTTTTGCCTGACGCAGCTCAAGTTCCGCTGCCTTCCTGTCGGTAATATCCTCCTTTACTGCAATATAATGTCTTGTAATTCCGGCATCATCCTTAACCGGGGCTATGGTGGCCTGCTCCCAGTAAAGACGTCCATCCTTTGCCTTGTTATGCAACTCGCCTGACCAGGTTTTACCTGTGGTTATGGTTGACCAGAGCCCGATAAAAACGGAAGGGTCAGCATCATCCGCCTTTAGAATTCTCGGATTCTGCCCTATGGCCTCCTCAAAGGAATAACCGGTTACTCTTGAAAAAAACGGGTTTACATACTCTATAACACCTTCAGTATCTGTTATTACTATTGTTGAGGCGCTCTGCTCCACTGCTGCGGTAAGCTTCCGGAGGCTCTCGTTCTTCTCCGAAATTATCTTCTCCCGTATCTCACTCTCCTCAAGATGGGCCTGCAGAGTGGCATATTTTACACTTGTCCGCAAAAAGACGAAGCTCCCGCCCAAAAGCAGCATACCAACCACTGACATGGCGACAACAAGGCGTTGCGAGTTTCTTGCAACCATTCCATCCTGCCCTTTGTAAAAGGTAACAATGGCAAAGGGGGTCTGATGGAGAGGAGCATACGTCACAATAACAGCAGCCCTGTTATCTTCTTCAGAAAACTCTATCTTGTATGGCGATCCGGATTTTACAACAAGCGGAGCGGGTATCCGTTCCCTCGGCACAATGGAAGTAATATCAGGTGGAAGCAGTATGTAGCTGTTATCAAGGGACAGGGCGGCAAGAAACTGACCTCTGGCCGAAGAGGGGGCAATATAATTGTCATACAGAATGGAAACAGGTAGCCAGCCCAGTAATTGCCCTGCATATTCTCCCTTGAACTGTACCGGGTGTGTTATCAGTATGCAATCAACGCCATCCGACTTCTCCAGCATGAAACGAGGTTTATTTCTGTCATTTTTGAGGTATGAACGCCACTTTACAGCAACAGCTTTACTGCCGCTGTCATCGTTCAGATCAATCAGGGGTGAACCGGCGGCATCAAGGTAAACTATCCTGCGGAAGACCTCCTGATCCTTAAGGCGTTTGCGTTTTCTGAAACTGACAAATGATTCCCTGGCAACCTCTATACTTGCGCCAAGACCGTACTCCATTGTCATTCCGAGGGCCTTGTTTTCATAGTAAAGAGAGATATCCCGGTTCTCTGCCAGCTGGGCCATATCATGCATTCTGTCTGCAAGAAAGTTTTCAGCTGTGATGGCCCGTTTATCATTTTCCGCCACAAAACGATCAAGAGCTACACGATTAAGCTCAGCCTGAACCTTGTATTGGGAATAAAGAAGAAAAGCCAGATAACCGGCAACCGCCAGGACCAGCACAACAGCAATGGCCTGGCGGAATGGAATATTGCAGCAGCGCCGTTCAAGCATTATGGCGTTCTACTTTACGCCTTTGAAGAAATCCGGAAAGAATGTCCGGGCAGTGGGGTAATACTTGTTTATCAGCTTCATGTATGTCCCGTCCCTGCGGGACTTCTCTATGAACTTGTTGTAGGCTTCAAGAAGCTGTGGCGAGTCTTTTGAAAAAGCAGCGGCCATCTGCTGTTTGTCAGAGACCGGACCGATTATCTTCAGCCTGCCAGGCCACTTCTGCAGGGCTATAAGGGCATCAGGAACATCAAGGATAGTCATCTCGGCATCCCCCTTGAGAATAGCCGGAGCCATCTCATTCAGATTCCCGCCCGGCTTGCAGACTATTTTTGCCCCTGTGGCCGCCAGATCATACAGACGCGGGTCAAGGCAGGTATTCTCCATTGAAAGCACAACACGCCCCTTCATCAGATGCTTGGTTGCAGCAACATCCTTCTCGACCTTATGAGTTGGTTTTATTGGACGTACCTTTAAATCTGCCTTTGCAATCAGCCAGATCTGGCTGGGAAAAGTAGGAGTTGCAAAGTTTACCGCCTTCTGGCGCCACGGCAGAATGGTAAAACCATTGGCAACAATATCACCCTTGACCACTGCATCGCCCAGAATCTCTACATCTGTCCCTTTGGCTTTTACAACTTTGCCGGCAAGATCCTGAACAATCGTTGCCCAGCCGGATTCAACATACTCATATTTTACACCAAGATATTCTGCAAACTTCTTTGTAAGCTCCACATCAAAACCATCACCGCTGCCTGTTACAAAGTTGGCATACGGCACCCCCAGATGGCGGATTACCCCTTTGGATTTAACCTCGGGAAGATCAGCCGCCAAAGCTGTATATGCCAACAAAAGCGACAGGATTGCAGAAAAAAGACTGATAATTCTTTTCATAACCTTCAACTCCTCTCTTTTATTATTTTGCTGCAACGGCACGGACACCAAAGGGGCCTGTCAGTTGCAGTTCATCAAGCAGTTCAACAAGACGCGGATCTGTTGCCAGAACAGAAAGCTTCACCTTGTCGCGGTTTACCATCTTCATCAGATAGCCGATAACAGCTGAAGGCATTGCAAAAGAGTCTTCTATCCTTAAGGTAATAGAAGTGGCTCCCCCTTCAACAAGGGTTTGAATAGCTCCACGCAGGGCTGTGCTGTCATCAATTGTCTTGATAGTCCCGGTTACTGAAATTTCATTACTGCTGACTGTCCTGATCTCCATAATCCGCTCCTTTGTGCCTGTTTTTTTGCACTATTGCTCCGGTAATTAAATATGCGAATCGTTTGGGCGAACTTTATGTTCGCCCAAACCGGGCGATCACAAGGATCGCCCCTATCTATATGTCAAACATCTGCATAAGCATCAGTCTGTTTCCGGCGGGGTTCCTCCTTACAATGTCAACCGAACGCCTCATCATCATAAACCCCCGTCCCGATGTTGCGCTGACTCCTGTTTTTATGGCAAAGCGGCTTTCAGCATCAAAACCCGGCCCAGGATCGGTTATCTCGATCCATACCTGTAGCCGTCCTTTACGTCTGGCCTGCTTTATTGAAAGGGTTATCTCCTTATCCGGACTTTCCAGAACTCCGGAAAGCAGATCATCATATTCCCCTTCAAGTATCATCCGGTGTTTTCCGGCCCCAAGCCCAAGACATCCATGCTCAAAGGCATTCAGAAGCGCCTCGCCAAGCGCAAGCTCAAGATTGTCCAGCCTTTCTCCGGATGCACCTGATTCTTGCAGCTGCTTTACCACACTGCCCTGCAGAGCTGATATTCCGGCAAGGGTTCCAGGGCATGAATAGCTGAATTTCTCCAGATCCGGCCATGAACCCACTCTGGCAATCCGGACCGCTGTTATGTCATCATCATTCTCATCATCATTGCAGTACCTGTTGTATCGAGATAACAGCTCTGCCGCTGTTGCTGTTTCAAGAAGATCAACAGCAAGGCGTTCACCGTAATGCCCGCCATCCATAAGCGGAGCATCAGCAAGCCCGTCTGTTGAAAGCAGGATATCGCTCACCCCTTCAAGTGAGACTTCCTGGAATTTAAGTGGGGGTGAAAATGCAGACACAGGTGGATTCAAGCACTTTACCCGCTCAACCTGACCATTTCGGACAAGAAGAAACGGCGGCATGCCGCAGCAGGCCACGGAAGCCTTCCCCTTTTCCGGGTCAAGCTCCATTACAAGGCCACTGAACACCTCGTCTTCAAGCAGATTTCGTGAAGCAAATGTCATTGTGCTGCCTGCAAGATGTCTAAATCCAAGGTGGGAACATGCGCACCCCTTTGCAGCATGATTGAAAAAAGCAGTGGCCAGCATGGATGTTACAGAGGCGGAAAGGCCATGCCCCATGGCATCGGCAACAAAAACAAGCAGCCTGCCACCAGCCCCCTGCTTTACAGAATAGCTGTCACCGGACATGATATCTCTCGGTTTCTGAACCAGATCAACAATCCAGCCCCCGTTATCCGGTTCAGGCAAAAAGGTGTCAGAAATCCGGTTCCTTACTATGTGCCGCTCTTTGGCCTGGGCCATTTCCTGCTGCTTTGAATGATAACGGTTACGGTATTTGAGAAGCTCAAGCTCCTGCTTTTTGGCAAGTTCTGAAACATTTTCAAGATGTATCTCCCTTGTAACATGCAAAAGAGCCTTATGAAGATCTTCCGGCATGAAAGGCTTGCCAAGAAACCTGGAGGCCCCCAGATTTATGGCCTCCACAAGATGTATATGTTCAAGGGATGCGGTCATGATAATAACCGGTATTTTCTGATCGCTCTTTCTTATCTCCCTTAACATGCCGATACCATCCATTACAGGCATCATAAGATCGGAAATAATCAGGTCAGGCTTTTCTCTCTTAAAAACCTCCAGGGCCTCCATGCCGTTTGAAGCCCCCATCACCACTGAAAAAACCGACTCCAGCATCTTCCGCATTATGGAGGCGCTTATGAAATCATCCTCCACATACATTACAGAAAGGCCTTCGGCAAACTCCTTTAGCTGTGGATCAATTTTCATTCAGACAGGGCCTCACGGATTGTCAGACTCAACATTTGAATTTACCCAGGTTTGCGCGCAGACCTTCAGATTTCCGGGCCATTGCACTGGATACTTCTTCCACCTCATGGGCAACGGAGATGTTCTGCTGTGAAACCTGGGTCATCCTCTCCATCTGCTCCATTAACTGCTTGGTGCGGGTGGCGATGAATGTACTCCGCTTAACCAGCTCTGATGAAGTGGCAACAGCGCCGGAAAGTCTGTTGCCTGAATCTCCGGCGGTTGCGATCAGCTCGCGGGTTGATTCTGCAATCCCCACCATGCGGCGGGAGCTCTCTTCAGTCTGGCCATAAAGGTTTTCAACCCCTGACACCACCGTTGTAACGCTGCTGTTTATCTGTGAAAGAGAGCTTTGGGTCTTTGCCGCAAGCTGGCGCACCTCATCGGCAACCACCGCAAAACCGCGCCCCATCTCACCGGCCCGGGCCGCCTCTATTGAGGCATTTAGAGCGAGAAGATTGGTCTGATCTGCAATATCAGAGATAATTTCAAGCACTTCTCTTATCTTCCCTGCATTTGCCGCCAGTTCATGCATCCTGGCTGCCAGCAACCGCTGCTTCTCCGCCTCTCCAATAATTGTTTCACCTGCACTGTTAAGGTTATTTACAAATCTGGTCATAACAACCCGGGTTGCCTCAATGGTCTCGGTTGTGTTAATGGCCATCTCCTCGGTCAGATCCAGGTTCTGTCCAACCTCATGGGCCAATGCGTCGCTCTCTGTCACAATCCTTGCCTGCTGGTCAACCGTATTACTTAAATTTGCCGCAATATGGGACAGTTCCTGGCTGGCAACAGCTGTTTCGGTTGCTGTCTCTTTTGCGGTTGTAATACTATGCTGAACCTTCTCGATAAAGCTGTCTATGTAGCCTGAAGCCTCGCCTATTTCATCAGCGCGCCTTAAGTTTAGTCTTGCTGTAAGATCACCTTCGCCGTGGGAGAGATCCGAGGCAACCGAAACCATTGTATCAATAGGCTTCAGTACCCTGTCGTTGGCCACCTTGAAAAGCAGCATCATGCCAATTGCAATCAGCAGCAGAAACCCCCCGATTCCATACATCATCCCTGACATCCACGAAGCAAACTGAACATTTTTCTGCCCAAATCCGCTGGTTTTTACCTTGACTCCCTTGTTAAGGTCATCCTTCAGGTCTCGCCACAGGGGAGTTTCCTTTTTATTCAAAAGTTCAATTGCCCCCTGAAGATTGCCCGCCTCCCCAAGCTTGCGAACCTCTTCACGGGCGGGAGTCAGGGCCTTCCATTTCTCGCCAATGCTGTCCAGGGGCAGCTTCCCCTTTACCAGTGTTTTTTTCTTTGTAAGCTCAAGGGCCTTCTCAAAATCCTGGCCCGCCTTTTCAAAGTTTGCCTTTGCCTTATCATCCTGAGGATTCATGATTATATTACGCAAAGCCTGCTCGCCCTGGAGCCCCTGGGCCAGCATCTCATGCAATCCTCCATATACAACAACATCGCTGTATACCATTTCATTAAACTTCGACTTCACGCTAACTGTTATGTAGGCAAACGCACCTATTATCAGCGCAATTACGACTCCGATAGCCACAGACCCGGAAAAAAATAACGACTTTATTTTCATTGCTTCTCCCTTGAAAGACCTTGAAAGAATTTGTGAATAGTGAAACGTGAATAGTGAATGGAAATCATATTCACTCTTCACCCTTCACTCTTCACCCTTCACTTTTCACCCTTCACTCTTCACTCTTCACTTTTCACTCTTCACTCTTCACACCCTGAACTGCCTTACCATACGCTGCAGTTCCTCTGCCAGCGAGCTAAGCTGGGATGCAGCAACAGAAGACTCAGCAGCCGATTGTGAACTTGACTGGGCAACATCGTTAATCATGCCAACATTGCCTGCAATCTCGCTTGTGGTTGCAGTCTGTTCTTCCGCAGCCGTGGCAATCTGGTTTATCTGCATGGTTACATCATTTATACGGGAGAGAATTTCCTGCAACGCCTCGCCGGAACGGGATGCATCCACAGTTCCCTGCTCAACATCCTTTACACCCTCCTCCATCTGACCTACCGCAGCCCGTGTTTCGTTCTGGATCGCCTTGATCATCTCCCCGATCTCACGGGTGGCCCGTGTGGTTCGCTCAGCCAGGGCCCTCACCTCATCGGCCACAACGGCAAAACCGCGGCCCATCTCCCCTGCCCTTGCAGCTTCAATGGCAGCATTAAGGGCCAGCAGGTTGGTCTGGTCTGCTATATCCTCAATGGTTCCTGCAATGGCGCCTATCTGGTCGGAACGCTCGCCCAGGGTTTTTACCGTCTGCGCAGATTTTCTTACCCGCTCGGCAATCTGCTCCATACCGGCAATGGTTGATGAAACAACACCTGAACCTGCAACCGCAGCCTCGCTGGCAGACTGGGCCCCTTCAACCGCTATCATGCAGTTGCGGGCAATATCCGCGCTTGTGGCTGCCATCTCCTCACTGGCTGTTGCAACGCCGCTGGCCTGATCAACAACTGCCCCTGCCCCTGAAGCAATAGAGCTTGAAGTAGCCTGTAGCTGAACTGCTGCAGAGGCCACCTGCACACTTTCCGATACAACAGAAGAAAGAACCCTCTGGAGGCTGGCAAGAAACTCATTCACACTGTCTGCCACCTGGCCTATCTCGTCGCTGCTCTTCCAGGGGAAACGCTTTGTAAGATCGTTTTCAAGGGTAAGAAGGAAGGTACTAAGGGCCGTAATTGGTGAAACAACAACCTTTTTAAGCATAAGCACAATAACGAAGGCCATGAGAACAACCATGACAACAACAGCTATAATCAGGGTGTTTGCCAGGGAAAAAACCGTATTTATCTGCTTGTCATATTCGGCCCTGGGCATGCCTGTCATATGGAGGCCATAAACCTTGCCGTTCATATCCTTTGCCTCGGTTATGGCGTAGAAATACTTGTCATCCAGCAGAATCTTCTTCTTGCTCAGCTCAGGGCAGTTTGCGCTTCTGGCAAAGGAGACAGTTGCCTCGTCAAACCATTTCTGGTTTGCAGCGAGGTATTTGGGGCCAATGGCAACCTCACCGCTCTGCTTTTTGAATGCCTCAAGATCCACTGCTGCCCTGTCAACAAGAAGTATATAGAATGCCTTTTCCTTCTCCATTACGCGGCTTATGCTGCCAACGCCAAATGTTGTTTCTATCATCCCGATAAAGGCGCCCGATGCATCGTTCACAGGGACCATTGCCCGCAGGCCCACACCGGCCCTTCCTATCTCAACGCCCCACTGGGGCTTCTTTTCCGAAGCAACTTTTTTAACCATCGGCCTGAAGGAGATGTCGTCATCCCGTTTGTCCATAAAGCTGCGCCAGAAGCTGGTCATATCAGCCCTTACGATATGGAATCCGGTGGCCTTGAAATCGGCAAGCTCAAACTCTTTAATGACATTCTTAAGCTCTGCCTCGGCAATGGTATAATCATTTTTCTTAAGCGCGTCCTGCACCTTGTCATTATGTGACAGGGATATGGCGTTGGTAAGAAGTATGTCTATCTTCCCCTTTATCTGGGTATCCACCTCTGACTGTAGCCGTTTGGCAATGGATTTACTCCTGTCTTCCACCATCTGTGAACGGAAATAGACAAGATAACATCCCATAACAACGCCGAAAACAACCACGCAACCGGCTATTACCCCCAGAAGTTTGCCAGAAATACTGTTGAAAACACCATTTTGAGCCATTTTTTGCCTCCGTTTTTCTTGATACTCATACTTTTATGGTACCCACGCTCCAGCGTGGGTACCGGTTTTTGGACGCTCCTGCGTCCGGGGTTGCCTTTGTCTATCATGTCAGTATCGTGACGCTGGAGCGCCACAGGCTTGCGTTCCTACGCTGGAGCGTAGGAACGATAAGATTATTTATTTAAAAAAACAGCTGCCTTCTCAAGCTGTTGCCTTCCTGAAAACCTCATACTGCTCTTCCATTCTTTCCACAAGCTGCTGCTGTTCCTCTGTACGTCCTTCACGCATTGCCTTTTCAAGCTCTGCAGCTGCCGATGAAAGCCTGCAGGCCCCCATATTTGCAGCAGAACCTTTAACCGTATGGGCCCTTGTCCTTATGGTTTCAATATCCGAGTCGGCCACGGCCTGGCGCAGGGCTTCAAAATGTTCATCCGCACTCTTGAAAAACATCACAACAAACTTTTCCAGAAGTGATTCATCACCTCCCAGACGTCCCATAAGGGCTGCCCTGTCAAAAACCGGTGTATCATCATCAAGCTTTGAGGGTTCTGTACCCGGCTTGATATCTTCAGCCTGGAGCTTGTCAGCGCCCCTTCCGAAAACCAGGCGTTCAATCACCTGGCGCAGGGCTTCTCCCTTTATCGGTTTTGGCACATAATCATCCATGCCGGCTGCAATGCAGCGATCACGGTCTCCCTGCATTGCATATGCAGTCATTGCAACAATAGGAACCGGCTTTACTCCCTGTGCAAGCTCAAACGATCTTATCTCCGATGTTGCCTCAAAGCCATCCATAACCGGCATCTGAATATCCATGAAGACAAGATCAAATCCGCCGTTTCTGGCCGCTTTCAGGGCTTCCATGCCGTTGGCCGCCTGGGTTACTGTGTGGCCCTGCTTTTCAAGCACCACTTTCGCCAGTTGACGGTTTATTTCAACATCATCAACAAGAAGTATGGAACAACCGCTGCTGTTATCCTGCTCTGCATGAACAATCTCTTCAACAGCTTCCTGCTTGCATCCGCCCGACATTATTGACTTCAGGGCATCGTACAACTCGTTGTGAATAACCGGCTTGGTTATGTAGCCGTTTATTTTCAGCTCACGGCAGCGTCTTGCATCACCCCGTCTGGCGGCGCTTGGCAGCAGCACAATCTTTAAGCTGTCAAACCTCGAATCCTTTTTGATCCGCTCGGCAAGCATCCAGCCATCAGCATCCGGCATCTGTATATCTGAAAGCAGAAGCTGAAACGGACGATCATCAAGAGATTTCTCAAGCAGCGAGAACGCCTCATCAGCGGAAGATACGCTTGCAACATCCATCCCCCAGCGGGTAAGAAATCCATGCAGAAGCTGGCGATTTATTTCAACATCATCCACCACAAGGGCAGTAACATCGGAGAGGGAGCCTGTGCTCTGGGCCTCATGCAATGTCTCTCCGTATCTGGCGCAGTTCATGGTAAACCAGAAGGTACTGCCCTCACCGGGTATACTTTCAACTCCTATCTCACCCCCCATCAGGTCAACCAGCTTTCTGGATATTGCCAGCCCCAGGCCGGTTCCACCGTACTTTTTGGTGGTGGAAAGGTCTTCCTGTTCAAACGGAGCAAATATCCGCTGCTGATGTTCAGGGGATATGCCTATCCCCCTGTCCCGCACCTCAAAGCGAAGAAGGAGATTATCAGGAGAGAGCTCATCCTGCTTTGCGACAGAGACTTCTATCTCCCCCTTATCGGTAAACTTGATTGCGTTGCCAACAAGATTAAGGAGTATCTGACGCAGACGCCCCTGATCTCCGATTATTGTGTCCGGCAGATCCGGGGCCACCTGAAACACAAGTTCAAGCCCTTTCTGTCCGGCCCTTGTCGCTATTGCACGCAATGTCTGCCCCAGCATGCTGCGAAGCATGAAAGGGGCTGTCTCGATTTCCAGACGGCCTGCCTCAATCTTTGAAAAGTCCAGGACATCATTGATTATTTCCATCAGATTATCGGCGGATACTTTTACGGAGCGCAGGTAATCCTGCTGCTGCTGGTTCATCTCCGTATCCATCAGAAGCTCTGTCATTCCGATAATTCCGTTCATCGGAGTGCGTATCTCATGGCTCATGTTGGCAAGAAATTCGCTCTTTGCCCGGCTGGCAGCCTCGGCCTGCTCCTTTGCCAGGCGCATCTCTTCACCGGTTTTTTCCAGGTGGAGGTTTACCGCCGAGAGCTGACGTGCGAGGAGAGTTCCTATAAGCGTAACCAGCAGGATTATTCCGGCTGCAAGCCCTACCTGTATCCGTTTATACAGAAGACGCCGGGCTGCAAATTCATCCTTGAGCTGGGTTATCCGGTTATTACTCTCAAAATAGAGTCTGTTTGCATTTTCATTAAGCCTTACAAACAGCGAAGGAACATGCTTGAAAAACAGGTTGAGTTCAGCCTCCACATCAAGGAGATGCCTGGCATCGTTATTTTCCCTTGCATCTTCACGCCTTGCAAGAAGCCTTGCCAGTTCTACGGCTTTCTCATCTATCTTCTCAAGGTGGGGGCCTATCTCGATCAACTCAAGAACATTATGCGGGTCATTCTGGCGGGGGGTGTATGTGACTTGTTCATTAAGGTTATCCACACCTTCGATGTTAAGATCTATTGTGCGCTCAACCCTGCCACCATCTTTCAATGCCATCAGATCATGCCTCAGCTTGGCGCTTTTCAGCTTTATTGACCTGCTGAGCCGTTCATGCTCGGCAGTGCTGACAGAGGCCACCATCCGGTTGAAATCAAGCTCCATCATCCTGATGTCATCCACCAGCACTTCACCGATAAAGAGCCTCATCCTCTCGTTGTTGCCTCGTTCGGCAAGATCATCAACCAGACGGTCAATAACCAGATTAACAGCAGTAAGGGCCGTCAACCCCACAAGAAAGAGGGCCAGCAGCAGAAACAGCAGCCTGGATGCCCGTGTTCTTGATGTAAGAAGCTGAGATATAAGTCCCAT
>CAZXTZ010000070.1:0-1432 GCA_964643645.1 uncultured Geobacteraceae bacterium
TAAGAACTGAAGGCTGCGTTTTCGGGACAGGTGTTAAAAATGACCAACGTGGACGAGGTTTACGAGTGCGAGATCTGCGGGAACAAGGTCAAGGTAGTGGAGGCCGGCGGCGGCACCTTGGTATGCTGCGGCCAGGACATGAACAAGGTCAGCGGCTGAACCGCTCACCCTTCTTATCCCTTTTTTCCTCTGTTTTTATCCTCCCAAACAAGCCCAGTGGCGGTGTGAACTGCACAATATTATGGGCCATATATGAAAAGAAAAGTGAATGGTACTGAGTGGTTGTGACAATATGGGCACGAAGCTTCTTCTCCATGGAGAGGTTCCCGTGGATAACGCGCATATCCTGAAACATGCCGAATTTAACCATACTTTTGAGTGACGGCGTACTTATCCAGCGTGAAAGTATCCTCTGCCATACTGACAGGCTGTGACACCACTGGCGATTACTGGCCATGATACCGCCCGGGCACCTGGTAACACCTATGAATTCCAGCCGCTCAACAATTCGTTCCGCAAATTTCCTTATCTGGACTAACTCTTCACAGGTAACATTATCCGCATACACAATTGCATTGTCCTGATCAGTACGCAGCGTCTGCTCCTCCCTTCCTTCACTGCCCATAACCATGAAAGCGGCCGATCTCGGGAGCCTCACCCCCTCTATCTGATCAAGCAGGGTAATAAGCCTCAGAGTCATCAGGTCGTTAAAGTGGGAAATTAAAGATATCAGGCTATGGGTATCAGCTCCGGCCTTGACCACAAACCTGAGAAGTTCGACAAGCCTTTCGCTTGTTGACTTAAGCTGCTCAAAGGTCTCGGAAGATTCAATAACCTGGGAAAGATACAGGGGACAGCGGCTCTGTATTCTCAGCAAATCTGAATTTGTAATTATACCGGCAAGTGAATCATCATCATTTAATACAACAAGGCGATGGATGTTATTGCGGGCCATCTTGAATATGGCCTTGAAGAGGTACTCATTGCGCCTGATTGTTATCAGGCTGGTCTTCATCAGATCCCTTACTTTCAGCTTCGGTATGGAATCAAAGCTGGTTGCCAGAAGATCCCTCATATCCCTCAGGGAAACAACCCCCACAGGCATGCCACCCTCAACAGCAACAATGCCGGATATATTATGTTCCCGCATCAGGGCTGCCATTTCAAGCAGACCTGTTTCGGGAGAACAGGTAACCGGAGGGCGATTGCAAAGCATTGCCACTTCGATGAAATAGAAACTGTCCTGACTCAGCGGACTGTCTGACATGGTCCTACCCCCTGATACTTGATCAAACTCATTGTATATACTTTATCCGTAATCACTGGAATGTAAAGCCGACAATATTTTTTCAAAGAGCGTAAGGCTAATCTGTCATATATAAAATCAAATCCCCCCTGATCCCTCTTTATAAAGGGGGAGGTATTATTGAAT
>CAZXTZ010000070.1:1442-13026 GCA_964643645.1 uncultured Geobacteraceae bacterium
ACTTTAGCAATAATACTAAGAATGTAAAGCCATCAAAAAATGTTTCAAGCGGACATTTCAGCTAAACCGGAGATGTAAGTTTTATGTTCCCTTAAATAAAAAATATTATCCAAAGTTATCTGACAGATAAGATCAATGTTTTAATAACAATATTTTATCTAAATTTAATTATAAATAACCATTATGATATCAACTAGTTATAAATATTATGCCAAATCTGTAAATATCTTGTTAATTTTATCAAAACTTTTTTATACATTTTTGAAATCCTCTTCAGATTTTATTTTTCAGATAAACCTTAAAACACGTTATAGGAATACCATGTTTTTTATTCTATTATATCGATAACTTAAAAATGAAATGGAAATTTTATTTTTAGTAATAAAAAAATATTGCATTAAATAAAAAAATGTTATATTCACTTTCACACGAACAAATAAAATACAATTTTAAAAATCTGTAAAACTCTACTAACAAGCATAAAATCAGAAAAAAAGAGATCAGCAACTACACAGGTTTTACTTTTTTAAACTCCAATGAGGTGACAGGATGGCTAAACGCCAGCAACAGGTAGCTCAAACATCAGTGTACTCAGTAAAGAGCATCAAAAATGCACTTGATGTACTGGAAATCCTGTCCGAGTTTGAATACGGCGCCCATCTTTCCACCCTTTCATCCCGCCTGAAGCTTTCCACAAACTGTGCATTCAGGGTAATGAAAACCCTCTGTGAAAAAGATCTTGTTGAATACGATCCCCAGCAGGCCACATATCGTCTGGGGGCCTACTCTGCAACACTGGCACAGAAGTTTCTCAAAAACATAAATGTAATAAGCTACGCCCACCCCATACTTGAAGAACTGGTCCGCAGGCACGACGAAGCGGCTTATATGGCTGTATGCCGCGACAATGAAGTTCTTTTCCTCGATATGGTTGACTGTAGCCAGCAGATAAAGGCAGCCGCGTTTGTTGGTCAAAGAGTGCCATTTTTCAACAACGCTGCAGGCAAGGTAATGCGGGCCCTCGATTCGCGGGAGCTTCTTGAAAGACTCCTTAAGATGAGCGGACGACGCAAGGAACTTCCCGACCTTGAACTTCTCGATGCCGAGATGCAGGAAATAAGAAGCAGCGGTGTTTCCATTGACCGCGGTGGGCTTGGCGAGGGGATCATCAGTGTGGCCGTTGCAGTACGGGATTATGCCGGCAAGGCAGTTGGAGCCATAACCCTCATAGGCCCTTCCTTCAGGCTGCTTGGCGAAAGACTTGAAAATGAGATTGTTCCTTCAATGCTGGAGGGCGCTGAAATGCTCTCTACTAGATTCGGGTATGTAAAGATGCCCGCCTGATGCTGTTATGCAGATCCACAAAATCCGAAAGGGGGAAATTTTAACGGAAGTCTGGCAAATTCACTCGAAGAAGGCTAACAAATTAGAGAAAGGAGTACAACATGGCAGAAAAACAGTATGATTGGTCAGCAATCGCAAAAAATCCCAAGTTTATCGAGCTGCATCACAAGAAGACGGCATTCCTTTTCGGCTGGTGGATCTTCTCAACGGTCTACTACTTCCTCCTCCCGATAGGCGCTGCATACGCACCGGGGCTTTTCAAGATCAAGGTTATAAGCGTTATTAACTTCGGATACATCTTTGCACTTTCCCAGTTCATTGTATCCTGGTCACTAGCCCACTATTATGCCCACGTTGCCAACAAGGATTTCGACCGTCTGACCAAAGAACTGGTTGACGAACTTCATCTCTAGTAAAGGAGGATACACGACATGACATTTAAGAACATTCTGATAGCAGCAGCACTTACACTTTCTGTCGCCGCAGCCGCCTTTGCTGAAGAGCCGAAGAAAGCTCCTGCAGCTTCTGGCACACCACCCGCAGCAGCAGCCCCTGCCGCTGCACCAGCAGCAACACCGGCCACAGCTCCTGCCGCAGCAACAGCAGCCGATCCTTCAAAGGCTCCTGCCGCCGCTCCAGCACCCGTTTCCAAGCAAAAGAGAGTGCTGAAGGCCAACAAGGCCATCACCCTTACAATGTTTGCCGTAATCATCGGCATAACAATGGCCGTTGTTGTATGGGCAGCCAGCAAAACCAAGACAGCCGCTGACTTCTACGCAGCAGGCGGAGGCATCACCGGAACACAGAACGGCTGGGCAATTGCAGGCGACTACATGTCAGCTGCATCGTTCCTGGGTATTTCCGGCCTCATCTCCCTGTACGGTTACGATGGTTTCATGTACTCGGTAGGATGGCTGGTTGCCTACATAACCGTTCTTCTGATAGTTGCAGAACCCTGCCGTAACGCAGGCAAGTACACACTGGGAGATATTCTCTCATTCCGTACCGATCCCAAGCCGGTTCGCGCTGTTGCAGCCCTCTCAACCGTCGCGGTTTCCACCTTCTACCTTACTGCCCAGATGGTTGGCGCAGGCAAGCTGATGGCACTTCTTGTTGGCGTACCTTACAAAACAGCCATCATCGGCGTTGGTATACTGATGGTCGGTTACGTTGTTTTCGGCGGCATGACAGCAACAACATGGGTTCAGATCATCAAGGCCGGTCTGCTCATGTCAGGCGCATTCCTCCTTTCAGTTCTGGTACTTGCAAAGGCTAACTTCAACCCGGTCGGATTCTTTGAATCAATCGTAAACAGCCCTGACATCCAGGATCACGTATCCAAGCTTGTATTGAGGGACGGTGTAGTTTTGAACGGCATTGACGCCGGGCAGCGCTTCCTTGAGCCTGGTCTCTTCCTGAAGGCTCCACTTGACCAGATCTCCCTGGGTATGGCCCTTGTTCTGGGCACAGCAGGCATGCCGCACATCCTCATGCGCTTCTTTACAGTGCCTACCGCACAGGCAGCGCGTAAATCAGTTATCATTGCAATGTGGATCATCGGCGGTTTCTATGTTCTTACAACCCTTCTGGGCTTCGGCGCAGCAGTTAACCTTACCCCACAGGGCATCATCTCGGTTGACCCTGGCGGCAACATGGCTACCCTGCTTCTGGCTCAAACCCTGGGCGCTGATATTGCCCCTGTAGTTGGCGATATCTTCCTTGCTTTCCTCTGCTCCGTTGCATTCGCCACCATCCTGGCCGTTGTTTCCGGTCTGGTTCTGGCAGCATCCGCAGCAATCGCACACGACATCTATGTTAACGTAATAAAAGACGGCCATGCTGACCAGCACGAGCAGGTTATGGCAGCCCGTATCACTTCACTGGTTGTTGGTACTGTGGGTATCGTAATCGGTATCATCGCCGAGAAGGCAAACGTAGCCCACCTTGTTGCCCTCGCATTCGCAGTTGCATCATCCGGCAACCTGCCAGTTGTTGTCCTTTCACTCTTCTGGAAAAAGTTCAACACAGCCGGCGTTATTGCAGGTCTTGTTGTTGGAACAATCGCATCCATCGGCCTGGTTATGGTTTCACCTAACATGACCTATCCCAAGGTTGTTGCCAAAGGCGCTGAAAAGATAATAGTAGCAATTGAGAAAAAGCAGGCAGCATTGCCAGCAGGCGCAACACTTGACGAAAAAGATGTAAAAGCGCTTGCAAAAGCCAAAAAAGATGTTCTCAACAAAGACGGCAAATCACTCATGGGTCTCAGCGAGCCTATCCTCAAGCTGAAAAACCCCGGCATAATCTCCATACCTCTGGGCTTCATCGCTGCAATACTTGCAACACTGATGTTCCCCAACAAGCGGTCTGAAGATATGTTCGACGAAGTATATGTTCGCCAGAACACCGGCCTCGGCATGGCAAAGGCAATTGATCACTAAAAACAGTGCCTGACAGGGACTGATGAAATGTAATCCAGGGGGGCTTCGGCCCCCCTTTTTTGTTGATCAATCGCAGACAGAATTTCACTGTTTTTACTCCATTGCTCAGTTGCTCCTTGTTTCAAAGTGCTTTTCCCCAAGTTTAACAAAAATATTGACATAAGAGGTCTGTTTAATTAGTTTACTTTGTTCACGTCTGGTCATGGTCAGCAAGCCGTAAAATTCAATAAATCAGGGAGAATCAGTGGAATGGAACAAAATGCGGTATATTTTGCCTTGTTGTGTGGCTTTGCAGCCGTAGCTTACGGTCTGTACTCGGCCCAGTGGATCCTGGGGCTACCCCAGGGCAATGAACGGATGAAGCAGATAGCTGCAGCTATCCAGGAAGGCGCCGGCGCATATATGAAGCGTCAGTACACTATCATTGCAATTGCCGGAGCCATTATATTTGTAATTCTTGCCGTCCTGCCCTCCCCACTGGGGATCAAAACCGCAGTCGGTTTTGCCGTTGGCGCCATTTTTTCCGGTTTAACAGGATTCATAGGAATGTTTGTATCTGTTCGGGCAAACATCCGTACAACCGAGGCAGCCAAATCAGGGATTCACAAGGCACTTGATGTGGCCTTCAAGGGAGGCGCCATCACAGGAATGCTGGTTGTAGGACTGGGCCTTCTTGGTGTTGCCGGTTACTATCTGGTACTGATAAAACTGATGCCCGGCGCTCCGGTAAAAGAAGTTGTAAGCCAGCTTGTTGGCCTGGGGTTTGGCGGTTCCCTCATATCAATCTTCGCCCGTCTTGGCGGCGGTATCTTTACCAAAGGGGCTGACGTAGGCGCCGACCTTGTAGGCAAGGTTGAGGCAGGAATCCCCGAAGATGATCCACGCAACCCGGCAGTTATAGCCGATAACGTGGGGGACAACGTGGGGGACTGCGCAGGTATGGCAGCCGACCTGTTCGAGACCTATGCTGTAACCCTTATCGCGGCAATGCTGCTTGGCGCAATCACTTTTGTCGGTAATGCCGGTGCTGTCAGCTATCCGCTTATTCTTGGCGGCATTTCCATTATAACCTCCATAATCGGCACCTATTTTGTAAAACTGGGTGCCAGTCAGAAGATCATGCCGGCTCTGTACAAGGGGCTTATCGCTTCAGCTGTACTTGCCTGCATTGCATTCTACTTTGTTACTGTAAAAATGTTTCCTGTCGGACTGACAAATGCTTACGGCATGACATTCAGCGCCTCCAACATATTCATTTCGGCAATTGTGGGCCTTGTTGTAACCGGCGCAATCTTCTGGATAACTGAATACTACACAGCCACAGAGTACGGCCCTGTAAAGCATATTGCACAGTCCTCAACCACCGGCCATGCTACCAACATAATCGCTGGCCTTGGTGTTTCCATGAAGTCAACCGCTGCGCCGGTAATTGTAATTGCTGCCGGAATCATCGTCGCCTTTAACTGTGCCGGTGTCTACGGCATTGCCATTGCCGCTGTTTCAATGCTTTCGCTTACCGGTATTGTCGTTGCCATGGACGCCTACGGCCCCATCACCGACAACGCGGGCGGTATTGCCGAGATGGCTGAACTGGACGACTCTGTCCGTGCCGTAACCGACCCACTCGACGCAGTTGGCAACACCACAAAGGCAGTTACAAAGGGCTATGCAATCGGTTCTGCAGGCCTTGCCGCAGTAATACTCTTTACCTCGTATGTTGATGAACTGAAAGCAGCAGGCAAAAGCATTGACTTCAATCTTGCTGACCCGTACATCATAGTTGGCCTTTTCCTGGGCGGTCTTCTCCCATATTATTTTGCAGCGCTCTGCATGGAAGCAGTTGGCAAGGCAGGCGGTTCGGTTGTTGAAGAGGTTCGCCGCCAGTTCCGTGAAATACCGGGCATTATGGAAGGCACAGGCAAACCGGATTATGCTGCGTGCGTAGACATAGTTACCAAGACAGCCCTCAAGGAGATGATCATCCCGGGCATCATACCGATTGCAGCACCTATTATCATAGGCTTTACACTTGGCCCAAAGGCCCTTGGTGGCGTTATAGTGGGCACCATTGTAACAGGCATTTTTGTTGCCATATCAATGACCACAGGTGGCGGCGCATGGGATAACGCCAAAAAGTACATCGAAGACGGCTATTTCGGCGGCAAGGGAGGAGAAGCCCACAAGGCAGCCGTTACCGGCGATACTGTCGGCGACCCCTACAAGGATACAGCAGGCCCGGCTGTCAACCCGATGATCAAGATTATCAACATTGTCTCACTCTTGATCGTACCACTTTTGGCAAAAATGTAGCTTTCAACAACCATTTATCAAATTACAGGAGTCATCTGATATGAGTGAACCACAACTGATCCTGACAATACCCAACGGCAACATTACAGCCACAAGCCTTGGCCTTGAAGGGCTTGCAAAACGCAGAAGCCCCGGTTCAGGCAAACATTTCCGTGGCCGCAGCATACTTGTCGAACTTGCCTGCGACGGGATAAAACCTGCATTCAAATATCTTGACGAGGGTGGATGGCGTGACGCTTATAGCGATTCAGTTGCCGCTCTGGCCGGCGTCAAGGCGGGAAGCCGCACCAAGACAGCCCTGTCAAGCGCAGCTTTCTGCACTACCCCGATAAGCTCGTTTACCAGCTGTAATCTTGTAAAGACCGGCGGTGAACTGCTTAAGCTTGATCCGGCAAAATCATTAATCAGCTACACAAACCACGGATGCAACGAACGGATGAACGCTGAACAGGTGGCGCAAACCATCGGGCAACCCTCCCCTTCTGTACGCAGGCAACGTATATATATGGTAATAGCCCCTATACAGTTCATCATGCTTTCCAATCTAACCCCAGAAGAGTATGCCTGGTACGCAACCCACCGCCCTGGCAAGATGTTCCGTCAGGTGATGTTCACCGAGCTTGGACATGAAGAGCTTCACATTGCGGCCCAGAGCAGGTTCAACGCAGCAAAGCAGGAACTTGCGGAGAAAGTAACAAAAAAGACAAAGACAATAGTTTTTGAAGACTGTATGAACCAGATCCCTTACCAGCACTGGTTCGGCTACCACAAGAAAGCCGAAGGGGGGCTTTATGTGGGTGACAGAAACGGGCTTGCCCTGTATTCCTTCCCTGAGGCCATTCCTCATTCGTGGGATAAAATTGAAGGTTGATGAAGATTGTATTAATTTGATGTCTAATGCCTTTAAATAAAGCAGTTTCCGGAGGATACATTGGCACTTTATGACTTTACGCGCCTGAAACGACTTGTGATCATATACAGGTTTCTGCAGGTAATCCTTATCCTGCTGCTTATGTTCATCGCCTACAACTTCAGAAACGGCTTTATTATGGCAGGCAATCCAGGGTTATTCATAAAGGCCCTGGCAATCGGCTTCGTTATTCAACTGATCCTGTTATATCCGGCGCTTATTCTTGCGCGGCAGGAGATGATGGTTAATATTGATGCTGCCCTGATAGGACAGACTCCGGAAAACCTCATGGCAATCCGGAAAAGAAGGCTACTGGGAGAACTCTGGAAGGTGTCTTTTGCCGTATTCTTTGCAATATTTCTCTTCATGCTTCCCGGAGCCGACAAAGGATTAGGCGCAAGAATGGTAATAGCAGCTTCATACTTTGGTTTCATGCTCGCATTTATTGCATATTTTCAGTGTTTTAACTTTGTCACTGCAAAAAAAATGAAAGAGCTGAACTGACAGAAGACGGAATTAACGGGCCGCCTTCTCTTCCGATGGATTCGGGGATGGCAATCTGGTAGAGACGCAAGATTTTGCGTCTCTACTGGAATATTGTATATCTGCCGTTCGCCTGAACACCCTCTGTTATAAGAAACAACAAAGGCCGCCCCGAAATCCGGGACGGCCTTTGTTGTTGGTGGGTAAAGCTGTATAAATATTTTTACTTAAGCAGCGGTGCAATTACCAGTGACACAACCGACATCAGCTTGATCAGGATATTCATGGCCGGGCCGGAGGTATCCTTGAACGGGTCGCCAACAGTATCGCCAACAACGGCAGCCTTGTGGGCATCGCCCCCCTTTTTTTCGCCTGCCAGTTCACCCTTTTCAATATATTTTTTGGCATTGTCCCAAGCGCCGCCGCCGTTGGACATCAAGAGTGCCAGCAGCACCCCTGCCAGGGTTGCACCGGCCAGCATGCCGCCCAGAGCTTCCTTGTGCAGCAGAAATCCTACCAGTACCGGTGCGATAACCGCCACCAGGCCGGGCAGAATCATCTCCTGTAGCGCTGCCTTGGCAGATATGTCCACGCAGGTCTGGGAATCAGGCTTTACACCGGGCTTGCCTTCCAGCAGGCCGGGAATCTCGCGGAACTGACGCCGGATTTCATCCACCATCTTACCGGCTGCCTTGCCAACCGAGGTCATGGTCATGGCGCCAATTAAAAACGGCAGGGCTCCGCCGATAAACAGACCGATCACCACCATCGGGTTGAGCAGGTTGATTGAGTCAAGACCAACAGCGGTGGCGTATGCAGAGAACAAAGCCAGTGCGGTAAGCGCTGCGGAACCGATGGCAAAGCCCTTGCCCACGGCGGCGGTGGTGTTGCCGATGGCGTCAAGACCGTCAGTGATCTTGCGGACTTCAGGACCGAGACCGGCCATTTCAGAAATACCGCCGGCATTGTCAGCAATCGGGCCGTAGGCGTCAACGGTCATGGTGACACCAACGGTTGCCAGCATACCGACAGCGGCAATACCAATGCCGTAGAGACCTGCCACCTGGTTGGCAACAAAGATACCAACGCAGATAACCAGGATCGGTGCAACGGTACTTTCAAGACCCACTGCCAGACCGTGGATGATGTTTGTGGCCGGGCCGGTCTTGGATGCCTCGGCAATCCGGGTAACCGGGCCTGCAGCGGTGTAGTACTCAGTGATCAGTCCAATGGCGATACCGGCGATGGTGCCGGCCAGGATGGCCCAGAACACGCCGTTACTGATATGCATGGCCTGGGTAATAAAGAAAGAGGCAACCAGAAAGCCGCCGGCTGCCACAAAGGTGGTGTAGCGAAGGGCAGCTGCGGGGTTGATGTTCTTCAGAAACTTCATTGAGCCAACCCCGATGAGGGAAAATACAAGGCCGGCCATGGCCAGTACCAGCGGTAACAGCATGGCATTGGCACGGACCGCTTCACCGCCCAGGATGGTCAACTGTGCAGCGCTGGCAGTAGCAGCAATGGCTATGGTTGCGATAATGGAACCGACGTAGGACTCGAAAATATCAGCGCCCATACCGGCGGTGTCGCCTACGCAGTCGCCCACGTTGTCGGCAATAACGCCTGGATTACGAGGGTCATCCTCAGGAATACCTGCCTCAATCTTGCCCACCAGGTCGGAACCGACATCGGCCGCCTTGGTGTAGATACCGCCCCCTACCCGCGCAAACAGGGCGATGGAGGAAGCGCCCATGGCAAAGCCGTTGATGTAATTGGCGGTTGCCGGGTCACTGCCGAATATGATGTATGCGATTCCAACCCCGATCAGACCCACCGAAGCAACTGACAGCCCCATAACAGCGCCGCCGTTAAAGGCCACCATCAGGGCAGCGCCCTGACCGTTGGTACGGGCAGCCTCAGTGGTGCGCACGTTGGCGTGGGTGGCTGCCTGCATGCCGATATAACCGCAAAGCATGGAGCAAAGGGCGCCGCCAACAAAGGCCAGGGCGGTCTGGATGCCCATACCGATGAATATAAGGCCAAAGACAACCACTATAAAGATTGCCAGTACGCGGTATTCCCGGTTAAGGAAGGCCATGGCTCCGCCATGGATCGCCTCGGCGATCTCTTTCATCCTCTCGTTGCCTACGGATTGGGACTTGATGCTGGTGTAGATCAGGATGGCGATTACGAATCCTGCTACCCCCAGAATCGGCGCTAACATTTGCAGTTGCATGCTTCTGCTCCTCTCTTGTTGTTGTTTGCTTACTCTGCTGAATTAATTAATCGCAAAACAGAAAATGTAACATAGTGGTTCTTAAATGAGTTGAATGTTCGTAAACCTATTTTATTCATTATGATTTGTCAATGGAGCATTACTCTTAAAGACCTGTACAGATTTTATTTCACCCACCTCATTTGAATGATATATAACCGGCAATACCTATTATGTTTTTCAAAAGGTGCCTTAATGGATGCTCTACGCCCAATAGTTACGACAGCTATATCTTTTACACTGTTATTTATTACCACCGTTATTCCAGCCTTTGCCGCAGGCCCTCCACTTAAAAAGGTCTCACTCATACCTGTCTGGAAACATCAGGCCCAGTTTGCCGGGTATTATGTTGCGCTGAACAAGGGGATCTACGCCAGGCATGGAATTGATCTTGCCATTCTTCCAGGCGGGCCTGGTCATCAACCGGCACAGGATCTACAGAACGGTGCAGCGGATCTAGCGGTGCTCTGGCTGTCAGAAGCTATCCGGCTCAGGGCTTCAGGCTTACAGCTTGTTAATGTATCTCAAATAGTTCAGAAATCCTCAATGGTGTTTATTTCAAGAAAAACGAGCGGAATCAAAAAAATATCTGATCTGCAGGACAGAAGAATCGGTGTCTGGGACAATGAACCCAACCTGCCTGCCCGTGAGTTTTTTAAAAAATACAATCTCAAAATGAAGGTAGTTCCAAATCTACAGACTGTTAATCTCTTTCTGCGTGGTGGATTGGATGTGACAGCGGCAATGTGGTATAACGAATATCACACTATCCTTAATTCCGGTGTAAATTCCGATGAGCTGAACCTGTTTTTCCTTAGCGATTACGGCATACGTTTTCCTGAAGACGGTCTTTATATGCTTGAGAAGAATTATCGTAAGGATCCTCGACTTGCAGAGGCATTTGCAAAGGCATCCATTGAAGGCTGGCTCTATGCCTTTGATCATCCCGATGAGGCCATTGATATTGTGATCAGCTATATGAAAAAAGATGGCACCCCAGCCAACCGGGCACACCAGAAATGGATGTTGTCAAGTATGCGCAACCTTGTAATACCTCCGGAAAAAGACAGAATAACCGGACAGCTGAATCAATCTGACTATGAGTATGTTGCAGCTTCACTCCTTGCCAGCGGCGCTATAAAGAAAATACCCTCCTTCCCTGATTTTATCGGAAAATCAAATGCTCAGAAATAGAAGTATCACCTTCAAACTCATTCTGGTTATCAGTTTATGCAGCGCCCTGATATTTGCCATATCTATCGGATATTTTTACTATCAGTCCCGCCTTGCACTGGAAAGGGAACTAAAGGAAAATGCCAGAAATCTTGTGCTTGCATCGGTGAACAGGGTTGAATCAGTACTTTCTTCAATAGACAAGGTTACTGAAGGTGTGGCCCGTTCTATTGAAACAGGCAACTACACAAAAGAGACTCTCGATATCCTGCTTAAGGAAACACTTGTTGCCAATAATGACATTTTCGGGTTTGGCACAGCCGTTGAACCGAACAGATCAGGAAGCTATTTGCGCCTTGTTGCCCATTATTTCTACAGAAAAGATGGCCAGGTCACCTTCTATCCGGGAAGCGACACCTTTCTTTATCCACACAAAGACTGGTACCAGATACCGAAGGAGCTTAAAACAAAAGTCTGGAGTGAGCCGTACTACGATGATGTGGCAAATGGCGTGCTAATGACTACCTGCTCTGTGCCATTCTTCGATAACTCCGGCTCTACCCGCAGTTTCAGGGGCACTGTCGGAGCGGACGTCTCACTGGAACGGCTGACCGAGATGGTTTTATCAGTCAAGGTACTGAAAACCGG
>CAZXTZ010000071.1:0-10596 GCA_964643645.1 uncultured Geobacteraceae bacterium
CTGCCAGTGATATCTACGCCCCTGTATCCGGCAAGGTTGTAAAGATAAACAGCGAACTGGAGGATGCGCCTGAAAAAGTGAATGAATCCGCTGAAGATGAGGCATGGATGGTTGAGCTTGAGCTTGCTGATGCTGCTGAACTGGCCAACCTGATGAACAAGGAACAATACGACGCCTACCTCAAGAGCCTGTAGGAGATAACTAAATGCAAACAAGTCACTACTGCCCCCATACCCCTGGAGAGATCCAGGAGATGCTTTCTGCAATAGGGGTTGAAAGTATTGAAGAACTTTTTTCCGCCATTCCCAAAGAGCTGCGCTGCAGCACCTTTAATCTGCCTGCCGGTATGTCCGAGTTTGATGTCTATAGCAGGATGCAGCAGCTTGCGGCTGATAACAGCCGGGATCTGTCACTGTTCATAGGTGGTGGATTCTATGACCATATCATTCCGGCCGCTGTTGACCATCTTTCAGGCCGGGCAGAATTCTACACCGCATACACGCCATATCAGCCCGAGTGCTCTCAAGGCACTCTTCAGGCCCTCTTTGAATATCAGACGGCCATCTGCCGTCTGACCGGCCTTGATGTCAGCAACGCATCACTCTATGACGGCGCAACTGCTTTGGCAGAGTCTGCGCTTATGGCCATGCGCGCAACCAATCGCAACAAGATTATTGTGGATGCCTGTGTCTCTCCAATTGCGAGACAGGTGCTGGCTACCTATCTATCCAACCACGATGCAGAGCTGATTGAACTGGCCCCAACTGACGGAATGCTGAATCGCAATGAACTGGCAAAACAGCTGGATGACAAGACTGCTGCCCTTCTTGTTCAGTATCCAAACATGTTTGGTTCTGTCGAGGATTTTTCAGGTCTTGCGGATCAGGTGCATTCAGCGGGTGGGTTGCTTGTGACTGCGGTATATCCTGTCTCACTCGGAATACTTAAGTCTCCGGGTGAGCTGGGGGCTGATATTGCCGTGGGTGATGGACAGTCCCTTGGCAATCCTCTCTCATTCGGCGGTCCTTCATTTGGTTTTATCGCTTCTCAAAAGGCCCACATCCGCAATATGCCGGGCCGGATTGTTGGGGAAACCGTAGACAGGAACGGCAAGCGAGGCTTCGTGCTGACCCTTCAGGCCAGGGAGCAGCATATAAAGCGCCATAAGGCTACCTCCAACATCTGTAGCAACCAGTCTCTCTGCGCCTTGCGCGGCCTTATATTTCTCTCCGCCATCGGCAGGCAGGGGCTTGCTGATCTGGCACGCCTGAATTACGACAAGGCCGAGTATGCCAAGGCCTGCCTTGCTGAACTGTCGGGTGTAACTGTTTTACATGGAGCCCCTACATTCAACGAGTTTACAATCAGTCTGCCAAAACCGGCTGACAAGGTGATAGAGGCTCTGCTTGACAAGGGTATTGTTGCGGGCCTGCCTCTGGGGCAGTTCTTTGAGGGTTCGGAAAACCTGCTAGTGGTTACTGTTACTGAAAAACGCAGCAGGAAGGAGATTGATCTGCTGGTGAAGGAACTGGAGGTGGCATTATGCAACTGATTTACGAAAAGTCCGTATCTGGCCGCCGAGGCGTAATGCTGCCTCTGTCCGATGTTCCCTCAGCCGAAACCTTGCCAGCCAATTTACTGCGTAATGAGACCGCCAGACTTCCGGAAATCTCTGAGCTGGACCTGGTGCGCCACTTCACGAATCTGTCACGCCGTAACTTCTCGGTTGATACAAATTTTTATCCCCTTGGTTCATGCACCATGAAGTACAACGCGAAGGTGCTTGAAAATGCGGCCAATCTGTTTGCTCCACTGCATCCGTTGACAGCTCTTCTGCCTGGTGGTGAGGCCTTGTGCCAGGGCAGCCTCGGGATGTTGTATGACCTTGGACAGATGCTGGCCGATATTACCGGCATGGATGAGGTTACAACCCAGCCACTTGCCGGAGCCCACGGCGAGATGACCGGTATGCTTCTGATTGCCGCTTACCATAAGGCTAAGGGGAACAAGAAGTATGTTGTGGTTCCAGACTCATCGCACGGTACAAATCCTGCCTCTGCCGCAATGGTTGGATATGAGATTATCACCATTCCAACCGCGTCATACGGCGACATGGATCTTGATCTATACAGAAAAGCAATGAATGGTGAAGTTGCCGCTGTTATGATGACCTGCCCCAATACCCTGGGACTTTTTAATCCGCACATCAGGGAAATTGCTGATATTGCCCACAGCCACGATGCACTTATGTACTATGACGGGGCCAACCTGAACGCCATAATGGGCAAAGTGCGCCCGGGTGATGTCGGTTTCGATGTTGTACATTTAAATCTTCATAAAACCTTTGGCACTCCGCATGGTGGAGGCGGCCCCGGTTCCGGCCCTGTCGGAGTCAAGAAGTCCCTTATACCATTTCTGCCAATGCCGCGTATTGTTCATAATGACGATGATGGGACACTGTCCATCCAGACAGACAATCCTTTGTCAATCGGTCGCACGGCAAACTTCTTCGGCAACTTCGGGGTTATGGTCAAGGCCTACACCTACATGATTATGCTGGGGCGTGAAGGGCTTATCCAGGTATCAGAGCAGGCGGTTCTCAATGCAAACTATATCAAGGAAAGGCTTAAGGATTACTACGACCTTCCCTATAAGCAGACCTGCATGCACGAGGCCGTATTCTCAGCTTCCAAACAGCTTGAAAATGGCGTTCATGCCATTGATATAGCCAAGTTTCTTATTGACAAAGGCTATCATCCACCCACGGTTTACTTCCCGCTGATAGTCAAAGAGGCGATAATGATTGAGCCGACAGAGACTGAGAGCAAGCAGACCATGGATGACTTTATAGAAATAATGATTGAAGCTGCAAAACTTGCGGAATCAGATCCTGCGGCATTTGCCGCCATGCCGGTTACAATGCCTGTAACCCGACTGGATGAGACCAGGGCTGCAAGAAGCCAGATGGTCTGCTGTCTTGCCTGATCTGCTCAAAAAGATGCTCTGTGCAGCTCTTCTGGCGGCTATTATTGCTGTTTTTTCAGGCTGTGCAGCAATGGAGCTTGGAAGCATTGCCAAGCCTTCAGATACCATAATGCTGCGGGTCGCATTGATACCTTTTTCTGAAAATGTGTCCCGTGGCGGCTGGAGATCCAGTACGGAGGATTTTGTTGCTAACCAGTACCGCGGCACAACCCAGCTTCTGGAAAAACTTGGCTACTACCAAGTGGTTCCGGAACCGGAAGTAAAAGCAGTGCTTGCTGGCAACTCCCCTGATATATGGAGCCTGACCAGTAATAACTCCGAACTGGCCGTCAGGATTGGCAGAGCCCTTTACGCAGATTATGTGATGCTTGCTGAGAGGGGGGCTTATTCCGGAGATTTTATCTACTATTTTGAGTTAATGCTTATAAATGTGGAGACCGGCAGAAAGACTGGAGTAAGGATCGAAAATGACAGGCGTAATAATCACAAGAAGTTGCCGCCTGGAGTTGGCAGGCTTGCTTATCGGCAACTTTTTAAGGATGCCAGTTCTGATCTGCTTGCCACGGCATTACGTAAGAGCCGATCACTTGCAGAACCGTTGCCTGTAACGCAAACTGTTGAAGAAGAGGAACGCTTGAAACGATTGAAACAGGCAGAAGATGAGCGTAACGAGAAGGAAAAGTTGGCAAGAATAAAGGCGGATGAGCAGAAGCTGGCCTCAACCGGTGTTGTTAACTACGGAAGTCGCATTGTTGGTTACGATGTTGCAGAGAAGCAGGAAAATCAAACTGTTGCTGGTGCAAAAAGTCTTATAGTTTATGATTTTGCTGCTTCAGGAAATTATCAGCCTGTTGCAGTTATACTTTCCGAGGCAATGAGGGAAGAGATCCTTAGGAGAGGTAGATATAACCTTATTAATCGTGAAAACCTGCAGCAGATAATCGGGGAGCTGAAGTTTCAACAATCAGGGCTTGTAGACGTAACACAGGCTATCCAACTTGGCAAAGGAGCAGGAGCGAGCGAAATAGTTACAGGAAATATCGGGCCCTTAGGACGTACACTTGTCCTTCAGTCAAAGCGTACAGACCTCCAGACCCTTGCCAATCTTTCAATTTCATCAATGAAATCTGAATTGGGGCAGGAAGATACTTTTCTTTCAAGGTTATCGGAGATGGTTGATCGCCTGTTCCAAGCAAAATGACAATTACCGGAAACTTCTGGCGCCTCATTGATACAGGTTCATGCCCGGGCAGGGATAACATGGCCATTGATGAGGCGCTTTTTCGCTGTTTTGATCCGGCGGAGTCAACTCCGGTCTTAAGGTTGTACGGATGGCAGCCACCGGCCCTTTCCCTGGGCCGATTTCAGAAGGCCTTTGATGATCTTGACCTTACCCGGTGTGATAAGGATAATCTTGCCGTTGTACGAAGGATAACCGGTGGTGGAGCTATCTACCATGCTGACGAACTTACCTACAGTCTGGTCTGCTCAACTAGTCATATACCCCCTGCCTCCACGGTAAAGGATTCCTTCCGCATTCTTACCTCTTTTCTGCTGGGTTTTTACAGATCATTAGGATTAAATCCCTCATACGCTGTTGATCTGGCCACTCCAGGCAGCAGGCTGGGGGAGCGTACTCCCCTTTGTTTTGCCGGCAAAGAGAGCTACGATATAGTTGTAAATGGCCGCAAGATCGGCGGTAATGCCCAGCGCAGATCAAGGCACCTGATCTTTCAGCATGGCTCTGTACCTTTGAATGACAGATTGACAGATGGCCTTGTTTACCTGAAGAACAGCCCTGAATTGGCAGGGCAGGCAGCAACCTCTCTTTCTTCACAGGGAGTAACCTTTGTTGAAAATGACCTGAAGCAAATCCTTAAACAGCAGTTTGAGCAAAACCTTGGGGTAACCTTGCGTACTGATGTACTAACCGTTGAAGAGGAGCGGATCAGCAAAAGGCTGGCTGAGGGGAAATATCTGAGCAGGCGCTGGAATCTTGAAGGTGAGGAAAATGAAGATACAACGTAAACCGCAATGGCTGAGGAAGAAACTTGTGGCAGGAGATCAGACCGCCATGCGTGGGCTTTTGACTGAACTGGGGCTTAACACGGTCTGCCAGCAGGCGCTTTGCCCGAATATATCTGAATGTTTCAACTGCGGCCAAGCCACTTTTCTGATACTAGGCAAAGACTGTACCCGTCAGTGCAGTTTTTGTAATCTTGAAAAGGTGCAGTATCCCCTTAAGCCGGATGCTGACGAACCTTCCAGGGTTGCAGAGGCTGTGGTGAGGCTCAGGCTTTCACATCTTGTGATAACCAGCCCCACCCGCGATGACCTGCCGGATGGAGGGGCCTCCCACTACGCATCAACTGTTAACGCAATCAGAGAGAGGGCTCCTGAAACATTCATAGAGCTTCTTGTTCCGGATTTTAAAGGTGACGAATCCGCCCTTAAAACTGTACTTGCTGTTAATCCGGGCATTCTTGCCCATAATCTTGAGACAGTACCGCGACTATATGAAGTTCGTAAGGGGGCAAATTACAGGCGTTCTCTGGAGTTGCTGGAGAAGGCCCTTGAAATGTCTCCTTCAGTAAAGACAAAATCAGGCATTATGCTTGGTCTGGGTGAAAAAATTGATGAGGTAAGAACCGCCATGCATGATCTCCTGAGTGTCGGATGCAGTTTCTTGAGTCTGGGGCAGTACCTGGCCCCAAGCAGGAGGCATCATCCGGTTATGGAGTATATTGAACCTCTGATATTTGATGAACTGCGGAATGAGGCTCTGGAAATGGGATTCAGGCATGTGGAGAGCGGGCCATATGTAAGAAGTTCTTATCATGCGGCCCGGTACATATAAAAAAATGCCGGCATAAAGCCGGCATGGATGAAAGGTTATTTAAGCAGATAACGTCAGGCGTAGGTTGAAAAACCCTGGCCGGAACTTTTAACCGGCTGAGGAGCCTGCTGCGCATTCTTCTGAAGCATGTCTGCCATCTGATTCTGGGAATCCGCCCTCATCTTGATCATTGCAGTAGAAAGTGCCTGCTGTGTCTGTGATGATTGAGCCATAGTTGCTGCACCTGCAATGTCTGTAACACTCATTTTGCACCTCCCCTGATTCTCTGTATCTGCTACAAGTATTTCACTAACTTGAAAAATATGCAATTAATTTTCTGTGCCCTGCGCTTTCTGAATGTTCTGTTGTCTGGTATAGTTATAATAAATAAAATTACAGTTCGACAGGGAGTTCCAATATGAAAACAGTATGGTGGCACTGGCTTGTTATCGGTATCGGACTTATAGGGCTTGAGCTTATCATACCTTCATTTACAATTATCTGGTTCGGCCTTGGGGCTCTGTGTGTGGCGGCTTTACTGCTGATCTTTCCAGCCAGTGCCCTGTGGTTGCAACTGCTTTTCTGGGTAGCCGCATCGGTGGCTTTTACTGTGTTATGGTTTAGATATTTGAAACCAGGAAAGGACCACACACATGCAGGGCAGTCCAAAGAGGCAATTGTGGGTGAAACCGGAATCATTATCCGTGGCACGACAGACAGCTACGCCAAGGGTGTAGTCCGTTTTCGTATTGCCATTCTGGGTGCAGATGAGTGGACCTGTTTTTCCGATGAACCCTTGCCCCAGGGAACAAATGTCATGGTTGAGGATATTGAAGGGCAGATACTGAAGGTTTCAAAAATCCAGTAATCAAGGAGGATGACATGCCTGGTGTCATTGTTGTCGGAGTGCTTATAGTGGTTGTTGCTGCAACACTTTTTGCAGGTGTTAAAACTGTGCCGCAGGGTCAGGAATGGATTGTAGAGAGGCTTGGCAAGTACAATAGCACCCTGAAGCCGGGCCTTAACTTCATAATCCCTTACATTGACAATGTTTCATACCGCGTATCAACAAAGGGGGATGTACTTGCCATAGGCTCGCAGGAGGTTATCACCAAGGATAATGCCGTTATCATTACCAATGCCGTGGCATTCATAAAAGTCACAGACCCCACACGGGCGGTCTACGAGATCCAGAATTATGAATACGCTATTCAGAACCTTGTAATGACAACCTTAAGAGCCATAATCGGCCAGATGGACCTTAACAGCGCCCTCTCGGAGCGTGAGCATATAAAGGCCAGGCTTCAGGAAAACATATCCAAAGAGGTTGCTGCCTGGGGTATCTATGTTCAGTCAGTTGAGATACAGGATATCAAGCCTTCCGAATCAATGCAGAAGGCCATGGAGCAACAGGCCAGCGCGGACCGTTTCAAACAGGCGGCAATACTTGAGGCAGAAGGGCGTCGCGAGGCCATGATAAGGGAGGCAGATGGAAAGCTTGAAGCAGCAAAACGTGAGGCTGACGCCCAGATAAGGCTTGCCGAGGCATCGGCCCAGGCGATCACCAACATAAGCGCAGCCATTCAGGACAGGGATCTTCCTGCCGTCTTCCTGCTTGGTGACAGGTATGTGAACGCCCTTAACAAGATGGCTACATCACAGAACAGCAAGATGGTCATGTTGCCTGCCGACCTTCCGGCTGCCATCCGCGGGATAATGGGGAAGGGGTAGGGTAGGGTGGACAGGGGGCACGACTACTGGATGAACATGGCCATTAAAGAAGCCCGAAAGGCGGAAATCAAGGCTGAGGTTCCCATAGGATGCGTAATAGTCAGAGAAGGTAAGGTAATCGCCAGGGCCCATAATCTCCGTGAAACCACTAATGATCCGGCGGCCCATGCCGAACTGCTTGCTATCCGAAAGGCAGCAAAAAAACTGGCTAACTGGCGCCTTCTTGACACGGCACTGTATGTAACCCTTGAACCCTGCATAATGTGCATGGGGGCCATAATACTTGCCCGTATTCCCATTGTCGTTTTTGGTTGCCACGATCCTAAAGGCGGCGCTGCCGGATCATTGTATAACCTCTCAAATGATATGCGTCTGAATCATCGCCTGGATCTTGTATCCGGAGTTCGTGAACAGGAATGCTCATCCATGCTTTCTTCATTCTTCAGGGGATTGCGTGTCAAGCGCGGGAGCCGATAAAGGTCTGTGTTGAGTTTTTGATAAGTTTGGTATATATAAACCACGGCCTGAGCAATCAGGCCCTTTTTTTCCAGGAGAGGTGTCCGAGTGGTCGATGGTGCCTGACTCGAAATCAGGTGTACGGCAACGTACCTAGGGTTCGAATCCCTACCTCTCCGCCACAGAACAATCCGGTTTAGTCCGGTGAAACACAGGAAGCCCTGAGAAATCGGGGCTTTTTCTTTTTTTCTTGCCCGATGCAATCCATAGCAGTATGCCGAAATCTAATGTTTTTGACGGTATCCATGGTGGTATGTCGCAAATACCGCAAAACGGATGCCGTCAAAACAGGAGGACAGCAGCCATGCCAAAGAAAATAGCCCCCCCTTCAGCAACTGACGCAAGCAAGGCTAAACCAAAGGAAAAAAATTACAAGCTGGCAGACGGTTACGGTATGTATCTATTGGTTACGGTAGCCGCGCTGTTCCGGCTATTATCGCCGATGCAAGTCAGCGCATCCATGCTGAAAAGATTGCTGAAGCCGTATTCAAGCTGAATCAACTGCGTGAAAGCTGGCTGAATCCTCCTGAATGGGTTGAGTGGGTGATAACGCCTGAGGAAGGGAAAGAGTATACAAAACAAGCCGATGACTCCATGAAAAGAGCGCCTATCAAAATTGTTGACGGGTTTCCACCACCGCTGGTACGACATTTCGCTGAATTGAGTGATCAGGCTGACATTCTTCTTCGTCAGAAAGATTTTGCAACTACAAAAGCAACTCTTGATTTTGCATCAGCAAACTTTGATCGTATGCTGAAATACTTCAAGGAACCTAGCGGACGGGTAAACATCCAAAATGCAGGGACAAGGAATTCATTATTTCTCAGACTGGCCGCGATCTATTGTGGCTTACAGAAAATGATACCAGTCTGAAGTTCAGGCTCTCTGAAGAGCAGGAGCAGATGCTTGATGAGATGACAACCTTTCTCGACACATCTATTTCCGATTATGTCCGTCAGATTCTGTTCATTCACCTGTACGGACGTTATGACCTGCTTGGATTATTAGAAGAGCAATTGCCAGCGTTGCAGGAAGGCCGTGGTGCCATTATTGCGGGACCGCCTGACGAATCCCCTGGCGTTCTGTGCGGTTAGTTCTTTCTTATAATTTTTTGGATGTGATATAGTGCCTTCATGGCACGTACACACGAAAAATACGAATTAGAAGTAGAAGACCGGCAGGCACTCGAAGCACTGCTTAGGTCGCCTAAAACGGCTCAAAGCCTTGTATTGCGGGCTCGGATTGTTCTGCTTAGTAGCGCAGGACAGACCGTAGGTGAGGTGGCCGCTTTGCTTACCACCTCCACGCGCGCAGTTTACAAGTGGCGCAACCGGTTCAAGGCTCAAGGTCTTGATGGCCTCAAGGATTTGCCACGCTCCGGCCAGCCAAAGAAGCTCTCTGCGGCCAAGATCAAGGAGGTTCTGACCCTGACGGTGGAGCGCATTCCCAGGGAGGCGACTCATTGGAGCGTGCGTCTCATGGCAAAGGCTGCCGGAATCACCATGTGGCAGGTTCGGCAGATATGGGAAGCCTCGGACCTGAAGCCTCACCGCCTTAAAACCTTCAAGATCAGTAATTATCCTGCTTTTGCAGATAAAGTCGTGGATGTGGTTGGCTTATACCTGAACCCTCCTGACAATGCCTTGGTGCTGTCGGTAGACGAGAAGACCCAGATCCAGGCGCTCGACCGTACGCAGCCGATGCTTCCGCTCCGGCCCGGCCAGATCGAACGTCGCACCCACGATTACAAGCGTAACGGCACAACGAGTCTGTACGCTGCCTTTGATATCCTGACAGGGAAGGTCATAGGGCGAACGACAAAGCGACACAGGGCCAAGGAGTTTCTTGATTTTCTGCGTCAGATTGATCGTTCAACACCCAAAGAACTGAACCTGCACCTGATCCTGGACAATAGTAGCACCCATAAGACGCCGGATGTTCAGCAGTGGCTCACTAATCATCCGCGGTTCATACTGCATTTTACGCCAACCAGTGCCTCATGGCTCAACGCCGTGGAGGGTTGGTTTTCCCAGTTGGAGCGTCGGTCCATTCACCGAGGGGTTTTTACCAGGGTAGGAGAACTGCGCAATGAAATTCACCGATTCATCAAAGTCCATAACGCCGAGTCAGCCAAACCGTTCAAATGGACCAAAACTGCTGCAGTGATCATCGAGTCTGTTGAAAGAGCAAAGAAACAAATTAATGCACAAGACTAACCAAACAGGACACAAGCCGGGTTGTCAAAGGAGAGACCGTACCTGTTCCAGGAAGTTAGGGGAAATCTCCGTTTTCCCCTTGAAAAACTTATCATGGATGTCTCCTGAATCCATCCCAAAAAAAAAGCAAAAAAGTAAAAAAGTGAGTTATGACTGATCACATTTCATCCTACCTCCAGCTCATTGTAGTCATTCAAGTTTTTAAAACAGGCAGAACAATGCTATAACACACCGGATACCCCCAGCCCTCCTGTTTCAGGAGGGCTGGGGGTCGATTTACAAGCCCCCCTCCTATTTTAGGAGGGGCTGGGG
>CAZXTZ010000071.1:10606-12916 GCA_964643645.1 uncultured Geobacteraceae bacterium
TGGTAAGGTCTTGCTGTGCAGCCTGTGTGAAGCGGGGTAGGATGCGGGGCTTGATGGTAAGGATGAAATGCGGGGGGATGGGATGGCTAAGGAAGAAGCCAAAAACGATACAGATAACGGGCAAGCAACCGTAATCAAACATTACGAACTGCTGGATGAGATGCAGGAAAAAGCTGAAACCTTTTCCCGACGTTTTGCTGATGCGAGCTATGAAAGCGGGCAGGCCCAGCAATTCATGCGTAACTTCTGCGAGGTATTCGGCATTGATACCTACAGCAGCATTCAGTTTGAAGAACGGGTACGTAAAGAAGACGATACCGGCATCAACCGGATAGACGGTTTCCTGCCCGGCATGCTCTTGATTGAAATGAAATCAGGCGGCAAGGATTTGGCAAAAGCTGGTGAGCAGGCGTTAGGGTACATACGCCTTCTTGAAAAAGAAAGACCGAAAGATGTGCCTGCTTACATTATGGTCAGCGATTTCAAGACCATAGACCTGTACAACATCAAGGAGTCAGAATCAGAACCGATAGCCACAATCAAACTACCTGAATTCAGCAGCCATCTTGAAACCTTTTCCTTTCTGAACGGCTACAAATACATTGTTGAACGCCGTCAGGAAGAGGTGAACATTCTGGCTGCCGAAAAACTGGCAGCCCTCCACGATGTTGTAAAAGCCACAGGCTATACCGGTAAGGACCTTGAAACCCTGCTGGTTCGCATTCTGTTTTGTCTGTTTGCCGAGGATACCGGCCTGTTTGCCGAGCCGGATCAATTTACACGCCTTATCAACGACACGCATCCCCATGCACGTGATCTTTCCGGCACCCTTGACCTGCTGTTCCTGTCCCTTGATGCCGCACAGCGGCCTGAAACTATGTACGACAGCCTGCGCAGCTTTCCTTATGTCAACGGCGAGTTGTTCAAGGGCAGGCTTGCTCCCTGCTACTTCACCAGCGAGTCACGGACCGCCTTGCTTTCATGCGCCGCTGATCTGGACTGGTCGCAGATCAGCCCGGCAATCTTCGGCTCGCTGTTCCAGTTCATCATGCACGATGAAGGGGATACCGCAACCAAAAGCAAAAAACGGCGGGAGTTTGGGGCGCACTACACCAGCGAGAAAAACATCCTTAAAACCATCGGCCCGTTGTTTCTGGATAACCTGAAAAAGGAGCTGAAAGCCTGCAAGGGGGAGCACAACAAGCTGGAAGCATTCAGAAACAAGCTGCTGAAGCTGCGGATTTTTGACCCGGCCTGCGGCTGCGGAAACTTTTTGGTGGTGGCCTACCGCGAGATACGGCTTTTGGAGGAACAGACGCTTAACGAGCTGAAAAAAGGCCAGATGTCCCTTGATATGCCGCTCTGCAACGTCAACCAGTTTTACGGCATCGAGATAGACCCATCTGCCGCCCAGATTGCCACCCTTGCGCTCTGGCTTACTGACCACCAGATGAATATGCGGATACGCCAACCGGATGGCAAGCCGTACATCCGCCTGCCGCTGACTGCAAAGGCCAACATCGTCTGCGGTAACGCCCTGCAACTGGACTGGAACAGTGTGATTAAGGCTGAAGAGTGCAGCTATATTGTGGGGAATCCGCCGTTTGTGGGTGCCAAGTTTCTGGGTGATCCCCAGCGAGCCGACATGCTTGCAGTGTGCAATGGAATCAAAAGTTTCGGGCTACTTGACTATGTGACTGCCTGGTATGTAAAGGCGGTTACTTTCATCAAAGCAAATCCGGTTGTTAGCGCCGCCTTTGTTTCCACTAACTCAATCACCCAGGGCGAGCAGGTCGGCGTACTCTGGAACTGGATACTGCAACAGGGTGTACATATCTATTTTGCTCACCGTACTTTTCGCTGGAATAATGAAGGGAAAGGCGTTGCTGCGGTTCATTGTGTAGTTATCGGCTTTGGGCTTGATAAGCCGAAGAAGCGGGTGATTTTTGAGTACCCGGATATCAACGGAGATCCGCAAACCATTAAGGCAAAAAACATTAACCCATATCTGGTGGATGCAACTAATATTATTATTGAAAAAAGAAGTATGCCGCTGTGTGACGCGCCAATTATGAAGTTTGGAAATCAACCAATAGACGGTGGCTATTTGTTGTTTGATGCCGAAGAAAAAAAGAACTTTTTATTAATGGAACCTTATGCAAGCAAATGGGTAAAACGCTACTACGGTTCCACAGAATTTATCAACAACATCGAACGTTGGTGTTTATGGCTAAAAGGTGTGTCGTCTGATGATTTACAAAAAATGCCGTTAGTTATACAGCGACTCAATTCTGTTCGAGAATTTCGTCT
>CAZXTZ010000072.1:0-12811 GCA_964643645.1 uncultured Geobacteraceae bacterium
GGTGCTGGTGGATGTAGCGGAAAAGGTGTGGAAAAATCCTGGACAATATCCGCATAATAGATCCTATTCAATAAAGGAAAAGCCATCCGACCCCGGATCTGCCTCGGTCTGGCAGATACCTGGGGGTGTTGCGCCATCTCTGGTTGCAAGGGATCTTGAAATATCATCCGCAATGGATAACTTCATGATTGCGGTGCTAAAGAGCAATCCGAATCTAAATGACTGCAACCTTGCCACACCACACGGGCTTTTCCGTCGCTTCCCCTGGTCTTCCAACATTGATCCCGCCTACGATGTCAGAAAACGTGACTGGTTTAACAGGGCGCTTGATTCAGGAGTTCTCGGATGGAGTGAACCGTATGTAGGTGTAATCGCTCGTAATCTGAGGGCAAACTGTTCTGCTCCGGTAAAAATAAACGGCAAGACCCTTGCCGTGATAGGCCTTAACGTGCCGCTCACAACCATTCAGGAGCGGATAATCAAGATGAGAATCAACAGGCAGGGCAAGGCCTATCTGGTTTCAAAGGACAGGCGTATACTTGCAATGGAGGGACTGGTTACAAACAGCGATAAATGGCAGGAAAAACAGAACGGAGAGTTCTTTTCCTTCGATGATCAGAAGGCTATGCCGCTTCTGGATAAAAATCTGGCCTCCGGCAGATCGGGCATCATGCGCGGAATGTTGAGCGGGCATGACAGCTTTGTCGCATTTGCCCCAATTAAAACAACCGGATGGTCTGTACTTTTTGCTTTGCCTGTTGAGGCGGTGTTTGCTCCCATACGTCCCACAGAAAAGGCGCTGGTCTCCCAGGGTGAGGCGGTCAGCCAGCAGCTGTATCGCCATATAGGCGTTGCAGTTGCTGTGCTTGCTGTTGTTTTTATGCTTGTGCTGGCAGGGGTGGCTCTTACTTCCAGAAGACTGGCAGCACGAATTACTGCACCCATACTTGCCCTTGAAGAAGGGGCCAAAGTGATTGGCGACGGCAACCTGGAACATCGCCTGCAGGTTGAAACAGGAGATGAGATTCAGCAGCTCGGAGAGACTTTCAACAGCATGGCCTCGGCTCTTTCCGACCACATAAGGGAACTGACAGCGACCACTGCTGCAAAGGAGCGGATTCAGAGTGAGCTCAAGCTTGCCACAAATATACAGGCCTCACTTCTGCCACGCATATTCCCTCCTTTCCCTGACCGAAGTGACATTGACCTCTACGCTCTTATGGATCCCGCAAAGGAGGTTGGAGGAGATTTCTACGATTTCTTCTTTCTGGATGAAAATCACATCTGTCTGGTTATTGGCGATGTTTCCGACAAAGGGGTGCCAGCGGCACTTTACATGATGGTTGCAAAGACCCTTATTAAAAGCGAGGCAATGAGAGGTGCGGAGCCGGCCATGATTCTTGAGCGTGTCAACGATATCCTGGCGCTTGATAACGAGACATCCATGTTTGTTACCGTTATATGTGCAATTCTTGACACCGATACCGGACTGCTTTCCTGTGCAAATGCAGGACATCTGCCGCTTATAATAAGAAAAACTGATGGATCAACCAGCTACCATAACTTTGAACCGGGCTTTGTGCTTGGCCCGATGCCGGATATCAAATATACCAACGAACAGATACTCCTTCAGCCGGGTGAGCTTTTTCTTTTGTACACCGACGGAGTAACAGAAGCCCTTAACAGTGAACTGAAGCTTTATGGCGAAGAGAGGCTGCTAAGCTGTGTTAAAAACCATTCAACTGATTCCCCTAAAGGGATCATTGAAGCAGCAAGGGCTGAACTGCTTGATTTTACTAATGGATACCAGCAGTCAGACGACATAACCATGCTTGCTCTTCGCTATGAAGGCAAAAAATATGGGGCTTAAACGGTCAGTTCTCTTAACTCTCTTTTTGTTTTTTGTTTCCATACCGCCGTATGCATCTGCAAAGGAGCGGATAGATGTTGCAATGGTACTGTGGCGCGGAGAGACAGAAGCGGAGAGGGGGTTTCGTGAAAAGCTGGCTGCATCTCCTGATTTTGATGTCGTTATCAAGGTTTTTGATGCCAACCAGAGCAATGCTGCACTCCATAAGATTCTGGACGGACTGGATAAAAGCCGTTTCAGACTTGTCTACACCTTTGGCACAATGGTAACGCAGACGGCCCTGAAGAAAAGAAACGATATTCCAATAATATTCAATATAGTACAAAGGCCGGTAGAGGCCGGGGTGGTAAAGACAATGGAACAACCGGGAGGCCGCGCAACCGGGGCTTCCAACCTGGTTCCGATGGAGAGCGCATTCCGAACACTTGGTGCGATGATGACAATCCGCAAGTTGGGATTTGTCTACTCAAGTCACGACCCTGCTCCCCGCTACCAGTTGGCTGATGTCAGAAAATTACAGAAGCGTTTCGGTTTTCAGACCCTTGATTTTCCCATTACCGGAGTTGAAGGGATAGCCGGAACCATGAAGAAGGTAATTGATTCACGGCCCGATGCAGTGATGTTCCCGTCGGATTCTTTTGTAAAGGCAAATGCCACAAGAATAATATCCATACTCAACCAGCACCGTATTCCAAGCGTAGTCGTAATACCGGAAATGGTAAGTGAAAACGGCGCATTGATCTCGCTTGGGCCTGACTACCATGTTTTGGGAGGCCTCGCAGCAGAAAACGCCCTACAGGTGCTCAAGGGCAAAAAACCTTCAGAACTGCCAGTTCGCACAGTGCCCCATCTTTCCATTGTCATAAATCTTTTGACTGCAGACCGCCTCGGACAACATGTTCCGTTACAGCTGCTTTCTGTTTCAACTGTTGTGAGGTGAAAACGTGGATGCTTCACAGGCTGTTCTAGGAAGCGGAGCTGTTGCAGCATATCTTTTTTCTGTCAGGATACTTGCCACAGCGGCCATAGTGACAGCGGCAGGCGCTCTTATGGCAAGGTGGGAAGGGGGGGCGCATCAGGCTACCTTAACAAGGATTAACAGCAGGATTTTTATTCCATGCCTGGTTTTTGCCTCAATGAACCGCTCTCCTCTCACGATCTCAGAAGCAGTTTTTATGGCAACCGGCTCCCTGTTTTTTGCTGTCGCCTCTTACCCGCTTGCAAAATGGTGGGCCGCCAGAGATACGGAGGCTGGTGCCAGCGATTATCTCCCAATGCTTTTCGGCAGTACTGGCTCCCTTTTGCTGCCATTGTCTTTTCTGCTTTTCGGGAGTCAGGGCATTGCCAAGGCCACCTTTTTCCATCTGACCAACCTTTTGCTCCTGTATACTTGGGGGATGCGTTGTTCAGGCCAGCCTTCAAAATTATCCGTTTTCTTAAGAAATCCCACACTGCATGCCGCAATTCTGGCGCTTCTGCTGAAGCTGTTTGAGTTGGAACTTCCACAGCAGATTCAGGAACTGCTATGGCTTGTTGAAAAAGGCATAGTCCTGATGGCTGCCGGAGCCCTGCCTCTCCTTCTGATGAACCACGGCTACGCACTTTACTGTCTAAGGGCTGGCGGCGCTGCCTTCTGGTCTGCTGCCGCACTATTTAGAGCCCTCTGGCTTCCGTTTGTCGCCCTGCTGCTTATATTTGGAGTAAGGGCTACAGGTATGTCAACCCTGGACAAGGGATATGATCTTATGGCCTATCTTGACTTGAGAACATCGGAAGCCATCCTCCTGCTGGCCTCAGCCCTGCCATGCACAATCTCGTTATCAAGCCTGCCTGAAATGGCAAGACCTTCAAGGCGCACCGGTTCCCTTATTCTCTCTTCAAGCCTGCTTTCGATTTTTGTATTTACGATTCTTGTACTTCTGCTAAACCGCTATATATTCAACGGGTGAAATGGGGCTAAATGTTCTCAAACCAGACATTCCTGATAATAAGCGCTGTTATTCCCTCCTTTGCCATTGCCCTGGCCGGATTCTGGCTTGGAAGGATGGACAGGGGAAAAGAGCTTAACCAGAAGAGTGTTTCCAATCTTGTTTACTATTTTCTGATCCCATCCCTCATCTTTTCTTCAACCCACAAAAGGGCCTTTGATTTTTCAGAATTCTCGCTGCTTTTTATATCAGCGTTCAGCATGATCATGCTTATGCTCCCCATTGCCCTTTTACTTAAACGCCGCGCCAAAGAATCGAAGAATGGTTTCATACTTCCGATAATTTTTATGAATACGGGTAATATTTCCCTGCCAATAGCGCTGCTTATGTTTGGCAACGAAGGGCTCTCCAAATCCATCATTTTCCATCTTGCCAACATATTTGTTTTGTATAGCGCCGGTGTATTTCTGGTAAGCGGCCAGCCCGACCTGAAGCAGTTTCTGAAAATACCTGCCCTGTACGCCATGTGCGCCGGTGTGCTTGTGGCGACAGTTCAGATGCCTGATCTTCTCAAACCGGTCATTCATTTTGCAGGCAGGCTTACAATGGTGCTTGGCTATGGAGCCATTCCTCTTCTTATTGTAAATCTTGGCTATTCGATGAGTGATATCCGGCTTGAAACACTTAAAACCGGAATTTCCGGTGGGGTGGTTCGGCTTCTGGCAGGCCCTGTGCTTGGATTCGGACTGGTTTTTCTCTGGCGAAAGCTGGGCTGGACACCGGCTGGACCGGGTGTTGATCCACTGGCATGGCTGGGGTTCAGAACCTCAGAAGCGGTTATAATCCTGAACGCCTCCATGCCCGGCCCGGTCATGGCCTACCTCCTTAACCTGAAATATGATAATTGCCCCCAGCAGGCTGCCGCCATGGTTGCAACGGGCACGCTGGGGGGGATTGTCACCATACCGGTAGTGCTGTATCTTATATCTGCGTTTTTGATCTGATGCGGGTAATATTTAACTTGCCGAAGCTCATTTCCAGTGTTCCATCTCAGGAGAGATTTTCAACAGTCCGAATTCCTGTCCTGCCTCAAACATAAAAAAGAGAGCAAACAGTAGCAGCAGTGATATCCCCAGAATCTTCTGAGTTCCGGTTTTGGCTTTACGAATGGCTATAATGGCCGGCAGGATGCCAAACAGGGTCACAATCCCGAAACCTCCGGCAAAATCAATGGCCTTCAGGAAAACCTCCGGATAAACGAGAGCAATAATCAACGGCGGTCCGAAGGCCAGTGCGCGGCTTAAAACCGGATTTACCCTGCCCAGGTGGTGGCTGGTCAGGTCATCCATAAAACCGATCAGCCCCATGCCGTTGGCAAGATATGCAGTGGTTATTGCAACCAGGGCAAAGAAGGTGGCAAGCAGCAGGAAGGTTTGAGAGCCTATGGCCTGGGCAAGTGGAATGGTGGCAGGCAGGTTGTGAGTAAAGGCATTGATCAGTCCGATGGGGCTTTTATCAAGAGGCAGCACACCAATCCCAACCATAAGCCATGTGGCGTTCATCAGAAATCCCATAACCATACCGACCAGCATGGTGCGGCTGATGACTTTCTGATCCCATTTCAGATTTTCACAGATTGCCGGAATGATATTATGAAAATGGAAGGCGGTCACCAGAATAGGAATTCCACAGACAAACAGCGGCCAGTTGAGGTGGGATAGGTTCTGAGCCTTGATATGGGTGCCGGCCATTCCCGCTATTACAAAAAAAACAGCACATTTAACCATCACCAGCAGCGCTACATACTTCATTATTTTATCAATACTGGCCAGCGAGATGACTGCTGTGACAGCAAAGAAGCCTAACATCAGCCATACCGGCCTGACAGGCAGATGAAACAGGTTGTCAATAATGGAAGTAATGCCGGTCAGGTAGGCGGTCAGCAGTCCATAGAGGATTATCAGGTTAGCAACTACCGCTACCCACTTTCCTGCTGTTCCAAGATAGGCCTGGTAAAGACTGGGATAGTTGAAGGTTGACTCCTGCTTCTGTACGGCCTCGGTGCTGAGAATTATGGCAGAGTAGTACATGGCCGCGCTGGTTACAAGAAGCCCCAAAAGCGACGGAATGAAGCCGGCTAACCCGGTGTTGATCGGTAAGGCAAGAATTCCGGCGCCAATAAGGTTGCCCACGATAAGAAAACCGATACTTGTTATCTGAATCAGTGAAGGTTTTTCAGTCATTTGCCGTCCCTTTCTTTTGCTGTCAACACAGTCGTGCCAGTCCGCCCTGTGCTGTTTCACGATATTCAGACTTCATGTCCTGCCCTGTCTGCCTCATTGCCTCAATGGCTTTGTCCAGCCCAACCATGTGCCAGTCAGGAAGTCCTTCGCGGGCAATCAGGTATGAGGTATACGCCTTGACCGCTCCCATGGCGTTGCGTTCAATACATGGAATCTGAACATACCCTTTAACCGGATCACAGGTCATTCCAAGATGATGCTCAAGGGCTGTTTCCGCCGCATTCTCAGCTATACGAACCTCGAATCCGTCTGCCAGTGCAAACAGCGCCGCCGCCATGCTGGAGGCGACACCGATCTCTCCCTGACACCCAACCTCTGCGCCGGAGATACTGGCATTGTGCTTTGCCAGAAAACCGATTGCCGTTGCGCCAAGCAGCGCCTTGCGTAGCGTCTCAAGGGGCAGTTTCCTGTGCTTGCGCAGCAGATATATGGCGGCAGGTATAACCCCGGCCGACCCGCAGGTTGGTGCGGTTACCACCGTATGTCCGCTGGCATTCTCCTCTGCTGCGGCAAATGCGTAGGCGCACAGGTAAACCAGCAGACGTTCGCTATTGCGGGGCAGATCTTTTGCCCGCTGGAACATCAGGGCTGCCTTGCGATGCAGGCCGATGGGGCCGGGCAGATATCCTTCCGTAGCAATCCCACGCTGTACGGCCACTTCCATTACGCGGATTATACGATCAAGACTTGCGTTTATCTCTGGTTCCTTCATGCCGGTTATTGCCATTTCATTTGCCAGCATCAGGTCAGGCAGGCTTACGCGATGTTTTTTCAACTGTTTCCAAAGCTGGGCCGCATTGGTGTATGGATAGCAGGGAGCTCCCCTTTGTTCCATCTGCCAGCCTTTCCATTGAAGGAAGCCGCCGCCAACCGAATAGTATTCCCTCTCCAGCAGCAGATCTCCTGCGCCTGACAGACGGATGATCATGGTGTTGCTGAAAGGAAAATCATGCTGGCTGTTATCCCACAGCATGTCTGTATCACGGAACTCGATTTTACGTTCCCCAATGCTTATGAAAAGCGCTTTTTTCTGTTCAAGTGAAATGGCATCAAGGAAATCAGGAGGACAGTTCTCTGGAGATTGCCCAAGCAGGCCGGCCATAACGGCCCGATCCGTGCCGTGGCCTTTGCCGGTGGCCGCCAGTGAGCCGAACAGCAGCACCTGGAGCTGTGTTGCATCAGCCTGCTGTCCTGCTGAAAGTTCCTGCATCAGCCGGTAAAAGTCAAAGCCGGCCTTCATGGGGCCGATGGTGTGGGAGCTGGATGGGCCGGGGCCTATCTTCAGCAGGTCAAAGATGGAGGTGGTGATGTCTGACACTATTATTGCCCCCTTACCGTAAGTTCGCTGTTCTATCTACATTACAGCTTGCCTTGCCCGTTCGATCCTTGAAACAGTCTCATCAATACCCAGGGCCATGATCATCTCGCCTATACCAGGGGCCTGGGTGCCGCCTGAAAGGGCTATTCGCACAGGTTGGCCCACCTGTGGCATCTTCCAGCTGTTATCGCTGCAAATTTGCTTGAACAGCGCATCAGCTGAAGGGATATCTAGAGGGGGCAGGGTCTTGAGAGCGGATGCCACCGCAGAATAGACCTCAACCAGATGGATCTTGTCGAATTTTGCCAGGGCTTCTTCGTCATAGCTTTCCGGGGCCTTGTAGTAAAACAGTGCCCGGTCTGCCATCTCCTCAAGGGTCTGGGCGCGTTCCTTAAGGGTTGAAACTATGGCTGCAAGATCAATTGAAGATGTATCTGTCACCCCACGGCTTGCAAGATGTGGTTTCAGGAGTTCTGAAAGCCTTGGCGGGTCACCGTTTTTTATGTAGTGGGCATTCAGCCAGTTCAGCTTGTCCGGGTTAAATACGGATGGAGAACGCCCTACATTGGAAATATCAAATTTTTGCACCATCTCTTCGATGCTGAAAATCTCGTCATCGCCGTGGCTCCACCCCAGGCGCACCAGATAGTTGTTCAGGGCCTCCGGAAGGTATCCCATATCTCGGTAGGCCATTACGCTGGTGGCACCGTGGCGTTTTGAAAGACGAGCCTTGTCGCTACCAAGAATCATCGGAACATGGGCAAAGAGAGGTACCGGATAGCCCAGAGCCTCGTATAACTGAATCTGGCGGGGCGTATTGTTGACATGGTCATCTCCCCGTATTACATGGCTGATCCTCATAAGGGCATCGTCAATAACTACGCAGAAGTTGTAGGTAGGGGTGCCGTCGGTTCTACTGATGATCAAATCGTCCAGCTCGGCATTGGGAAAAGTTATCCGCCCTTTTATCAGGTCGTCAAAAGAGGTCTCTCCTTCTTCCGGTGCCTTGAAGCGGATAACGTGTGGCTGATCCAGCGGTTGATCCTGTCTGTTGCGGCAGGTGCCGTCGTACTTGGGCTTGCGCCCTTCAGCCATTGCCGCCTCACGCCTGGCCTCCAGATCTTCCGCCTTGCACCAGCAGCGGTAGGCCTTGCCTTCATCCAGCAGCTTCTGTACATGCTGTTTGTAGAGCGGGAAGTTATCGGTTTGATAGAAGGGGCCTTCGTCACAATCCAGCCCAAGCCACTCCATTCCTTGCAGGATGGCGTCTACTGACTCCTGAGTGGAACGCTCAGTATCGGTATCCTCAATCCGAAGGATAAATGTGCCCCCAAAGTGGCGGGCATAAAGCCAGTTGAACAGGGCTGTGCGGGCTCCCCCCACATGCAGGTAGCCCGTGGGGGAAGGGGCAAAACGGACGCGTAAGTCGGACATGACAGGTTACTCCTTGTTGTTCCTGAATTAAACAGACGGAGATCAGACAGATCAGGCCATTTTGGCAATTTCAATCCCTATCTGGGATATGGGGAGGACAAAATCCGCTACTTTTCCATCAACACATGCCTTGGGCATGCCATAGACTGTGCAGGTGGCAGCATCCTGTACCAGGGTCACTCCACCTTTCTGCTTTAGTGTCTGCATCCCCTTGAAGCCATCATTGCCCATACCTGTAAGGACAACTCCAAGCATTGCGCCGTTTACCGCTTCAGCCAGACTGGTGAGCATAATGTCAACCGACGGGATATAAACATGCTGTGGATAATCAGATGTAGGACTGATTTTGAATGCGATCCCCCCTGGTTGACGCACAAGGGCGGAATGCATGCCTCCAGGCGCAACAAGTATCGTGCCGGGTTTGAGCAGGTCGCCGTCTGCGGCTTCACGAACCGACAGGGCGCATTTAGAGTTGAGCCGCTCGGCATATACCCCTGTAAATGCCTTTGGCATATGGATGGCGATGGCTATTCCAAAAGGGAAGTTGGCAGGCAGGCGAGAAACCAAATCCATAACAGCGTTAGGCCCACCTGTCGAGGCCCCGATTCCGACAACGCTTATTTTGCGGCCCTTGAGCGTCAATGGAGATCCGGTTGAAGGTGTAGTGGCGGGTGGTGCAGGATTTCGGGAAACAGCTGGACGTACCGCGGCTTTTACCTTGGACTTTAATTCTTCTCCAAAGGCTGTTCCCGGGGTTTTGGCGACAAAATCAATGGCCCCTGCATCAAGGGCCTCAAAGGTTGTTTTTGCTCCTTCATGTGTAAGGGAAGAAAGCATGATCACCCTGGTTGGTGAACTGGCCATGATCTGCTTCACAGCGGCTATGCCATTCATGCGGGGCATTTCAACATCCATCGTTATTACATCAGGTTTAAGTGAGATGGTCTGCTCGACTGCTTCAACTCCGTCAGCAGCAACGCCAACAACTTCAATAGCGGGATCAGCAGTAAGCAGAGTGCGGATCAAAAGTCGCATGGAGGTTGAATCATCAACAACCAGCACACGAATTTTGCCAGAAGGTGAAACAGGCATGGTGTGCCCTCCCTTTAAGATAGGCTGGGATAAATTCAGAACAGTTTTAACAATATCTAACAGGAAGGATCAAAGGTCAAACTGATTTGCTTCGAAATGTTGCCCCCTGGCGACTGTCACGTCGTTTAAGTTCGTTCAGCACCGCATACCACATCTGGTTGTTGTTAAGGCCCCATTGAGGCGCGCCCCGAATTTCCAGCGGCGATGAGCCATACAGCCGCTGAATACTGATCCGCGCCGGCAGAAACTCCAGAACGTCAACTGCTTTGTTTGTTCCTCGTTATACGGCGCTTGCGTTTAAAAATGCGCTATCCCAGTCTTTCCAGACCGCTTCATAGCCTTGTGCACGGATCGCTGCAGATATCTGTTCCGGTGTCCGATCATCATCGATGACAAACTGCTCCGTGTGCTCCCCTTTGTTGGCGTGGCCACCTGGGGCAGTGCAGGATCCGGCACTCATGTGGGTTATGCCGAGGGGCATTAAACTGTCGCGCAGCCTGGCATTTTCACGGGTGGAGAGGAACAGCCCGGCATCAGGGATGAGCAGACGCATGGCACACACCATCTGCACCAGCTGTTTATCACTGACCGGGTTCATGGGGGCAAAACCGCCATCGGCAGGGCGAATACGTGGAAAGGAGATGCTGACTTGACTGCGCCAGTAGTGGCGGGCAAGGTAATATGCGTGAAAACCGGTGTAAAATGCTTCTGTTGCAAAGGGGCCAAGCCCCAGTAAAGCCCCAACGCCTATACGCCGCAGACCTGCTTGCCCGGCACGGTCAGGCGCCTCAATGCGCCACCTGTAATCACTTTTTTTGCCAAAAGGGTGGAGCTGTTTATAGAGTTCTCGATCATAGGTTTCCTGATAGATGGTTAATCCATCAACACCAGCGGCAACCATGTGCTGATAGCCTTCAGTATCCATGGGGTAGACCTCAATGCTGATGGAACTGAAGAGTGGCTTTATCTGCTTTACTGCCGCAGCCAGGTAGTCGTTATCAGCCTTTTTGGGGTGCTCACCTGTAAGGAGCAAAATTGAACGAAAGCCGTAATTACGGATGATCTGCGCTTCTTGTTCAATCTCGGCAAGGGTAAGGGTGACGCGAGGAATCTGGTTATTAGCGTTAAACCCGCAATATTTACAGCCATTGTTGCACTCGTTAGACAAATACATCGGCGTATACAACTGGATGGTGTTGCCAAAACGCTGCCTGGTTATCTGATGAGCTTTTTGCGCCATGGCTTCAATATATGGTTCAGCGGCTGGTGATAACAGGGTTATCAGGTCGCGTTCGTTTATCCGCTCGGCAGCCAGAACTTGTTCTACCCGGCTCGCCGTGGTGGTGGACATCTGCTCCAGGATTTGTTCTACGGGGTAACGTAACATTTCATCTGCGAAACTCATGATTGTTCCTCGCGCAAAAAGCCGGTGAGCGGGCTGGATGCAACGGCTTTGTTTTGTTCTTTGCCGAGCCCTGCCAGATACCCGTTCCGTCCGGCGATAACAGCCTGGCTAAAGGCGGTCGCCATGAGGGCCGGATTACCGGCAACAGAGATGGCCGTGTTGACCATTACCGCGTCGGCCCCGAGTTCCATTGCTTCGGCAGCGTGTGATGGTGCTCCCAGACCGGCATCAACAACCACCGGCACTATTGCCTGCTCGATAATTATGGCTATGCTGTCGCGTGTTTTCAGCCCTTTATTAGAGCCGATGGGGGCGCCCAGAGGCATGACTGTAGCAACCCCTACCTCTTGCAGATGCTTAGCCAGCACGGGATCAGCATTGATATAGGGCAGCACGATGAAGCCCTCTTTGACCAATATTTTTGCTGCTTTCAAGGTTTCGACAGGATCAGGCAACGAATAGTAAGGATCGGGCGTGACCTCCAACTTGACCCAAGGCCCGCAGCCAGCAGCTTTGGACATACGGGCGAGCCGGATGGCCTCTTCGGCATCACGGGCACCACTGGTGTTAGGCAGAAGCAGGTATGTCGTACCGTCAATATGATTGAGCAAATCATCCTGGGGATCGTCAATATTGACACGACGCAGCGCAACCGTAACGATTTCCGCTCCGGATGCGGCGATGGTATCGGCCATTTCAGTGTTGGAAGCAAATTTCCCGGTACCCACCATTAATCGAGAGCGGAAAGAGCGGCCAGCGATGACAAGTTCATCCATATGTGTACCTTTCTGTATTGGGCTGGTGAACCCAGTGTTTTAACCTTATTGCAATCCGCGCCGGAAAGCCTCGGCAGCTGCAGCAGGATCCGGCGCTGCCAGGATGCCGGAGATCAGCGCTACCCGGTAACAGCTGGCAGCGGTTACCTGATGCAGGTTGGACTGTTTAACCCCGCCCAGCGCAAAGACCAGATCACCGGTCGGCAGACTGCAGACCCGCTCCAGCTGGGCAAGACCAACCGGCTCACCGTAGGCGGCCTTGGAAGGGGTAGGAAAGACCGGCCCAAAGGTGACAAAATCCGCCCCTTTGGCAATGGCTGCTGCCGCCTCGCCAACCCCGTGGCTGGAATAACCGATCAGCAGATCCGGCGCAATCCGGCGAGCTGCGGTGACCGGCAGGGAGTTAATCCCCAGCTGGACACCATCGGCTTCTACCGCCAGGGCAACATCGATCCGCTCATTGATCAGCAAACGAGCATCATACCGGCTGGTTAACGCCCGCATTTCCCAGGCCAGGTCATACAGCTCAGCGGTCGAAAGATCCTTTTCCCGCAGCTGTACTGCCCGAACACCGCCGGAGAGGGCCGCTTCCACCACTTCCAGCAGCGGCCTGCCTGCGGTCTGGTTACGATCAGTAATCAGATAGAGTGAAAAATCAATCACTATGGGCCACGCTATCCTCCCC
>CAZXTZ010000073.1:0-12686 GCA_964643645.1 uncultured Geobacteraceae bacterium
GGAGCGATACTCCATAACCTCTCTCTTCGCGTTTGAATCGGAAAATGATGACATCCCATGCGGCATAATTCATCTACACGATATTCTGAAGGCAGGCATAGCTTGAACGAAAAACTTCAGCACATAGAGCTTCTTCTGCTTGATGTTGACGGGGTTCTTACCGATGGGAGGATAATATGGGATTCCCTGGGCAACGAAACCAAGTTTTTCAATGTAAAGGATGGACACGGGATCAAGCTTGCGCAGCGGGCAGGCATTGAGGTGGGGATAATTACCGGCAGGAATTCAAAGGTTGCAGATCTTCGAGCAAAGGAACTGGGCATAGAGATTCTTTATCAGGGGGCAATACGCAAGCTTGACGCATATACTGAAATCAAGGACAAAACCGGCCTTTCCGACCATCAGATAGCCTATATGGGGGATGATGTAATAGATGTTCCAGTGATGCGCAGGGTCGGTTTTTCTGCTGCTCCTGCCGATGCTCTTCCTGAAGTTTGTGCTGTTGCTGATTTCATCTCTGCCTTTAACGGCGGCATGGGGGCTGTTCGGCAGCTTTGCGATATGCTTGTAAAAGGCAGGGGTAAATGGCAGGAGCTTGTTGCCGAAAGGTATCAGCTTTGATAATACAATCTTTGTGCCAACTCCCTCTTTTCTTGTTTTTACAGGCTGGACAGCCATTGTTGCCGATGCTATAGTATGGCAATGCAAATGCCGAACAACAGGCAAATCAGACAGTTCCTGGCGGTGGCCATTGTTGCTGCTGTGGTTTTACTTGTGGGAAAAGTGGCGGTGAAAAATTTCACGCTGGATGCACCTGATAATCCTTCTGTAAAAAACTCTCCTGGAATAGATATGGCGATGAACAAGCTCCGTTTTTCAGAAATGAAGAACGATTCAAAATTGTGGGAGCTTGTTGCAGACAAGGCTGATTATGACAAGGAGCCCGGAATTGTCCAGCTTTCAGCCTTAAGGCTTGAGACTTTCGAGCAGAAGACCGGCGGTGTTGTTGTTACATCAAAAAACGGTAACTATTTTGAGCCAGACAGGCTCGTAAAGATGAGGGATCAGGTACACGCAGTAACCAAACGTGGAATGATTCTTGATACGGAATATCTGGAGTACAGACCGGTAACAGGAATTATTCAGACTGATAAGCCGGTTAGTGTTCTGGACGGACGTCTGAGTCTTAAGGCAAACGGAATGGAACTTTTCCTGAAGGAAGAGACTGTTGTCTTTATGGGGCAGGTGGATGCTACGATTGAGGGTAAAAAATGAAAAAACTTGTTGATCTGTTAGTTGTATTTTGTGTGCTTTCTGTGGCATTTGCAGCGTGGTCTGCCACTTCGCCCCCCCTTCGCCAAAACCGTTCAAAAAAACCTATAAATATAAAGGCAGATAAACTTCAGGCAGACAATAAGGGGAAAATCGCTGTCTTTACCGGAAGGGTCGTTTCAAAGCAGGATGATGTAACCATATATTCAGACCGCCTTGAGATATATTACGGTGAGGGCAAGGATGAGGTTGACAAGATTATAGCCATAGGCAATGTCCGGATTGTGCAGACGAATCGTGTGGGAACCGGCGGCCATGCTGTGTATATCAGCAAGGACGGGAAGATGACCCTTACCATAAACCCGAAAGTAACGCAGGATAATGACTCGGTAACAGGCAAGGTTATAATTTACTACCTTGACGAAGACCGTAGTGAGGTGGAGAGCGGCGAGGATGTAAGGGTGGAGGCGGTTATAATTCCCAAGGGCGACAACGGCCCCAAAAAGAATAAAAGCAAGAATAAATGAGCCAGAATAAACATGACACCCAAAAACTGAGGGCTGATGGCCTGTGTAAGAGCTATGGACGGCGTCAGGTGGTTAAGGGGGTTGATATAACCCTCTCTTCCGGTCAGGTGACAGGCTTGCTTGGCCCGAACGGCGCTGGAAAGACTACTACATTTTACATGGTTGTGGGGCTTACACACCCCGATGCAGGAAGGGTGTTTATTGATGATGAGGATATAACGCCCCTTCCTATACATTTGAGGGCACGCCGTGGCATAAGTTACCTGCCCCAGGAGGCATCGGTTTTCAGAAAGCTGACAGTTGCCGATAACCTCATGGCGATACTTGAAACCGTTGAGGCTGACCCGGAATTGCGACTTCATCGCCGTGATGAGCTTATGGAGGAGTTTGGCATAACCCATGTCGCCGATACAATGGGTTATGCACTTTCCGGTGGTGAGCGGCGCAGGGTCGAGATTGCACGATCTCTTATCACGCGACCGGCATTTGTGCTTCTTGATGAGCCTTTCGCTGGTATAGATCCCATTGCCGTGGCAGATATACAGAACCTTATTGTATCGCTTAAAAATCGCCATATAGGTGTTCTTATCTCTGACCATAATGTTCGTGAAACTCTGGGGGTGTGCGACTCCGCATATATTGTAAATGAGGGTGAGATTCTGGAGTTCGGAACCCCGGAAGAGATAGCGCAGAGCAGGAAGGCCCGTGAAATTTATCTGGGTGAGTCGTTCAGGCTGTGAAGGAACTTAGAATCGTGATTGTTACGGAGAACAACTGATGGCGATGGAGATGCGCCAACAATTGAAAATGACCCAGCAGCTGGTGATGACTCCCCAGTTGCAGCAGGCCATAAAATTGCTGCAGTTGACCCGTATCGAGCTTCAGGATGTAGTCCGTCAGGAGCTTGAGGAAAATCCGCTACTCGAAGAGTCCCCTGAGCTGGAAGAGCCCAGAGACGCTGAACATCAGATGGAAGAGGTTGAGGCCGAGTCTGACGAACATTTCGAATCTTCAGGTGAGTCCTTTGATGAGGTGACAACAGGTGAGGATACCCTGCGGGACTGGGACAGCTATCTTGATGCCTACAACTACAGCTCTGGCGAGCAGCAGTACGGTGATGAAGATGAACGTCCCTCTTTTGACGCCATGCTTACCCGTAAGGGCACGCTTGCTGACCATCTGCGCTGGCAGATACATATGGGAAATTTCACAGATGAGGAGATAGTTGCCGGAGAGGAGATAGCCGGCAATATTGACGATGATGGTTATTTGAGGACTCCTGTGCCAGAGATGGCAGTTGCCTGCGGGCTTCCTGAAGATCTTGTGGAATCTGTGCTTTCCAGGGTTCAGCAGCTTGATCCGGTCGGGGTTGCCTGCAGAAACCTTCAGGAGTGCCTGCTTGTTCAGGCCCGATACCTCGGTATGACAGGCAGCATTGTAGAGGCTATGCTGCTCAATCATCTGAAGGATCTTGAAACCCGGAACTACAGGCAGATAGCAAAGGTTCTGCGTATAGAACTTGAGGAGGTCGTTGCCGTTGCCAGGATTATTGCGGGGCTAGATCCACGTCCTGGGCAGGGTTGCGCAACGGACGACACACAGTACATCTCACCTGATATCTTTGTCCAGAAGGTGGCGGATGATTATATAGTAATGCTCAATGATGAGGGGCTGCCATCTTTAAGGCTTGCCCCCTATTACATGGATGCCAGGGCCGGAGGCTCACTGGATGCCAAAACTGACGAGTATGTAAGCGACAAGATGAGAGCCGCCCAATGGCTCATCAAGAGTATTCAGCAGCGTCAGCGGACTATTTTCAGGGTGGCAAAGAGCATCGTAAAGTTTCAGCGCGAGTTTCTTGAACGTGGCGTTGACGGGCTCAGACCTCTGGTTCTGCGTGATATTGCCGAAGATATAGGTATGCATGAATCAACTATCAGCAGGGTAACTACAAACAAATACATGCAGACCCCCCAGGGGCTTTTTGAACTTAAATATTTTTTCAACAGCGGCCTGTCAACTTCCGATGGAGATGCAGTATCTTCTGAAAGCGTTAAAAGTCGCATAAAAGATATAATTGACAAAGAAGATGCTAAAAAGCCGCTTTCAGACCAGAAAATTGCAGAGATGCTTTCAGATGAGACTGTGAACATTGCAAGACGTACTGTTACCAAATACAGGGAAATGCTGAAGATTGGATCGTCGTCTGAACGCAGACGTCATTTCTGATATACTAAACAGGATGAATCATCACACGAGGAGGATGGCAAGATGAATGTTTCAACTACTTTCAGGCATATGGAGCAGAGTGAGGCCCTGAAGGCTTACGCAGAGGAAAAGCTGGAGCGGGTTAAAAAGTATATTGACGATCCTGTCAATGTTCAGGTCTATTTTTCTGTTGAGAAGATACGGCATATTGTTGAGATTGTAATAACAGCCAGGGGTGTCAACACAAAGGCCTCAGAGGCTACTAATGATATGTATGCAGCGGTTGACGCAGTTATTGACAAGATAGAGCGCCAACTTAAGCGTTACAAAGAGAAGCTGAAGGCACACAAGCCTGCTTCCGATGACAAGGTCCGCAAGCTTTCAAAGAAGATTTACCATGCCGACAGCATTGAGGCCAGTACAGAGCCTGTAATCATAACCACAAAGACAGAAACCGCAAAGCCGATGTCTGTTGATGAGGCTGTAATGCAGATGGATCTGCTGCACAAGGATTTTCTTGTATTTACAGATGCAGTTTCAGGTGAAATCAATGTCATCTATCGTCGCAAGGATGGCAATTTTGGTCTCATAGAGCCCCACAAGGGCTAAAAAGGAATGACGTCATAAACTGATGACGTCTTCTCTGACCGGGAAATGGAAGAGATATCCCTTTCAATACAGGATCTGATTGAGGAAACCCGCTACGGGCTTGAGCTGCAACTGATTTCAGGGGCCGGAGGCCTGGCAAACCGGGTGAAGTCCTCTCGTATACAGAAGCCTGGCCTGGCGCTGACCGGATATACCCAACACCTGCATCCTGACAGGATTCAGGTGTTGGGTAATACTGAAATATCATACCTTGAGCAGCTTGATCCTGATACAGCCCGCTCCAATGCAGGATCACTCTGCAAATTCCCCATATCATGTTTTATTGTTACAAAAGGACTTCATCCACCTGCCTATTTTCTGGAGGCAACAGAAGATGCCGGAATACCGGTTCTGATAACCCTGCACCAGTCATCAACATTCATATCTCTTATAACAAAATATCTTGAAGAACTGCTGCTGCCAACAACACACCTGCATGGCGTTCTTGTTGATGTCCTTGGGGTCGGAGTCCTTCTTACAGGCAAAAGCGGGATAGGCAAGAGCGAATGTGCCCTTGATCTTGTAATCAGGGGCCACAGGCTTGTTGCTGATGACATGGTTTTTGTAAGAAAAAAGATGCCTGCCTCACTGGTTGGGCAGCCGGAAGATAATATCCAGCACCTGATGGAGATCAGAGGTCTTGGAATAATCAACATAAAGGATCTTTATGGCGTCTCTTCAATAAGGGAGAAGAAAATAATTGATCTTCTCATAGAACTTGTTGAGTGGGACCCTGATCATGAATACGACCGTCTTGGCATAGACGACAGGAAGGCGGCAATCATGGGGGTTGACCTGCCACATCTGATCATTCCGGTGCGCCCCGGACGCAATATTGCTGCTATTATTGAGGTTGCGGCCCGTAATTTTTTGCTTAAAGGGATGGGGTACCACTCTGCCCGTGATTTTCAGGAGCGACTCCTTGCCCGTATGGAGGTAATGCAACTTGGGGATGAGGCGGAATAGGGTATGAGGATAGTTGTCATAACAGGCATGTCGGGATCAGGCAAGTCAACGGCCGTGCGGGCACTTGAGGATGAGGGCTTTTACTGCATAGACAATCTTCCGGTGCGTCTTTTCAGGCAGTTTATCGAACTTATTGAAAAGTCAGTAGAGAGCTTTAAAGGTGTAGTGCTTGTAACCGACATCCGTGGCAGAGATCTGTCAATAGGGATACTGGATTCCTTTCACGAGTTAAGGGGGGCCGGATACCAGCTTGATCTGGTGTTTTTTGATTCATCTGATGAAGTTCTCATCCGCAGATTCTCTGAAACCAGGCGTCGCCATCCGGCGGATGAGCACTGTACCGTACCTGAAGGAATAAGGATCGAGAGGGAACGCCTTGCTGCATTAAGGCAGAATGCCACTTTAATAATTGATACATCAGAGTATACTGTTCATCAGCTGAAGGAGCAGGTTGTAAGGGTTGTACGCGGCGAAAAGTCCGCCGGTAATTTTACTGTGGAACTTCTATCATTCGGTTTCAGGTATGGAGTTCCTCTTGATGCGAATATTGTAATGGATGTGCGTTTTCTTCCTAATCCGCATTTTGTTCCGGAACTGCGTCCAGGTACAGGCCTTGATGAAGATGTCAGGAGGTTTGTGCTTGATAAAAAAGAAACATCGGAGTTTCAGAGGCTCTTTGCCGATATGCTTTCCTTTCTCATTCCTGCATATTCCCGGGAAGGTAAAAGTTACCTTACCATTGCAATAGGATGTACCGGGGGAAGGCATCGCTCGGTTGCAATTGTTGAAGAAATAGCTGATATTTTACGCCTTTCAGGGGTTTTGGTGCGCTCTTCACACCGTGATATTGAAAAAGGATAGGGTGTATTTCAGTCATGACAGCACTTGTAATAGTTACACATTCAGGGCTTGCAGGGGAACTGCTCAAAGCTGCATCCATGATCTGCGGCAATACAGATGCATGTGAAGCTGTTGAGCTTCATCCGGATGACCCTCCTGAACAGCTTATGGGTAAAATAGCCCAGGCGGTTGAGAAGGTGGGGGGCAATGACAACGGACTGATGCTGATGACGGACATGTTCGGCGGAACCCCCTCAAACACAGGCATGTCTTTTTTGAAAGAGGGGGCTGCGGAGGTGCTTACCGGGGTCAACCTTCCGATGGTTGTTGAGTTCCTTTCCCGCCGTGAAAAGCTCTCCTTTGAAGAGCTTGCAACGGTTTTACAGCGTTGCGGCAGGGAAAGCATAATCGTGGCCGGTGAATTTCTTAAGAAATAACAGAGGGATCATGCTGCGTAAGGAATTTGAGATAATAAATAAACTTGGCCTCCATGCCCGTGCATCGGCCCTTTTTGTCAAGACGGCAAGCCGCTTTGAGTCTGATGTAAAGCTTTCCCGCGAGGGGGTTGAAGTCAACGGCAAAAGCATTATGGGCATTATGATGCTGGCAGCTGCCAAGGGAACCGTTGTGGCTCTTACGGTTGAAGGCCCCGATGAGGCAGAAGCTATGGATACTATTGGCGGACTTATAAACGACCGTTTCGGCGAGGAGTAGCAATGCCTGAAAAATGGCAGATTGCAGCTGTTGTTTTTTTATTTGGCGCAATTGTCGGTTCCTTTCTGAATGTCTGTATTTATAGGCTACCACTTAACAAATCCATAGTATCCCCAGGTTCCCGCTGTATGGAATGCGGAAAACCTGTTAGATGGTACGATAATATTCCAATATTCAGCTGGGTTCTGTTGCGTGGGCGATGCAGGTCTTGCGGTGTTTCATTTTCTGCAAGATACCCTTTCGTGGAACTCCTGACAGCCCTTCTTACCGTTGCGCTTTTTTTAAAGTACGGAATATCAATACAGCTTGCCGTCATGTTCGTGTTCTGTGCCACCCTTGTTATCATTACTTTCATAGACCTTGATCATCAGATAATTCCGAACGAGCTTACCGGCCCCTTTATTCTTTTAGGGTATGCAGGATCATTGTTTATGTCAGATATAGGCTCCAGACCTATGTTGACAGGTCTTGCCGGAGGTGTAGCCAGTCTGGCTCTTGCATTCAGGGGGCTTCTGCTGCCGTGGGGCCATAAGCCGGATGAGCTGGAACCTGTGGAGGATGAGGCGTTTCAGATACAGCCTTACCTCTGGTTTCTTCTTTTTTCACTGCCGGGCATTATTTTTGGTATTTACGGGATGTTCACATTTAAAGGAGAAAGCTGGCCATCCTCACTGCTTGGCATCTTTGCAGGCGCAGATTTGATCTGCATTGTAATCGTACTATGGTACGCTGTAAAGCGTGAAGAGGGAATGGGGGGTGGCGATCTCAAACTGTTGGCCATGATGGGGGCTTTTCTCGGCCTTCAGGCCGTACCTTTCATAATCTTTGCCGCCTCTCTTGTGGGGACGGTCGCTGGTATTTCAATAATGGTTATCCAGAAGAAAGGCAGGCAGCTTGCCATACCTTTCGGGCCTTATCTGGCAATGGGCGCGGTTATGTATATTTTTTTCGGTCCCCAGATAATCAGATGGTACCTGAACTGGGGTCATTAAACCGTGAAAGGCTTCCGACCCAGCCTCACCTTTTCTATTCTGGCCTCCCTGGCTTGCCTCCTTACACTTACCTGGATTCTTTTCAGTCTCTTTGCCTTCAAGACAGCGGAGAGGGATTTGTATGAGCAGAAGGGAGAGCATGCAAAACTCCTTCTTGCCACATTTGTAAACCAGTTGCCTGATGATATCCCATATTTTCCAAACGGCATGCTCCATCTTGACGCTCCTTCAGCTGTATTTGGCAACAGGCTGGCTGATGGCCGTGCAATAGAGCGTCTTACCCTGCTTGATTCAGCCGGAAAGGCAGTTTTTACAGCTGGCAGAGACGGGACTGACGTATATATGCCTTTCCTGCTGCCGGACAATATTACATCTGAAGGCGCAATAATGCCGGGAGGCGCATATTTTGTGCGAACTCTTCCTGTGTCGAGAAACGGGGTTCAGGCAGGCAGAGCCGGTCTGGTCGTCTCCCTGGCAGATGAAAAGGTTCGTATCCAGAGATCCCGTCAACTGTTCCTCTCGTATTTTGCTCTTGATTTCATTCTGCTTCTTGGGATTGGTTCATATATCCTTTCAAGGATAGTGGTAAGACCTGTGGACAGGCTGCTTTCGGCAACAGAGAAGATAACCGGCGGTTACTACGGCAACAGGGTTGTGGTCTCTGGTCCGATGGAGCTTGCAAGGCTTGCGGAATCCTTCAATATAATGTCTGACACTCTGAGAACGAAGGAAGAAGAGGTCGGCTCCCATGTAAGGGCCATTGAAGAGGCTAACCGTGAGCTGAAGCAGGCCCGTGAAGAAGCTGTCCGATCTGAAAAGATGGCATCAGTCGGCCTTCTGGCTGCAGGCACTGCCCATGAGATAGGCACACCTCTGGCTTCAGTAATAGGATATGCCGAGATACTGGCATCAGAGCTTGAACATGATCCATCTCATACAGACTATCTGGTGAGGATAATGGACAGCTGCGGAAGGATTGACAGAATAGTCAGGGGGCTGCTTGAATATGCAAGGCCCAAGGCCCCGGCTTTTGAAGATGTTGATACCGGAAAACTTCTTCTTGAAACCGTAGAGCTGCTGAAGCATCAGGGGCAGATGAAAAAGTGCAGGGTTGAGATCGCTTCGGAATCAGGGCTGCCTCTTGTTGCCCTTGATCCGTATCAGCTTCAGCAGGTACTGATAAATCTGATGATGAATGCAGCAGATGCGATGGAAGAGGGGGGGATGATGTCAATTTCAGCAAGATACATTAATCCGGATGATACTGTTCAGATTGATATAGCAGATACAGGTTCAGGCATATTGCCTGAAAATATCAGCAGGATATTTGATCCTTTTTTCACAACAAAGGAACCTGGCCGTGGAACAGGTCTTGGACTTGCAATAGCGGCCCGGATAATTGAAGGTTTTGGAGGCAGGATTACAGTCCATAGCAGTCCGGGAGCGGGGAGCTGCTTCACGCTGACCCTTCCTGCCGGAAACAGTTCTGCCCACGGGAGAGCTTCGTGAGTAAACATCATATACTGATAATTGATGATGAGGAAAACCTCCGGCATATGTTGTCTGTAATGCTCCTGAAACAGGGGTATGCCGTAGAAACTGCATCAAGTGGTGATGAAGCTTTTTCAATGATTTGCGGCTCGGTGTTCGACTTTATTCTTTGCGATATAAGGATGCCGGGAATGGATGGCAGAGAGTTTCTGAGAAAAGCGGTTGAACGTAACATTACGGCCCCCATAATAATGATGACAGCATATGGAACCGTTGAAACAGCCGTTGCCTGCATGCAGGAAGGGGCATACGACTTCATATCGAAACCATTCAAACGTGATGAAATTGTTATTGTCCTTAAAAAGGCTGAAGAAAGGGAACGTCTTAAGGAGGAAAATCGCCACCTTCGCAGCATAGTGGCTTCTTCCGGATCATTTTACGGAATGACAGGAAGAAACCCTCAGATGCTAAAACTATATGACCAGATTTCCCGTCTGGCCGACCTTAAGACCAGCGTCCTTGTGGTTGGCGAGTCCGGCACAGGCAAGGAGCTGGTTGCTAAAGCCATACACAACAGCGGATCAAGATCATCAAGGCCTTTCATAGCGATCAACTGCGGGGCCATTCCTGAAAACCTTCTGGAAAGCGAGCTTTTTGGCTATATGCGGGGGGCTTTTACCGGAGCTGTATCAGACAGGGCAGGACTTTTTGAACAGGCAGATACCGGTACCATTCTGCTGGATGAGATAGGAGAAATGCCGCTGCACCTTCAGGTCAAGCTGCTCCGTGTTATTCAGGAAGGAGAGGTAAGGAGGATAGGAGGCAAGGTAACCATAAAGCTGGATGTAAGAATCGTTTCGGCCACATCCAGAGATATCAGGACAGAGATATCAGCTGGGCGTTTTCGGGAAGATCTCTTTTTCAGGCTCAACGTAATGACGCTCTGGATACCCCCGTTAAGGGACAGAATTGATGATATTCCCCTGCTTGTTGAAAAGTTTGTTGTAAGCTGCGCGAACAGTATTGGAAGGGCGCCGGTGCCACTCATTACTCCGGATGCGATACGAAAGCTGATGTCATACAGATGGCCGGGTAATGTTCGTGAACTTGAAAATGTAATAGAGCGTTCAATAGTTCTTTGTGACGGGGACTGTATTTCAGAGCCATGTCTGCCAGGGGTGGAGACTTCTACTGCTGACTATAGCCAGGAAGAAGAAAACCTTTCCATAAAGCAGGCAGAGCGTGACCTTGAGGCATTACTTATCCGCAAGGCCCTGTCCAAAACAGGTGGAAATCGTACCCACGCTGCCAGGATTCTTGAAATCAGCCATAGGGCGCTTTTATACAAGCTAAAGGAGTATGGTCTGGAGTAGTAATGCCGGTTGCTTTCTGAAAGTGTTCTTGAAAGCAGATAATCCTGTATGCAACACGAATGCAAAAGATGTATATAAATCAATTGTTACTTGATAATTAAACCATGAAAGGAATCAACAAATGTTCAGAATCATGCTTGCTGCAATTCTCCTTGTCGCCTTTACAATTCCGGTCAATGCAACCACAGTCAAAGCGCCGTCCGCCCAAGAGGGTTGCGGTTCACACGATTGCACCAAATGCCACTCTCTTTCAGTAAAAGAAGCAAATGAAATTCTTTCCTTTGCTGCTGTAAATGTTAAATCGGTAAAACCTGCTCCAAGTCACGGGCTTTATGAAGTGCTGTTTGAAAAGGACGGCAGGCCTGGTTTTGTATATATTGACTACGGCAAGAAAAACTTGCTTCAGGGACAGGTTATAAACTTAAAGACTCAAGAGATGGTGATAGCCCACGAGAAGGAACTCCCCAGACCCAAGGAGCTTACCGGCATAGATCCAAAGACAGTCCCTGTGCAGCATGCATTTGTAATGGGAAATCCCAAAGGCGCCAAAAAGATATATGTATTCACAGATCCGGGATGCCCCCATTGCAAGACAATGCACGCGCAACTCATAAAGCTGGAAAAGCTGATGCCGGACCTCTCTATAAACATAATGCTGTTTTCAATGCGTCAGTATGATAACTCAAGGGTTGTTTTGGCTTCAAAGAACCGTGAACTTCTGGACAAGGCATTTGAAGGAAAGCCAATACCAGCTCCAAAAGGTGATGAAGGCAAGGCAGATATTGACGCAGTCATCAAATATGCTCAGGAACAGGGAATAAACGCCACTCCAATGATGTTTCTGCCGGATGGCAAGCTGTATAAAGGCCCCCGTGATCCGGAGGCAATGAAAAAGGCCATAGATGGTAAGTGATTCTAAGGTGGCAGGTAATTCTTAAAACACCAGTCAGGCGAACGGCAGATATAAAATATTCAGGTAGAGACGCAAAATTTTGCATCTCTACCTGATTGTCATCCCCGAATGATTCAATCGGGGATCCAGATTTTTAGACAGTTAGAATCTAGAGTTTCGGCTTCAAGCCTGACGGAATGACAGATGATTGTGCTTAACTGAACGTTATTGGATTTAAGGGGGCTTGACATGGCGCTTCCGCAGATAAAAACAGATGAACGCTTTTCCTACGCAGACTATCTCAGATGGGATGATGACCAGCGTTGGGAGCTGATAGACGGCGAGGCATACTGCATGACTCCGGCTCCCACAAGGTGGCATCAGAAGTGGCTTGGGAATCTTTACCTCCAGTTTGCAAACTTTCTTCAGAATGGGCCATGCGAAGTCTACATTGCTCCCTTTGATGTCCGTTTTCCGGATCATTATGACGACTCTGACGAAGATACCTTTACGGTTGTCCAGCCAGACATGGTTGTGTTCTGTGACAGGAACAGGCTTGACGACCGAGGCGCAAAGGGGGCGCCGGATCTGATTGTCGAGATTCTTTCTCCAGCAACTTCCAGGCGGGACATAACTGTCAAGTTTGAGCTTTACCAGAGGCATGGGGTAATGGAGTACTGGATAGTGTACCCGAATGAAAGGCACATTCAGCTCTACAAGCTGGGTGAAGATAACAGGTACGGCTCGCCGCTGCTTTTTGGAG
>CAZXTZ010000074.1:0-12684 GCA_964643645.1 uncultured Geobacteraceae bacterium
GTTACCACCCCCTGCCCCTCCTAAAATAGGAGGGGAGTTTTTAGGCCCCCTCCTTGTTAAGGAGGGGGTTGGGGGTGGTTGCCTTTCCACCATGACAATTGAAGGATAGGTGGTGGCCTCGTCAAAGATCGGCAGGTCGCCAAAGTCCAGCACCATCAACGGCTTGGCCTGGGTGGTCAGCAGATCACGGGTGTTTTTGCCGTAGCCTGCCCGCATGAATTTGTTAGGGGCAATGTAACAGAGGGTTGCGCCGGTTTTCAGCAGGTTCAGGCCGGTCTTGTAGAAGTAGGTATAGATATCGGCAGTACCGCAATAGAAGCTGCCGAACATCTCTGCAAAGGCCGGTTTCTGGTCTTTAATCGCCTCTTGCCGGATATACGGCGGGTTGCCGATCACCGCATCAAAACCGATAAACTCCCCGGCGTCATCCAGCACTTCCGGAAATTCAAAGCGCCATTCAAAGGCGTTGCTGTACAGCAGCCGCTCCTTCTCTGCAAAGCGTTCCCGCAATACAAGCACTTCGGCCATAATCTTCTGCATAGTCTCAGCCCCTTGCTTGTCAAAGGCAAAACCAAGCTGGGCCACTTCATTCTCTTTTTTACGCAGGGCGATCAAGTCCTTGTCATTGGGCAGACCAAAGTTCTCCAGCGAATGTTTCAGATTCTCAATCTGCTTGCGTACTTCTGCCTTATTACTGGGGGCATGTTTGTAGAAAAAGACCAGTTCACGGTATTTATCGGCCAGCTCTTTCTGCTTCTTGCGTCCGGCTGCGGGAATGTTGGGAGTACCAGCAAGGGCAAACCGGCTGACCAGCGAGTTGCCGCATTTTATGTTGATATCAATGTTAGGCAGGGTTTCTAAAACCCTACCACCCCCGGCCCCTCCTGAAACAGGAGGGGAGTTTGAAACTCCCCCTCCTTCTTTTAAGGAGGGGGCTGGGGGGTGGTTGGTGGTACGGTAGTAGGCGTTTTTCAGCAGCTCTATCCAGAGCCGCAGGCGGCAGATCATAACTGACTTGGGGTTGATATCCACCCCGAACAGACAATTTTCAATGATGGTCTCTTTTTCGTGAAACAGGGTCTCCTGTATCCGCTGTGATTCGCTGTCCTTGTAGTGGTACTCAAAAATCTGGTCATCAACCGTGACGATCAGTTCATCGTTTTCAATGGTCAGGTCACAGCGCAGCAGCTTGCCGTCTCTGTCAGCCAGTATCCGCAGCTGGCTCTTGATGGCAATAATCTCATTGAGAGCAGAGACCAGAAAGTGGCCGGAACCGACTGCCGGATCGCAGATTTTTAAGGAGTTGATCAGGGCATTGGCATCTTTAACCGGTACACGCTGGCGGTAGATTTCATTGTGCAGGTCAATCAGGCTGGTACAGTCCCAACCGTAGGTGTTGTTGAACTTCTGCAGCACTGCCCGCCAGATGGTCTCGCGGCAGATGTACATGGTGATAAAACCGGGGGTAAAGAAGGAGCCGTCCCGGTAGCCGTTAATCTTTTCAAAGATCAGGCCTAGTACCGAGGCGTTGATGATGCTCTTGTTCTGCTCCTGAATCTCGGCGCTACCTTCTGCGCCAAAGTCATAGGCATCCAGAAACTCAAACAGATAGTTCAGGGTGTTTTTGCTACCGGTTAAGCGCTTGCCGTTGCTTGCCTTAAGCACGGTTGAGCTTGAAAGCGGCAGGTCAAGCCGGTTCTTGAGTTCATTGATCCGTATGGTGGTCCGTTCCAGATCGCTTTCTTCAAACAGGGAGCTGTTCAGGTACGGAATGGCGCCAAACTTTTCCCGTACTGATTGGCTACGCTCGTCAACCCGTACTGCCAGCACCTCAAAAAACAGCTCATTCAGTTCATCAAAATCATCAATCCGGCTGCTGTTCAGGAAGGCATGGCTGCGGTCGCCCTTATGGTAGGTGATTAGCTGTCCTTCCAGCAGTTTGAGAAACAGCAGACGGTTCAGCCAGGTAATGCAGAGTTCAAGGGCAACGCTGAACTGCTGTTCATCTGCATCAGCTCCGTACTGCTGCGGGTTGGCAAGGGCAGAGAGCCGCCCACGGGTCTTAAGGATGTTGCAGGTGTTCTCCAGCAATGAACCCTCATCACGCTTGCCTTCCGGCCTGCGGCGGATCAGCTTCTTGCCCTTTTCTTTTACCTCTTCCAGGCCAATAATATGCAGCAGTTCACTGTAAAACTCCTTGTTCAGAGAGTTACTGTCGTTGGCAAAGGACTGTTTCAGCAGGTGTGGCGGTGAGAGTACCTTGTAGAGGGCGATTAAACGTTTTTCGTCTTGTAGGGGCGTACCCTTGTGGTCGCCCTTTTCGGAATTGCCACCTGAAGGCGGGCACCCACAAGGGGATGCCCCTACATAATCCCGCAAATCAAAGTACGTGCAGGGGAGGTTTTCCAACTCGCCTTCAACAAACGGCTTGAGGATTTCTCTGTAAAGCCAGTCAGTTTTGTCACCGCTAAAGAGGCCGTTACTCCATTTCTGGTAGTTTTCAACAAACTTCCTGTTCTGGAAGAACAGGCGCTCAAAATCAGCAGCATCAAATATGTACCATTCATAGATATTGCAGACAATCAGCCGCCGGACTTCCAGATTGCCCTTTATATAGCGTTCCTGCATGTAGTAATGCAGCAGCTCATGCAGCGCCTTGCTATTGGGCTTGTCGAGGGAGATCATTTCAGTGCTGTTGTCGGGGCGTTTAACCTCCAGCAGTACACCTACCGTATCTTGTGAACTGCCGCCGTTATGGATCACCAGGTCGGTGCGGCCGCTGGTGTTGATTTCGTGGGTCTGTTTATACCAGGTGTCTTTCAGGAAGTCGGCAATGATGTTCTTGAGGTGTTCTTCGCTTTCATCAGAACGGATACGCTCAAACAGCCGGGCGAGGTTGGCCCTGAAAAGATCGATCTGATCCCTTTTAAGGCTCTGTTTAAGGCAGGCCTTGTTCAGGGATTTTGCAGGGGATAAAAGAGATAGTTTCATAAACTTCTTGCGTCCATTGTGTAGATTCAATTCACCATCTGCAATGTCATCCATGCCACAACAATATACCTGAGCAGTTTGCCCGCGCCAGCAAGGGCAATAAACAGGGGGAATCGTATTCCCAGAAGCCCTGCCACCAGGCATAGCGGATCACCCAGAACAGGAAGCCATGACAGCAGTATGGATGCTGAGCCGTACCTTTTGTACCAGTCTTCGGCACGTTTTCTCTGGGTTTCGCTGATTCTGAAAAAGCGTTCAAGGGCCCAGCCGCCACCATAACGACCAACCAGCCAGTTTGTACAGGCCCCCAGGGTGTTGCCCAGAGTTGCAACCACAACAACAGGAACAGCAAGGTATCCCTGGGTAAGCATAAGAATAAGCAGCCATTCGGAGCCTACAGGCAGAAGTGTGGATGCAAGAAAACTGAGGATAAAGAGCGGCATGTAACCTGGATTGCGCAGCCAGTCAGCAAGAGGGGCAAAATATGTCATAATACCGTTGTCAAACATCTTGAGTTGACGTACCCTTCTTGCTAAATGGAAGGGCATTATACCCTAAAACGATCAGGAAAAACAGGGCATAGAATATCAGGTCTGCAGGAGGCGGCAGATGACCAGAGGAAAACCCAGGGGCCATTATACCCAGGCGGCAAGGCTGCATAATGTCATAAGGCTGATAGAGTCCCGTAATGGAATTACACTTGACGAGCTTATTGATGAGACCGGAGTTGATCGTCGTACCGTGCACCGTGATCTTGCCGCTGTTCAGGAGGCCGGTTATCCCCTGACTACAGAGTGGCAGGCAGGAAAGAAAGTTTACCGTTTCATTACCCGGACAAAACAGGTCGCCCCGATTACATTCACCCTTGAAGAGCTGGCCTCCCTGCACCTTTTGCGTTCATTTGCGGGCCTTCTGCCCGAGGAACCTTTCGGCGCAGAGATAGACGCCATATTTGCAAAAATACATGCTGCCCTTCCCCCGCGTTCTGCTGCACATATCGAAAGAATAGCACGGGTTTCACTTCCAAGATTCCAGGGTGTCCGCAACTATGACAACTCCGCTTCACTGCTCTCTGAACTGCGGAGGGCACTTATTTACCAGTACAGGGTAAGGCTTTCATACTCAAGGAGCGGAAAAGAACCGGCAAACTACGATATTGATCCATATACTCTTGTGCTTGCAAAGGGCGGCCTCTATCTCTTGGCATATACTCACAACAGGGCTGCTGTCAGGCTGTTTGCAGTTGAACGGATAGCCGGAGTCACTGTGACTCGCCAGCGGTTTGAACTTCCTGCTGATTATGATCCTGAATCATGTTTCAGTGACGCCTTCGGCCTTGTAAATGACAGCCCGATGAAGCTTGCAGTCCGTTTTGATGCCGAAATTGCCCATCTGGTAAAGGATCGAATCTGGAGAACCAAACAGAAGATCTCTTCTGAGCCAGGTGGATCTGTTGTTCTTGAATTTGAAGCTTCAGGATCACTTGAAATACTGGCCTGGATACTTTCATATGGACGGCACGCAGAGCTTCTGGAACCGCCTGAACTACGCAAGGAGATGCGCCGCCATATAAAGGGGCTTCGTGAAATTTACCCCAAGAAAGATAAGGATTAGTCTGTCTCTTCTTGACCCTTTACCTTTGACCCTTCATAATTAATGATTATGACAGAAAACGAACTGAAAGAAATAATAGCCAGCCGTATACGTGAAACAGGAAGCATTACCTTTGCCCAATACATGGCTGCCTGCCTCTATGAACCGGGACTGGGCTACTACACCTCTCCCGGCCGGAAAGTCGGGAAAGAGGGTGATTTTTTCACCAGCATTACGGTTCATTCAGCCTTCGGCAGGGTAATTGCCCGGGAGATTGCCGCAATGTGGCGCTCAATGGGTGAACCTTCCGGATTTACCGTTGTGGAGGTTGGGGCGGGCCACGGCAGGCTTGCCTGCGACATCATGGACTTTCTCGCTGAACGGGCTCCCGAATGCCATTCCGCAACCCGTCTTGTGCTTGTGGAGAAGGAACCATCCCTTGCCGAGGCCCAGGCAGCTCTGCTGGCGGCCCACGCTCCGAAGCTCTCATGGCTGTCGCCCGAACAATTTGAGAATTTCAGATTCAGCGGGGTGATCTACTCCAATGAACTTATAGATGCCATGCCTGTACATCGCGTGCTGATGACACCGGAGGGTCTGCGGGAGATATTTGTCATACTTGACGGCGACACCTTCAGCGAAAAGCTTGACCTGCCATCATCTCCCCTTATTGGGCAGTATTTTGAGCATTACGGCGCTCCTCTCCATCCGGGGCAGGAGGCGGAGGTTTCCCTTGCCGCCCTTGAATGGCTTGCAAAGGCAGCCGGAGCGCTCGAACGCGGTTTCATTCTTACAGTTGATTATGGTTTTCCAAAGCAGGAGCTGTACACACCGAGACGCAACCGGGGAACAATGCTCTGCTATTACAGACACAAGGTAGAGGATAACCCCTACGAGAGGATAGGGGAACAGGATATAACCACCCATATAAACTTCAGCGCCCTTATGGAAAGAGGAGAAGAACTTGGGCTCCATACCGCGTGGTTTGGCGAGCAGTACCGGTTTCTGCTTTCCGCCGGAATGATTGAGGAGTTTGAGGCTATAGAAGCCTCTGAACTTACGGAAAAGGAAAAGCTGGGTCAGCGGATTACCTTAAAACGCCTCATAATGCCTGAAGGCGGCATGGGGGACACCTTCAGGGTTCTGGTTCAATACAGGGGAGTGGACAATCCGGTTCTTGGATGCATGAAGGGAATAGGGATATGACTGAAAAGGCTCAAGCGATAAAGGCTGTCGTATTTGACCTTGATGGCACACTTTATGTTTCCGAAACTTTTGAACATGCAGTATGGGAGTCCGTTTCGCGGTACGCCGCAGATCTTGTGGGCCAGGATCCGAAAGACGCTGCTGTAACCCTCAAGGGCACAAGAGAAAGACTGACAGCAGAACGTGGAACTGTGCAGACACTTGCAGTTGCCATAGAGGCTCTTGGTGGAACTGTGCCTGAAATGCATCGTCGCTTTGCAGAAGACTTGCACCCGGAAGACTTTATAGAGCCTGACCAGAGGGTGTTTCCGCTTCTGGAGGCCCTTGGGACCCGCTACACTATCTGGCTTGTCACCAACAACAACATGGTCCTCACATCTGCCATTCTGAAAAAGCTTGGCCTTGAAGACAGCTTTTCAAGGGTGATAACCATTAATGACACATGGCGGCCAAAACCTGATGAGTCGGTTCTTGATGAGATACTGACTGATCTCGGCTTACCCCCGGAGCAGGTGCTTTTTGTGGGAGACCGCTATGATATTGACCTCCGTTTGCCGGAAGCCAGGGGGTGTCCTGTGCTGCTTACCAAAACCGTTGATGAATTGATGGCCCTTGAGGATTATCTTTACATAACAGAACCTTAATAAGGAGAAAAGGCATGTCTGAGAACAAGGCGCTGCTTGATGCCATAATGAAGGCGATTGAGCTTGAGAAGGAAACCTTCGAGTTTTACACAAAGGCTGAACACAAAACCTTTAATCCTGAGGGTAAAAAGGTCTTCAAGTGGCTGGCAAAGAATGAGGAGTCCCATTACCTGAAGCTGAACGAGCTTTACAAATCACTACACGAAACCGGAAGATGGGTCTTTTACGGAGGGACTACCATTGATCTGGCCCCTTCAGATCCTGCCCACAAGGTAACATTTGAAACAGATGACAGGGAGGCGCTGAAGATCGCCCTTGATATAGAAAAGCGAAGCCAGGCTTACTACGAAGAACTGCTTGCGACGACTTCCGACAGCGAAGGACGGATAATGCTGGAAACTCTCAAGGCTGAAGAAGAGGATCATATAAGGATTATAAGTTTGAAACTTGGCCTGTAGATCTTTTATGCATTTTTGAAATGTAATCTGCCGAGGGGGCGCCATGAAAACAGACGATTTGAAATCAGGGGCAGAGTCAGGGACGCTGGATCACGATTATTTGAACAGGAACTATATCCAGCTGGGCTGCAGAGATGTTCTTATTGATGTAATAGGCATCTTTCTGGACAGCTCGCCACAAAAACTGGATTCTATAAAGACGGCGCTGGAAGCCTCTGATTCTGCGGAGCTGATCAAGCTTTCCCACGGGCTTAAGGGGGAAACAGGTTCGGTAGGTGCTAAAAAGCTCAACAGTGTGGCTGCAGCAATGGAACAGGCCGCCCGCAGAGGTGAGCTTGATGAGGCACGCGGCCTGCTGCCCGAACTTGAACAGGAACTTGAAAAGGCGACCGAGGCCCTTAAAAAGGATTATCCTGCATGACACAACCACTCAATATACTTTTTGCCGCTTCAGAGGCAGCGCCTTTTGCCAAGACAGGCGGTCTTGGTGAGGTTGTTGGAGATCTGCCCCGTTATCTGCATGGGATGGGTCATGATGTAAGGGTGGTTTTGCCCCGTTACTACACAATAGATCCCGACCGTTACGGATTGAAGATGCTGCCTGGGACACTTGTAGTTCCAATGGGGATTATAGGCGACATGTACTGCGGAGTTTGGGAGGGACGGCTGCAAAAGAGCGATGTGCCGGTCTACTTTATCGAGCATAATGGTCTCTACGGACGGGACGGCATATATGGCGTCAACAATGTCGGTTTTATGGATAACGACAATCGCTACGTCTTTCTTTCCAGGGCAGCAATGGAACTCCCAAAGATGCTGGGCTGGAAACCGGACATACTCCACGCCCACGACTGGCACACCGCAGCTGTGCCGCTGTTTCTGAATACAAGTTACCGCAATGACCCGATGGTGGGCAATGCTGCATCCATACTCACCATTCACAATATGCAGTATCAGGGCAACTTCTATCCGGGTCTGATGGAGGTGCTGGATGTGGGTTGGAAATATTTCACATTTCTGGGGCTTGAGAAGGATGACCAGGTAAATCTCCTCAAAGGCGGTTTGTACCATGCAACCCTTATAAACAGCGTCAGCGCCGGTTATGCAGCCGAGATACAGACAGCGGAATACGGTTGGGGGCTGGAAGGGGTAGTACGGGAACGGAGCGCCGACCTTTATGGCATCTTAAACGGCGTGGATTACGAAGAATGGAACCCTGCCACCGACCACTACCTGCCTGCCAACTACACAGCCGACGATCTTTCAGGAAAGGCTGTCTGCAAAAGAGCGCTTCAGGAGCGATTCGGGCTGCCCCAAAGGGATGATGTGCCTTTGTTCGGGGTCGTATCCCGAATGGTTCAGCAGAAGGGAACCGACCTTCTGGCTGAAGCCATACATAAAATGATAAAGCTTGATATTCAGGTTGTGATCGTTGGTAACGGCGAACCCTGGGCCCACTTCTTTTTCGGAGGCATGGCCCATCGTCATCCGGAAAGTGTAGGCTGCTTTATCGGTTACGATAACGAGCTGGCCCATCTGGTGGAAGCGGGAAGTGATTTCTTCCTTATGCCTTCGGCATTCGAGCCTTGCGGACTTAACCAGATGTATTCCCTGGCCTACGGAACCCCGCCGGTCGTCAGGGCAACCGGCGGGCTTGACGACAGCGTTGAGAACTTCAATGAGGAAGACCTTGCCGGGGATGGCTTCAAATTCTGGAGCCACAGTTCCGTAGCGCTTTACGACACCGTTGGATGGGCCACCTGGACTTTCTACAACAATCCGGCAGGTCTTGCAGCGCTTCGCAGAAACGGAATGGCAAAACGATTTACCTGGGAACAGTCGGCCCGAAAATATGATTCCATGTACAGGGAGGCTCTGAGGATACGGAGAGGATCGGCATAGGAGATGAACTTCAATTTCAAAACAATCCTTCTGGCAGTAGTGGCGGCTTTTCTGATGGTAACCGCTACTGTCTTCGCCTACAGAAAATTCACCTCCACACATAAGCTTTCCCCTGTTAAAAACTCTACAGAACCAAGGGCCCACAGGGATGGGGCACCAGCGGTACAGTTTGTGGATGCAGTGCCCATACTGTTTCATGTTGAAAAGTTCCTGGAGATCCCACTGCCTGAAGGTGATGCCTCCGACCCAAGGGTGTCGCCTGACGCCACCAGGATCGTCTTTGTCAGAACACACAACAGCAAAGGCAGCCTTGCTCTTGCCGAATTGCCTTCCGGCACGCTAAAGAACCTGAAGATACCTCTTGACGACATCATTCATCCCTCATGGAGTGGTGATGGAAAAAAACTTGTCTTCTCTGGCCTGAAAGCAGGGGCCTGGGAGATCTACCTGTACGAACCGGATTCAGGCAAACTGACCGCTGTAACCAACGATCCATCCAGAAAGAAATCTTGGCCACGCCTTTCCCCACACCGTTTTGACGACCACTACCGTATCGCCTACGCCTCAGAGGAAAATGGCCGGAGCGACATCTGGTGGGTGCGGGAGTCCGGGCACCATGACCTGCCGATTACAGTTTCCCCAAAAAGAATGGAAACCTTCCGAAAGTCAGCCTACTGGAAGGATTTCGATGGAATGACTACCCCTGCCCCGCTCCGTAATTCCGGCAATTTTCCGGAATGGTCTCCAAGCGGAGACATGTTGCTATACCGCTCAGACAAAGGCAACGCCTGCCTTCGATACAGATTTGACGAATGGTGGAAGCCTGCTGAAACCAGAGCCCCGCATGGGGCTGCAAAGATGCAGTGGTCCCCCAACCAGACCTCATTCCTGGAATATTCGGCAGAGTCAGGGGCAGCAGGGATAATCCGTCAGGACAACAGTTCTCCAACCCCAATTCTGGCATCGCGAAAGCTTACCTCTGTGCCGGCATTTTTTCCGGACGGTCAGGGATTTGCTTTCACATACCAGAAGAATGGGCGCAGTGTTTTGGCAGTTGAACCGCACAATGACCCCCTCGGAGATATCTCAAATCTCTGGATGTACCAGTACAACAAAGGCGACAGGGAAAAACTGGTAAAAAACCAGATGCTGCTTAAGAAGGGGGATTCTGACCAGATCTACTCGCTGTATGAGAGCGAGCGTTACGGGGACAGGCAGATGGTTCCGTACCTTGTTACCAGCGATGCGGTGCTTGAAACCTTCTATGCCGCCTTTGCCGCCCTTTATGCCGCAATGGAGCGTCAGCAGCTAGCAACGGCCCTTGAGGAATTTTCCAGGCATGGGGTTGCGGCAGCAGCAAGACTTAAACCTGGCAGCGATACGGAGGTCATGTTTCAGACAGGGCTTATCCTCATGAAACCGGAGAGCGGGACAACCATGAGGCCAGAGGCCAGGACCGAAGCTAAAAAAGTAATTGCCGCCGCACAGGGCAAGCAGGAAACATTATTTGGCCAGAAGCTGGATTACTCCGATTTCTTTATCCGGGGCAAGTACGAACGTGACAAGGATCTGCAGGGCTATTTCCGGGCCATCAAGTGGTATCAGGCATTTACCTTCAACATCGCCAGCCCTTCTGAAAGGCCCCATGTTTCTGATATTCTGGAAGTGGTGTCAGACGGGAAGGCAAGCAAGGCCCTGGAGCTTCTGTACTCCATATACCGTGAAATGGTTGGAGAGTCCCGTTACTTAAACCCCACCAACCTGAAAAGGCTACCGCAACCAGGTGAGAACACGGCTTTCAATTCTACGCTGCCGTGGGTAAAGGGCACAGGCAGCTTCAGGCTCCTTCCCTCGGTCTATACTCTTGATGCCCATATCTTTGACGAACTTGTTACTCATCTTTCAATACCTGACTCCGTTGGCACCTTTGAGAGCCCCAGGACGCTGCCGATGGGGCTGGATATCATGGCTGCATTCGGATCGGGAGAGGCCCGCAACATACTGCTGAATGAACTGAAACAGGGCGATTATGAGCGTTATGCATTAAGACTTGACAGCCTGGCCGGGAAGATAAATGGATTCCAGCGATCCGCATGGGAATCCAGCCTTTACCAGCAGTGGCTGGATGCCCTTTCATCCCTCGTACAGGAGCCACCGGCAAAAGCGCCTGCATTTGCAAAGACTCAGGCATGGAAGAGAAAACAGCTCAACACGGCCCTTGGCAGCTGGGTGAATCTTCGTTACGAGACCATAGCTGTCGTGGAGCAAGTTACAGCCGAGGCTGGCGAGGGAGGATACGAGCGACTGAACACGGGAAAACCGAGGGGGTATGTGGAGCCTGATCCTGAGTTTTTCCGGCGGCTTGACCTGGCATTTGCACGACTTGGAGTGATGCTTGAACGGACAGCAGGCAGCCCGGAACTAAAAAAAGGCATCGCATCAAAAATATCTGTTTATCGCAAGCATCTGAATCTGCTTCAGACCATTGCCCACAAAGAGCTTGAGGGAGTGGAACTGACGAGTGACGAGTATGCGGAGATACTAAACATAGGGGCCACCATTGAGCATTTCATAGTGCTGATGGGTAGCCTTAACGGATCAGATACAAATGATCAGCCCCTCAAGACCCCGGAACCTGTGAGGAAAGTGGTTGATGTGCAGAGTTTCCAGGGGACACGGCTTTACGAGGCTTTGGGACATGTGAACGAGCTCAATCTGGCTGTGCCGTATTTTGGGAGGCGGCAGCTGGTTATGGGCCCTGTCTATTCCTACCACGAGTTCACCTCTGCTGAACTGATTGACAGCGAAAAATGGAGAAATTCAGGGAAAAAACAGCCGCCTTCATGGATACGCGCCTACTTTGCAGAGGAAAAGAGCAAGAGATCGCCCCATACCCTGCCTGAGCAGGGTAAATCGGCCAGATGAGACTATTGGCAACGGGCCTTCTGGCGCTGCTGCTCAGTGGCACAGCATCGGCAGGCAACATCAGGTTTTACGGTGACCTGCTGCCTGGCAGGGGTATACAGCGCTTTGCGGAAGAACAGGGGGTGGAGGCGATCAGACAGTCGCTCCTCCCCTTTCTTTCTCACGATGCCATCCATGTTGTAAACCTTGAGGGGGCGGCCGGTAGCTCAGAGACCTGCCAGTCCGGACGCACCAACTGTTTTGCTGCCGCGCCATCCATGTTTGCCCTGCTTAAAGGTTTCGATCTGGTCTCAATGCAGAATAACCATTCCCTTGATCTTGGTGAGCAAGGGCTTGCAAGAACCAAAGCGGAAGTGAGGCGACAGCAGGCGACTCCGCTTTACGGAAGGCGTTTTTCAGCCGTCATCCCTACGGTTAAAGGTAATATCGCTGTTGTTGCAGTTACTGATGTTGTAAACGCACAGTCAGATCGCCGTAATCTTGCAATGGCCGATTCTCCGGAAGTATTGCAGGAGATCCGGAGGTTGAAACAGCGGGCAACCCTGATTGCGGTTTATGTGCACTGGGGACGGGAGTACCTGCCTGCTCCAACCGCACGTATGCAGGGTCTTGCCCGCAGCTATATCGCTGCCGGCGCCGACCTGATTGTTGGTACCCACCCCCATGTTATCGCTCCCCCATCCTGCGTTGATGGCAAGCCGGTTGCATGGTCGCTTGGAAACTTCCTGTTTGATCAGAAGTACGAGGAGACAAAGAGGGGAACCTTGCTGGATTGCGCAATAAACGCCGGTGACCGCCTGGAATGCAGCTTGTATCACCATATGACAGCGCGGGGCTCATATCTTCCTTCGCCTCTTCCTCCAGCCGGCAGGCTGATGGAAGGTTCTGCTCTTTCAAATTGCACTCCGTCAGTAGAACAGACCTGGACCGGGCGATTCAGCGGCGACAAGAGGGAGAAACGGCTC
>CAZXTZ010000075.1:0-12637 GCA_964643645.1 uncultured Geobacteraceae bacterium
TTGCGAGCACAAGAACCTGAATCTTGCGTGTCTACCAATTCCACCACCTCGGCACGGAAAATGTCTAATACCACCAGCAAATGCTGATTGCAAGCAAAAAAATCTGCACAAAGGGATCCCCGCCTCTGTTCAATGTGACGTTTTCCGTCTTAACACTATGATAGCCTCTTATTCATTAATATTGGGGGGATAAAAAATGGAACCTATCGTATTTATGGGTGGAATAATTCTTTTTGCAGGTATGATCTGGAGTCTGGAGGACTTCTCAAGGGAGACCGGAATTATGGAGATCATCAGATCTCATGCAAAAAGAGCATGGAGGAACCGGTGTAATTCACGTAGTTCAGGAATAATCAGCAAACGTCAAAGGCTCTGGAATTTCAGTCTGTTGTTTGATCAATAAATCTGCGGCAAGAGAACACGGCAAGACAAAATGTTGCATCATCTCGTCCCAAAGAGTATCGTTTTTTCCCCCATCAAATTTTTTCAGGTAAGAACATGGCCACCATCTATATATGTGACGATGACAGCGGAAACCTCCAATATCTCTCAAAAATGCTTTACAGGCAGGGATACGAGGTTGAAACCTTCTCCACAGGTGGTGAACTTCTTTCCAGATTTGAAAATCCCGAGTTCAAAATACCTTCATTACTGCTTCATGACGTAAGAATACCTGATGTAGACGGGATTGATGTTTTAAAGCTTGTCAAGGAAAGGTTTCCCCAGCTGCCTGTTGTTGTTATGACAGCACACGGAACCGTTGATGATGCTGTTCAGGCCATAAAACTCGGGGCTTACGATTATGTGATGAAACCATTCCCAAGGGAGAAGATCCTTGGAGTTATTTCAAAGGCCCTTGAGCACTTAAGGCTTGCTGAAGAGAACCAGCGTCTTCGTGAAGAACTCCATCGAAGTGGTGACGGCCCTGTATCAATAATTTTCGTAAGCAAGCGCTTCAGGGAAGTTTACGATCTCGCCCTTCAGGTTGCCTCAAGCGATGCAAATATTCTTGTTCTGGGAGAGTCCGGCACCGGTAAGGAGCTTATTGCCCGAACCATCCATGACTCCTCGCCGAGAAGGAAACATCCTTTTGTATCGCTCAACTGCGCGGCTCTATCTGACAATCTGCTTGAAAGTCAGCTGTTCGGCCATCTGAGGGGGGCATTTACAGGCGCTGTGGCTAATCAGAAGGGTTTACTTGAAGAAGCAGATGGTGGCACACTATTTCTCGACGAAATAGGGGATTTAAGCTCAGCAATACAGGCCAAACTATTGCGGGTTATCCAGGAAAAGGATTTTATCCCCATAGGGTCTGCGAAGGCTAAAAAAGTTGATGTCCGTTTTGTGGCTGCAACAAACAAGGATCTGGCCAATGCAGTTGCGGTTGGACTCTTCCGCGAAGATCTCTACTATCGTCTAAATGTAATTTCACTTACTCTTCCGCCTTTAAGGGAAAGGCTGGAGGATGTGGAGCCGCTGGCACGGCACTTTGTTCGTCGTTTTGCATCCAGAATGAATAAAAATATCAGCTCCATCGCTCCACAGGCCCTTCAGTGTATTGCCGGATACCAGTGGCCGGGCAATGTCCGCGAACTTGAGAACGTGATAGAGCGTGCTGTAATACTGGCACAGGGGCAAACTCTTACCCATGATCTGCTGCCGGTCTGTAGTCGCACCGCGCCAGTTCGCCAGGATGATCTGGCGCCGCTCATATCCCTTGTGGAACTGGAACGCAACCACATAATTGCTGTGCTGAAACAGACTGGATTCAACAAGACCAGGACATCTGAAATACTTGGAATATCACGCAAGACCCTTGACAGGAAATTGTCAGAATACCTGAATAAACAACAAATTTAGGGTGTATGGATGGGCTCTTTTGCAATGAATTGAATTGAAAGGGGCTATATAAAACAGGCAGGAAAGAATTTAGCGTTCAACTGCCTGGCTTATTGTTATTTCATTACTTTCAAGCTCTACCCTGTCACCAGGGTAGAGCTTTTTACCTCTGCGAATCTCAACCTCTCCGTTTACCTTAACCAGACCATCCTGAATCACAAGCTTGGCCTCTCCACCGCTCATCACCATATTGGCAAGCTTGAGGAATGAATCCAGCTTTATATGTTCTGACTCTATCTCGATAACGGAGTTCATGTTTGCCTGCCCCTTCTCATTCAATTACTCAGAAAACTCAGGGTTTCTTGCAATCTTTGGCCTGTAGCTGGTTACAGAGAAGGAAGCCCAGATGTTTCGCCCACTGTTGAAGAGAATCATCAGCATTGTGCCAGGTGTCCCATAGCGATGTAATATTTTTTCCACCCACCCGCCTGTCAAGGGCTGCGGCAAGCAGCTCTCCTGTTGCCGCGTCAGTGAGCTTGAATTCTGCAGTTATTTCACCTACGCCAGATGGCTTTCCCATCGCTGCGAACTTTAAAACACTAATGCCAGCCCCTATTGGTGTTACAGATGATGTAAGCATACGTACAGGTTTGGATGAATCTGCATCGCGTATGGCCACCTGAAGCTTCATTGCACCCTTGGATGGCTCCTTTACCACTTTAATCTGCTTTTCCATCTCAGTAACGAGATAAACATACCCATTGTTTGCCAGCTTCTGATAGTTTTCCTGTTCGGATGCGCTGGTTTCTCCGTCTTTGGCAATCAGCAGCGGCTCAACAATGATTGAGGAATATTTTTTAATATCAAATGCAGGGTTCACATATCTGTAAAGTGCCTGATCACCTGTACCCTCTTGAAGTATTTCAGGGTTCACAAGTACAGCGCCTTTTACATCCCCGCTCCTTGCATGATAGCTGGCCGGACAGCCGCATAGCACAGACAATGACAACAGCAGCAAGGCAATTACTAAATTCCTGTTTTTCATTATTCCCTCCCATTCAATTATGATTCTGAATTCATATCAGTCTGTTAGCTACTACAGCCAAGCTTTGTTGTCAACATTTGCTTGTTTCGCGATGCAGGCTGCAGGGCTTAAGTATAGGCCGTGAAAAAACAGCTCACTCTCTGTATGTCGGCTATTAAAAATTGTTTACTTGCCTGCAGTCAATTTTGTGGCAAAATACCAGAATAGTGGGGTAAAAAAACTCAAAATCAGCTCCTGAAACAGGAGCGTCCGCCTTCATTGGCAGGAAAACCAGGACAGGGAGGGTTATCATGAGTAAAAAGATCGGCGTTGTTCTTTCAGGTTGCGGAGTTCGTGACGGCAGCGAGATCCATGAGGCGGTTTGTACGCTTCTGGCCATTGACCAGGCAGGCGCTGAAGCGGTATGCATGGCCCCGGATATTGAACTCTCGGAGGTGAACCACTGCACAATGGAGCCGACAGGATTAAAGCGGAACGTGCTTGTGGAGGCAGCGCGGATAGCAAGAGGCAATATTAAAGACATTGCTGAAATAAAAGAAACAGATATTGATGCCCTCATATTTCCGGGTGGTTTCGGCGCAGCACTTAACCTGTGCGACTTTGCCCAGAAAGGGGCTGTAGCCTCGGTGAATCCTGAAGTAGCAAGGCTTACGAAAGAAATACATTCTGCAAAAAAACCTATTGGCGCCATCTGCATCGCCCCGGCCCTTATAGCTGCAATACTTGGCAGGGATGCCTCACCTACACTTACCATCGGCTCCGATGCAGGCACAGCGGCAGAGATTGAAAAAACCGGAGCGAAACACAAGGACTGCCCTGCAACCGGATTTGTGCTGGATGATGCAAACAGGATAGTCACAACTCCGGCATACATGCTGGCCGGAAGAATATCCGAAATCCATGAGGGTATAGGAAAATGCGTTAAGGCTGTTGTTGATATGGCCTGATAATCAACGGCTTGAACTATTTCCCTGCCTTTGCAGTCAGGTCCTGCGCATATGGCCCTGGCGGTATGCCGGGGCCCGGATATGCGAAGCTTGAAGAGTTTGCCTGTTTCGCCAGGGATATGTAGTCTGGAGCCATCTTTGTTATCGCAGCACTCACAGCCATTGCAACCAGATCGGCGATGCCGTTGCCTGTACTGGCATTCTGAGATCTGTGAACTATCCTCTGGCGGTGCGTCCAGAGTGTCTCCCCGCTTCTTCCGTCTTTAATGGTGTAGTTAAGCTGGATGGTTACGGTTGTGCCCAGAACATAGTATTTTGCATCCCATTGTTCAATTGACACATACAGCACTGAATCCGCACCAAACAGGTTGCCAAGCCTTTCCGCAGGGGCACTGTGAACAAGATTGGCATCTGAAAGCCCGTCATCCTCAAGCACTCTTTTTACCATATGGACAGGAAACAGATAGTATCCCTTTTCAGCAAGTGGGATGGTGATGGTTGAAAGCAGGTAATCCGGGGCAGCAATATCAACACTGTGGTTTACAACAGGCACAACCAGAATGGATCGGGGGGCTGCCGCCTCAAAACGGCTTAAATCCCTGCTCGGCGGCATTGTTGCACAGCCTGGAACAAGCAGCATCAAGCTCATGAAGAACAGAAGGGTTGCTCTCATGGTTTTTTATCTCCTGACGTTTCAGCCGGAGTCTTGGGGGCAGCCTGTTTTTTTACACCGTTTGACCTGGAGATGGCTATCATCCTCTCCATAAAGAATCTCGACTCAGGCCATTTGTCCCGTTCTTTGCCAAACCAGATGGCAGCCTCCGGAAACCGGCCCCTCTCATACATCATATACCCATATTCTGCGTATATTCCGGGAGGAATCCGGTTTTCCGCCTCCCCCTCCTGAATTATTTCATACAGCCCTTCAACAAGACGCTCCGACTCAGCCGGGGTCTTGTAATAGCTGTACAGCTTGTCATCATATCCGTCCCAGTGATATCTGGTGCTGGAGCAGCCGTACAGGGCGGTTGTTATAAAAACAAGTAACATCAGACGCAAGATCATCGGCAAGCCTTACCTTATATTTATCCGCTTTATTTCGCTGTCCACAAAAATCTGCTGATCGTAGAGCGCCTTCCCCCCCTGCTGGACAACAATGCGGTGTGTGCCAGGTTCAACTGTGAGCATGTCAGGGGTTCCGTTGTAGGCCGACGCCTTGCCTACCTGAACGCCGTCAACCAGCAGAAGAGCATCTTCCGGGGCTCCGGATATTATGATTCCGGGCCTTTCCTCAACTGTCCTGACCGTTGTTGTTGGCATGCTACAGGCCGAAATCATTACAGAGACAATAAGGATGAATAATTTTGATCTCAAGGTTTTACCTCCTCTACGAACAGTTTACCTATCTGGGCAGGATCTATTACCCCCTGAGTCACCTCAGCAACGGATCCCTCGTTGTTTTCCGTGTCACCAAACAGGGACAACACCCTTATGGTTGCGACTCCGGATGCGGGGAGATTTATCATGAATCCGCTCTGATGGCTCTTTATGGCCTCACCACGACTCATTACCCGCAGAGTGTCCCCAGGCTTGAGCCCCTGCCGCTTTCCTCCACTTATGAACACCTGATTGCCCTTGATCTCCAGAATGTCTGTTCTCCATGGACGTTCATCCAGGCTCGATACAAGGCGATCAATCACGTCTGAAATGGCTGCTGCAATGGCCCTGTCGTTAAGGGTTGCATCGTAGTCAGCACGACTGCCGAAGCCTGCTATCTCTCCGGACTCGGTGCTTGCCTCCCCTGTGCCGGATGCGGAGAAAAAGGCCTCGCCGGTCTTCACATCCACCAGCCTTATATCAACCTTTGCCCTTGCAGTCTGAAGCTTTGTGCTGCTCATAAAACCGGACTTGCCGCCTATTGAACGGCCAAATTCTGTTACCGAGCCGATTATAAGGCTGTCAACACCTATGAGGCCCGCATCTACTGTAATGGCCTGCTCCCTTTTCAGCTTATTCAGGTCTGTGCGTTCAAAGACGATGAACTTGCCCGACTTCACCAGTCTGGATGAAAGCATGTCAGAAGCCTGTTTCCCGATCCGGTCATAGTCCTGATCCGTCATAAGGGAGCGGCCATAATTGGATTCATTGGTAAACCTTGCTATGGCCACCTTGCGTTTAAAGCGCTTTGCAACCGGCGTCATGGCAGCTGCCTGTGCCTGCTGCTGCTGGATTCTTGGCGTTGGAGCGTTTATCGCCACAGGCGGGTCTGAAACAGTTGCACAACCAGCAATTAAAACAGTGGATGTTGCAGATATAAGCATGGAAATTCTTCTCATCTGGTGGCTCCTTTTCTGGCTACTGCTCTGGCAACTACGGTCAGGCAGGGCATGATCTTTTCCCTTCAAAGGCTTTTTTCCCATGAACCCGTTCGTAGGCACGGCAAAACGGGCAGATGTCTACTTCTATACGCTTCACAAAAGAGTATGCAGCGCCCTTCTGTCTGGCACGGGCATGTCGGCAGACCGGGCAGAACTCACACAGGCGTGCAAGCTTTAGATCCAGGGATGTTGGTGCATTATTGTTGGTCATATTTGTAGTAACCTGCTGAATATTCGTGAAACATTGTGGCCTTGGCGGATATGAACCGCCGTTTTCAGACTTACAGAGTTATGGAGATTCTCCGCTGTCCCAATGCATCGGCTGCCAGTATGGAATTCAAGACCTTTTCAGGTGTTATGGCGCCTGCTTCATGGTGAATGCATTCGATCGGCACACAGGCCTTTTCCGCAACCAGCATTAACCTGCTACGGTCGCAATCCTTAAGCCCCAGATCTGACAGTGTGGTTGGCAGACCTACCTGCTGGCAGAAGGAGTAAATTGTCTCGATTTCTTCCGGATCTGCATCAGTCAGATGAAGTCCGGCCAGTAATCCAAAGGCGACTTTCTCACCATGATAAAAGGAGTGGGTCTCTTCCAGGGCTGTCAGGCCGTTGTGGATGGAATGAGCTGCCGCCAGTCCAGCGCTTTCAAAGCCAATGCCGGAAAGCAGGATATTGGCCTCCACGATCCGTTCAATGGCAGGGGTAACAATATGCTGCTCTGCGGCTGTCTTTGCATTTACGCCATATTTTAGGAGAGTATCGTAACAGAGTCGCGCCAGATTCAGCCCGGTCATTGTTCCCAGCCCACCGCAGGCATTTTCCGATTGGCTCAAACTGCAGGAGCGGGCCTCAAACCATGTCGCAAGGGCATCTCCCATACCGGCAACAAGAAAGCGTACAGGAGCTTTGGCAATAATGGCTGTATCAACAAGCACAGCAGCCGGATTAAGTTTCTGGTAATAGACTGATTCAAACACGCCCTGACCTGAATACAGAACCGCACAGCCACTACAGGGAGCATCGGTGGATGCTGTGGTGGGTACAATGATTACCGGTATATTGGCACGGTCAGCAGCAATCTTTGCCGTATCAATCGCCTTGCCTCCCCCCATCCCTACAAGGACATCAATACTGTTTTCCTTTATGATAGCAGCAATCCGTGAAAGTTCCTCAGAACAGCATTCACCGTTGAACCGATCAAGCACCAGATTGGGCGGTTTAAGATCAATACCGCTTTCCGGAAGAATCTTCCCGTGGGCCGTTGGTGAGGCAAGGATCAGTCCTTTGCTGCCAAACAGCCGGATAAGCGATGGCAGTTCATTGATGGCCCCCGGGCCTTGCATATATTTTGCTGGAAACATGGCTTTCTTTAGCATCTCTTTTCTCCTTTCAGATAATTGCCTTCTCAGATTCTCCAGGGATTCATTATTGCGACAAACGGCCTTTCAGGCTAAACTTGACTTTGGAGACCAAATGAGAAGCGAACCTTTTGCAGCCATAATAGCAGCCATGCCGGAAGAGCGTCGGGCGCTGCTTGAACCTGCCCAAAATGTTAAAAAACAAATTTTATCTGGCCACCCTGTATATGAAGGAATGCTGAAAGATAGGTTCTTTTGCCTTATTGAAAGCGGGATGGGCAGCGCAAATGCAGCCCGCGCATCTGCGGCAATTCTTGCTTCAGTCAGACCTTCAATACTCATTTCAGCCGGTTTCTGCGGCGCTGTAAGAGAGGGCGCTTATGTGGCCGATCTTGTAATCTGCGACCAGCTTTCCCTGTTTGACCATACAGGTCTTAAGGCTATACCGTTCAAGGCCGCTACTGCCTCGGCTGAACGCATAGCCGAAGAGTTTTGCGCCACTGGCCTACGGGCCTGGGCAGGCAGTTTTATAACAACTGAAACCATTGTTGGAAAGAGCGTGATTTCTCAAATGCTGCCAGACGGAATCAAAACACCGGTTTTAGAGATGGAAAGCGCCGCAGTTGCCAGGGCCGCTTCAGACGCAGGCATTCCATTTTTGGGTTTCCGGTCTGTCAGCGACCCATATAGTGAGGAACTGGGTTTTTCAATTGATGAGCTTACAGATGTACAGATGCGGATATGCATTCCAAAAGTTATCGCTACCTGCATCAGAAAACCCCAAATAATCCCCCAGCTTGCAAGACTTGCCTCAAACAGCTCCAAGGCAGGAAAAACCCTGAGTACTGGAATTGGACATATAATAACTCTGCTTTAAACTTGCTACCAGTATTGACCAAAAACCTAAAACAGGCCTTCCATGTCCGGAGTCCAGCACCTTGCACAATTTTTACCCGATGCCTTGGCCTGATAAAGGGCCCGGTCTGCCGCCACCTGCATCGCTTCCAGGTCATTGAAAAGATCGCTGTTATATGAAACTACCCCTATTGAACAGCCGATCCGGTTTTCTTCCCTTATTCCAACCGGCTTATAAAGCAGCTGTGAAATCTCTTCCTGGAATCCGTTTTTCCCCTTAAGTTTCTCTATGATCCTGTTTGCAAGAATTATAGCCCCTTCCCCGCCGGTATGGGGCAGCAGAATAACAAACTCATCTCCGCCATAACGTGCCGCAGTATCAGATGCACGGAGTAGATTCTGGATTAGCCTGGCCATTTCCGAAAGTACCAGGTCCCCTGCATGGTGGCCGAATGTATCATTGTAATATTTAAAGTTGTCCATATCAATAAACAGCAGGGAAAATGCAACGGCATCCTTATTCATGTATCTGGTATAGCGGGATTTTTCCACCGAGATTACTTCGTTGAAGTGGCGGCGGTTGTAAAGGCCGGTAAGAATATCTGTTGAAGCGAGAATATGAAGTTTGCTGTTGGCTTCTTCAAGGGCGGAAGAAAGAAGGTCACAGTGTACCAGTTGCTTTGCCCGCTCGGCTGCCAGATGTTCCAGGCTGTCCCTTGATATCTTCAGCTCCATCTGGGTCTTGATTCGGGCCTCAACGACCAGTGGTTTGAAAGGCTTTGCAATGTAATCCACCGCCCCAAGTTCAAATCCGCGGGCTTCGTCTTCGGCTTCTCCCATGCCTGTTACGAAAATAATTGGTATTTTTCGGGTGCGAAGATCGGATTTCAGACGTCTGCATACTTCGTACCCGTCAATATCCGGCATTATTATGTCCAAAAGAATCAGGTCAGGCTGGTGTTGTAAGGCATTCCTGATGGCTTTTTCGCCACTGGTTGCTGCCATGAGAGTATACTGATTTTTAAGTATATTGGTCAGGACAGCTATGTTGTCAGGTTGATCATCAACTATAAGTATCCTGGGTTTTTCCGCTGCCAGATGAGGCATATCAAGTCCTCCAATTCATTTTCAGCAGTCTTAGCAAGTGCTTATCATACATTGCCTGTCAGCATCAATTATGGAACGCGCAATGCAGCTCATTATTTCATTTCCCTCAGATCCTGCTGCATCTGCCTTATCAATCCGGCTGCATTTTCAATGTCATAATTCCTTAAAAACTGTTCAAGCTCATTTTGACGGCCTGCCAGAGCCGTGTCTGAAACAAGGTTGTGAAGCTGTTCGACCAGATCCTGGGTTTTAACAATATCGCAGTCCATGAACTTGAGAATATCCTCAAGAAGCAAGGCAACATCTGATATCTCTATATCGGCATCTCCAGTGCTGACTGCTCTTTTTTCCTGTATTTCTTCAGCAAAAGCAAGGTCAAGTCCATCTGTAACCTCAAACAGACGTTTCTCGAATTCAGACAGGATCTCTTCCTGTGCATCGCAGGAAGCTTTACGCAGCGCATTCTCAAGTGATTCGCTTGCAAGCTGTAGATCAACGGCACCTATTGTCCCGGCGCTGGATTTCATGGTATGAGCCAGCCTGACGGCTCGCTCCATATCCATGCTGGCAATTGCTTCTCTTATTTCGCGACCACAATCACGATGATTCTCAGAAAAATCAATCAGAATGGTTCTGTAAAACTCTCTTGTTCGAGCTATTTTCATCCCTTTTGCTAATGAAATTCCTGGCAATGATGAGGGGATAAGCATCGCCCTGGCCTTCTTTTTAACTGTCAGAGCATTAACAACCGGCAGATATTCCTTGTGGGGAATCCATTTAAGCAAAGCAGTGTACAATTTGTCCGGATCAATCGGCTTTGTTATATAGTCATCCATCCCTACTGTCCTGCATTTTTTTCGGTCTTTTTCCATTGCATGGGCAGTCATGGCAATTATCGGCAGATCACCGTTACGTAAATCGTTCCTGATTTTTCTGGTGGCTTCATAACCATCCAGAACAGGCATTTGAATGTCCATAAGAACTGCATCGAATTTTTCTGCCGAAACCCGCTCCACAGCCTGGCTGCCATTGGCCGCGACGGTAACAGAAAGCCCCACCCTGGCCATAAGCTCTGTCGCCACCTGCTGGTTAAATGAGTTGTCCTCCACCAGAAGTATCCGTGCGCCACTGATAGGGCGGCATCTGAGCTCATCATCTTCAATGGTGTAATCCTCACCTGACTTTTCACCTCTGGCCAGGGTGACAGTGAAGAAGAATCTGCTACCCACTCCAGGCTCGCTGCTTACACCTATTTTCCCACCCATCATCTCCACCAGGCGCTTCGATATGGCAAGCCCAAGGCCGGTGCCCCCATACTTGCGTGTGGTTGATGAATCCGCCTGTGAAAAAGCCTGGAAAAGCCTTGATATCTGCTCTTCTGTCATTCCTGACCCTGTATCAGACACTTCAAACTTGAGGGTAATCTCTTTCTCTGCCGCTTCTCCTGCCTTTGAGACTGAAAGCACAACCTGCCCATTTTCGGTAAACTTGACCGCATTGCCGCAAAGATTCACCAATATCTGGCCAAGCCTTAGAGGATCACCCTTAAATGCCGGAGGGAGGCCGGGCTCAATCATGGTAAGGATCTCAATGTTTTTTTCATGTGCCTTTACAGAGACAATACTGAGAACACGGTCAAAAAGTCTTTCAATTTCAAAATCAGTCTCCTCAAGCTCAAGCTTTCCTGCCTCAATTTTAGAGAAATCAAGAATATCGTTGATTATGCCGAGTAGCGATTCAGAAGCAATCTGGCTCTTTGACAGATAATCCCTCTGTTTAGGCGTAAGTTCAGTCTGTAGCGCAAGATAAGTCATCCCTATAACAGCATTCATTGGGGTACGGATTTCATGGCTCATATTGGCAAGGAACTCGCTTTTAGTCTTGCTTGCGGACTCTGCCGCATCCCGCGCCTCCATAAGTTCCCTGTTCGTTTCATTGAGTTCCTGGGTTCTGGTCTCAACCAGGCTTTCAAGATGCTCACGATGATGCTCAAGTTCCTGGAGAGCCGCAGCAAGACGATGATACATCCCCTTAAACGATCGGGCCAGCTCCCCTATCTCGTCATTCAGGGAGTCATCAAGGGGGACGACAGGATTGCTGCTTGCCGTGGTGCCATCCATTACCTCTTGCAATCTTCCAACTCTCTTTACAACCCGCCATATAACGATCCGTACCATCAGTGTAACAAGGGCTATGCCAGCCAGAAGTGATGCAAGGTTTACAAAAAGGCTCTGCCTGGATACGGAGCGAACTTTGTCCGCCTCACCCTGCAACGCAGAACTGAAAGAGACTTCAATCCCGGCCAGCCTTTTTTTCAGGTTTCTCTGAGTTTCCGCCAGCCTTACCGTTGTCTCTACAGGCACACTTACAGACAGCGCAAGCTGTCCATAAACGATTGAAGCCTCTTTTCCGTATTTTTCAAGATCTTCAGCAAAGCGAATTATTTCTGATTTTTGGCTCTGTGGCAGACCGGGAAGGGTAGTAATGGAGGCAAGCAGTTCTTCAGCCTCTTTGCTGTCCTTTACGGCAGTTGTCAGGAGGCGTACATCCCCCATCAGTACGGCATCTTCATAGTTGCGTACCTGCTGATCAAATGCCTTCATTGCAGAACTGCTTAATTTTGAGGCCGGAAAATAAAGTGCGGATATCCTGTTAAGGTGCTGCTGGGAAATTATCCCGTGGAAAATGACGAATCCGATTGATGTCAGATAGCCGAATGCAACGACATATAGAATTATTGTTACCTTGCGTAAAATGCTTTGGGAACGCATATCCGGTCTCTTTCAGGCATCATTGGTTCAAACGTCTTTCATTTTATTGAAATAATCTTGACCTGGCCGGTAGCCTCGCCTGCGCCTACAAAACCCACTGCTCCTGCTGTGATTGAAACATGTCTTACAACAGCTGCAGGGTCTTCAAACGACTTTGGAGCGCCTGCTTTACCTGTGAATATAAGCCTTTTCCAATATGTATCAAATTGTGACGGGGTCTTGCCTACTACATTCTGCAAAAACGATCTGGCTGCATCGCCCCCCTGAAGTATCACAATCTGAATCGGTTTTCCATCATCCCACCTTGTCTTGTCGCCTGTAAAAATAGCCTTTG
>CAZXTZ010000076.1:0-12580 GCA_964643645.1 uncultured Geobacteraceae bacterium
CCTGAGCTTGTTTTTTATCTAATCTGCCAATATCAAAAGACATTTCCCAGTTCTCATCTTTGTTTAGAGGGGCGCGCCAATCACCAATGAAACTGAGTACCTCTCCTCTGGTACTCAGTTTCTTTTTATCTGTCTCCACCATGATCGTCCTCGCTACCTAGAAACGGTAACTCCCGAACTAAAATTCCTTACCCCAGGGTACTGACGTTGATATCGCAGGCCGGTGTAGCGTCCCCCATCTTTAACGAATAGCCCTTGGTACTGTAGGTAAAGCTCCGTGGCAAGCTGTTCGAGTTCCTGCACAACCGCTGCAGGGACTCAAACGCCTGAACAGGCAAGGATAACAGGAAGCAGACAGGTAATCAGCGATATCCGCATAATCCTGGGCTTACTCCAGTTATAACTGACACAGCTCAACCGCATTGCGTCCCCCTTGTTTAGCCCGATACATGGCCTCGTCAGCAGCGCGGAGGAGATCTCGTTCCTTGTCGCCATGTTCAGGGTAGAGGGCAACTCCGATGCTGCAGGAAATGGCAAGGGAGATCCCGTTCGTTGTGATGAAAGGCATATTAAGGGCACAGCGTATCTTTTCTGCAACATTGCAGGCATCCTGCCGTGTGGCTATGGCAGGCAGCAGCACGGCAAACTCGTCACCGCCGATTCTGGCAACCGTATCCGACTCCCGCACAGATTCCTTCATCCGCTGTGCAACAGCCTGCAACAGCCAGTCACCAGCAGCATGTCCCAACTCATCATTGATCGGCTTGAACTTGTCTAGGTCTATGAAAAAGATTGCCAGCTTGCATCTGTTCCGCTGTGCGGCCAGCACAGCCCGTTCGACCCTGTCAGCAAAGAGGGTCCGGTTAGGAAGGTCAGTCAGATTGTCGTAACGGGCCATATACTGTATCTGCTCTTCAATCTGCTTGCGCTCGCTGATATCCAGTTTTACTGCAACATACCGGCTGACTGCCCCGTTGCTGTCAGTAACCGGGGAGATATAGGCCTCCTCAAAGAACAGCTCGCCGTTTTTGCGGCGGTTAATGAACTCCCCTTTCCAGGGTTTCTTTTCGTGCAGGGTACGCCACAGCCCGTCAAAAACTGATTGGTCCGTTTTGCCTGATTTCAGTACGCTGGGGTTCTGGCCCACAGCCTCACTGGCAGTATAGCCGGTTACCTGCTCAAACTTCGGATTAACGTACTGTATGATGCCGTCCAGATCAGTAATGACAACCGATACCGGACTTTGCTCTACTGCTACCGACAGAGAGCGCAGCTGCTCCTCAACCTGTTTTCGTTCGGTAATATCCCGGTCAACGATAAAGATCTCGCGGGGTGAGCCATCACTGTTACGCAGAATTTCAGCATTCGCCTCAAGATAAACCCGGCTGCCGTCCTTGCGGATCACCAGATATTCTGATGCTCCGGTGTAGATACCCTGTAGCAGCAGACCTATTCGCTCCGTAGCTCTGCCATGCCAGGTCGGGTCAATGAACTCCAGCATATTGTGGCCAATCAGCTCATCTGCCGAGTCGTAGCCGGTCATGGAAAGCAGTTTTTGGGAGACCTGATGTATCACGCCGTCCAGAGAGGCAATCATGATACCATCTGGAGAAGTATTGATGATGGTACGCCAGAGTTGCTCCTGATCGGCAAGGGCCGCATTCGTCTTTTTCAGGCGCAGGTTCCAGTAGAAAGACAGGCCAGTCAAAAGCGCCAGAACTGCGGCAATCCGCAGGATAAAACCATAGTCCATCGGCTTGACCACCATGATGTTGACATGGCGATTTGTGATCTCTTCCCTTTCCTGCGGGGTGATGGTGGCGATCCCCTTGTTAAGGATATCACGCAACTTTGGCTCAGACTTGAGCACCCCGATCCGCAGACGGTTGACGTACTCATCAGGGGCCTGCCCGGCGATCTTGAGGGTAAACCAGCCCCCCTTGCGAATGGTGTAGGCCGACACCGTCAGCGAACGCAGCGTCAGGTCGGCGCGGCGTTCGGCAACTGCCTTGAACACGTCTGACTCCGAGTTGCCGGTGTTCAGTATCTTCAGATTGGGGTAGTCACGGAGAATCTTCTCCTCAATGGAGGTTCCGCTGGGGACAGCAATGGTCTTGTCCTTGAGCAGGGATGCGTCGGTGATAAACGGATGCTCTTCGCGGGTAATAAAGACGTTGGAGTCCAAAAACAAAGGCTCGGTGAAGGTCAGCCACTGATCACGTTTCGGGGTCTGGTTCAGAAAGGGGAGCAGCAGTACCTTGCCTGCCTGGGAAATGGCAACCGCCTCATCCCAGTCTTTGGCCTGAACATAGGTGAAGGTAATCCCCAGACGTTCAGAGATCAGTTTCATCAGGTCGGCAGCGATGCCGGTAAAAGCCCCATTGCTATCCATCTGTGAATAGGGAAGCCAGTCAGGATCAGGGCAAACCGTGATCGCGCCGAGCCGCTCAAGATATTTTTTCTCTTCCGGGGAGAGCCGTATACCGGAATAGCTACCTTTGGCGGCTTTGATCGCCTGAGCGCCCTGGGTTGCAGAAACTGTTGATGGAAACGCACCGGTAAACAGCAGCGAGATCGCCAGAAAAACCAGCATCAGAAGATCTGTTCTGAAACAGTGTGCCATATTGTCCTTTGCTGCTTGTACTCCAGCGAATAATGCAGCCGGTTCCGGTTCTACATCAAAAAACACCCGGTCGCACAGCCCTGTCTGGATATCATGTATGTTTTGGAAGTACAATGAAGTTAAGATTTCGTGCGGCTCTTTTTGATTGCAACCTGCCATGAAAATTGTAATTGTCACAGCATTCAGTCAGTGTTATTTCTGCAAAAATAGATTATTAATATTCCTGTAAACTATTGTATCAGCATGGGGTTATATTTGTGGAACTGATATTCACTCCAGCCGGCCACCTTATGATGACTGCCTGGAACGATGATGCTGAAGCTGAAAATGATAGCAGCCATTTAGATGAGCGGATTGCCAGTGCCTTTGCAAACTGCCCGTCAGCCGGAATAATTGCGCTGTCCGGTGGCAGGATACCGGCCGACAGCCAACCTTCATGGCGCCATATATTACAGTTGCGGAACGAAGGGCAAAGGCGCGGAAACAACTTGATAAAATGAGTAAAAAGGGGATGAAGGTACAGCCTGTTCAGCTTTCAGGTAAAAAGATTGCATCCTCTTTCTGGGGCAAGGGATGGTGCGACCATATAGAATCTTTCAGTGATTATGCCAACCGCCTTCCCCGTGGAAGAAGCTATGTAAGGAACGGCTCAGTATGCCACCTTGAGATAGAAAGCGGACAGATAAAGGCAATTGTAAGCGGAACAACCCTTTACAATGTATCAATAAACATATCGCCACTGCATTCAGAGAAGTGGCAGATGCTGAAGGGCTTATGCTCAGGAAAAATAAACTCTCTTATTGATCTTTTGCGCGGAAAGCTTGATCAGGGAGTGATGGAGGTGGTAACCAACCGGAAAGATGGACTCTTCCCCCTGCCCGGCGAGATGAGATTTGACTGCGACTGCCCTGATTGGGCCGGAATGTGCAACATGTTGCCGCCGTTCTTTACGGTGTCGGCGCCAGACTTGACCAGTCACCCGAGATGTTGTTCGTACTGCGGGGGGTCAACCATGAGGAGTTGATAGATGTAACCGCAGCAATCAGCGATGCCACAAAGACTGGAACCTCCCGCAGACGGATTGCATCAAGCGGCATTGAGGATATCTTTGGCATTGAGATTGCCGGAAATGCCGAGAAACAGCCTATTATCCCCCCAGCGCCAGGCCGAAAGGCAACAACGGCGAAAACAAAGAAAAAAGCCTCCACTTCCAGCAAAACAGCAGCTTTCCCGGATCCGCTTACCGGTGAAGCAATCAGATCCTGGCGGATGCGTCTGGGAGAGACTCAGGCCCTATTTGCGGCACGATTTGGCGTTACAGCTGCCAGCGTTTTACAATGGGAGAGGAAAGACAAAAAACTGGTCTCTGTCTCATCAGACACAGCTAAAGCCCTGCGCAAAGTCTGGAAAACGGTACACTGCGGCTAGCCGTTAAACAGCATCCCGGCAATGGCGGCATTCAGCAGGTTTGCCAGGGTGGCTGCCAGTACACACCGCATCCCCAATCGGGCTACATCACTCCGTCGCGTTGGAGCCAATTCACCAATCCCGCCGATCTGAATTCCAACCGAAGTGAAGTTGGCAAACCCTGTAAGGGCAAAGCAGGTCAGCATAAATCCTTTGGGTGACAGGGCTGTTTCCTTCAGGCCGCTGAATCCGATTACTTCGTTAAAGGCGATTTTCTGGCCAAGCAGCTTTGCAAATCCCGCAACATCGCTGGATGGCACCCCGACGATACACGCGGCTGGCGCGAACAGCCAACTGAAGATTGTCTCAAGATCTGAACCGTTGTTGGTCACTGTTACAACCACCCAGTTAAGCAGGTGAATCAGCGGGATGAACCCAAGCAGCATAACCGAGATAGCCACCACCACCTTCCAGCCATCCATGGCGCCACGCCCTGCAGCATCCAGCAGATTTATGCCGGCCTGGTAGTCTGTCTGCGTCACTGTTTCATCAGCCGTAATCTCTTCACACTCTGGCATCAACAACTTTGCAAACAGAACAGCAGCAGGTGCTGCCATGATATTTGCGGCAAGTACGTAGTCGATCTTTGCCCCCATGCCGGCGTAGATAATCGGCATGCCTGCGCCAACAGTGGACATGCCAACCACCATGACTTGAAAGAGCTGAGCTTCGGTCATGTTTTTTATGTAGGGCGTAACCGTCATGGCACCTTGCACCTGGCCGACAAAGATGTTGCTTGCCACCACCGTTGCTTCCGGTCCGGTCAGACCGAACAGTCTCCTGAAGAGCCAGGCCATACCCCTTACCACCCGCTGCATGATCTGCAGGTAGTAGAGCAGATTGATCAGCACGGCAAAGAAGACGATCTGCATCAGTGCCTGCAGCACGAAGACATAGGTTGAGCCCTGGAAACCGGGTACTGCATTGAACCCGCCAAAGAGCGGTCCAAACACAAACTTGATCCCCTCATCGGCAAACTTCATAATCTTGATCAGGCCAGAGCTTAACAGGCCAAAGACCGCTTTCCCCACCGGCGTATGCAGCACCAGAAGGGCAAACAACAGGTTGAAAGCCAGGGCGCAGATAATCGGTTTCCAGCGGATATCCTTGCGTGAACGGGAACAGAGTACGGCTATCAGGATCAAGGCTACAACTCCGGCAACTCCGCGCATGATATGGTCAATCACAACTCCCTCCGTGTCGGTGCCAGGCAGCTCATCAAGGTGTTATAGCTGCAGCCCAGTGCTTCAGCCAGCTTGGTTGGCTGGATAGCATCCCGTCCGCCAAGTGATGCGACGATATGTTGAACAAAGGCCGGCTGTAGCTCTTTCAGCGTAATGCCAAGCCGCTTTAGGTCGTCCATACTGGCAACTGGCAGCTGAAATCGTTGCCATTCATCATCAGTTTTAGCAATGGCACCATATCTGCCGCGTATCTCCTGAAAGATGTCATCCCCCAGCAGCACAAACCGTTTGATCAGGGTTGATAGCTCACGCATATTGCCGGGCCAGCCGTATCCGGCAAGACAGGCGGCATGTTCCGGCATGGATAGCCTGCCCCAGACCTCGCGGATAGCGTCAGGCGTCAGGATCTGTTGCCCTTTAGCTGTAATGATTGCTCGCCACATGAGTCGATAGGCCAGATTGCAGGCGATGTTGACAACGTCCTTCTGCTTCATTTGACGCAGGGGCACGGTATGCAACTCAACATCAGCAACACGGTAATACAGATCCTGTCGCAGTGTCACCATCCGATCAGCCTGGGCTGCTGAAATAACCCGGACACTGGCACGCATAGCCTTGGTGCCGCCCAACCGCGTGTAGGTGCCATCCTGTAGAAAGCGCAGGAGCTTGGCCTGTACCCGTGGTGCCATTTCCGGCAGCTCATCCAGAAACAGGGTGCCACCGTCCGCCTCTTCAACCAGTCCCTTCTTCATCCGCTTGGCATCGGTAAACGCCCCAAGCTCATGGCCAAACAGTTCAGACTCAAGCCGTTCTCCTTCAAAGAAAGCGCAGTTAAGAGCCAGAAACGGCTTGTCAAAGCGGGTACTGTAATCGTGGAGATACCAGGCAAGACTTTCCTTGCCGGTACCGGTCTCGCCGATAACCAGTGTATTCAAGCCAGACCGACCAACCTGAACAGCTCTTTCACGTAACAGATCAATGGCATTGGGATTGGCCTTGCGTTCTATTGCAAAATTGCCCCCGGCCATATCCGGTTCATCCCGTTCAAAGAAAATTTGCGAACGGAAAGTATCCGGCTCAGTAAGCTTTGAGCTTCGCAGCTTTTTCAGGATTTCTTCAATAACAACGGCCGGGCATTCCCCAGCTATTAAAACTCGCATAAGCCGGTACTGAATCCAGCGCCGTTCAGCCAGTGTTGTGCCTTGTTTCGTATCTGCTGGCTCCCACGGGGTCTGCCGTGATGCCTCATATTCGTTGACTTCAGCAACCAGTCCCGCACGCTTTGCCCATCTACCAACTTCCGGGGAATATTTTGAATGCGAGACCTTGATGCGACTGCGTAAAGCAGCTGTCTGAGAGGAGAGCAGTGTGCCAGCCTGGTTCAACAGGGATGTTTCTATATGCAGGAGTGCGATTAAGACCTGATCCTGCTCTCTCATGTTTTTAGCAAGCAGATTCAGTTTTTCAGGCAGGTTCCCGGAATGGACATGCTCAACATGAATCGAGAAACGTTCATATTGGCGTACCTCATAAAGCGCACGTGAAACTGAAGGCTCCCAAAAATCGCAGAATATGTGCAGTGTCTTCATGGTTGTCTGTCCTCAAATTATTTCAAAAAATATATATACTATTTCAATATTTGAAAACATATTTGTTGGTTTGCTACGGGCAAACAATAGTTTTGAGCTTAAATTGCCGGAATTACACATTTTAGCTTGATCTAAGGAGTTGGCACAGATTTTGTTATCTGTTTGCAAACCAGCAGTTGTTTTTGCCTGTCTCGTTTTTAAACTGTTGGTTTGTGGCAGTCTGTATACAGTTAAAAGTATTTTAACCATCCCCTTACACATTGAGGCTATTCATTCTGATGCAATCGCAACCAGTGGTAAAACTTTCAGATATCGGCATAAAAATACGACAGTTCCGCCAGGACGCCGGGCTTAGCCAGGAAAAGCTGGCCGAACTCGTCGGCGTCACCCCCCAGCAGATCCAGAAGTACGAAGCAGCCAAAACCAGAATCTCTACCGACAAAATTCAGCTTATTGCCTCGGCGCTTCAAATCCATGCAGCGGATTTTTTTAGCGAGCGGAGTCACCTTACGCTTAACGCGCCTGAGACCATGTTTATTAAAAAACTACGTAAGGTTCGTGACCCGGATGTACATGAGAGTCTCAGGATTTTGCTGGATAAGCTTGCGGGATGATATCCACCCAAACACAACAACTGCTCCCGACTGTCCTGGTGGTGGATGACAATACGTTGATCCGGCTCATGGTTACCAATATTCTTAACGATCACGGCATGCGCGCCCTCCCTGCTGCCGGTGCAAAAGAGGCACTTGCCATTATGGATGAACTTGATGCAGATCCCCACTTGCTTATCAGCGATATCTTAATGCCCGGGATGTCGGGAATGGAAATGGCGAGAGTTGCGGAGCAACGCTGTCCTGGTTTAAAGGTTCTGTTCATCAGCAGCAGTACGGAATTACGAGGCACTCTTTCAGAACAGGGCGTGCCCCAAAACCGTTTGTTGCAGAAGCCGTTTCAGCGTTCACAGCTGCTTGACTGCGTTACAGAGATGCTGGAATTGCATTAAAGTGTAATTTGCTGATTACCGTTTTGCATGACCATTGTTGACCGCGTATAGCGCAAAAGAGATGGCCTATAAAGGCGCATGTCTCTAACGATAATTTAAGTTAACAACTGTTGGCATACATTTTTACACAAGATGGGGAGTAAAAGTATGATCTGTCCAGTTTGCAAGTCGGAAAACACTAGGAAGTATAGTGTGATTTATCAAGGAGGCACGAAAGAAACATCTACAGAAGGCAGCATTGACAGCTTTACAACTCACCATTCCGTTAGTACATCTTCCACCTCGAAAACTCTTTTAGCTGAAAAATGTAGCCCTCCAGAACAAGGTGGATTCATTGCATTTGTTTTAATAGTAATTATTTTTTTGCTTTCTGCACCAATGGGATTTGCAGGGTTTGGATTTACTACAAATTTATTAGCCGGCTTTTGTATTGGTACAGTTATTTTCCTCTTCTCATTTTGGCTTCTTAAGCAAGTCGCCAATTTTTTGTATTTCAACAGGTGGAATAGTAAACATGAAGAGGAGTACGCAAAATGGGAGAAAAAATGGCTTTGCATGAAATGTGAGCATACGTTTGATTATCCGGCTGATTAGGTGCCACAGTTTTGATACACAACGCATAAAGCTGATTTTGACACTGTTTATAACCCAAAGGAGGAGATTTACATGAAACAATTGTCTGTTATCTGGTTCATGCTGGCGTTGTTGTCAATGCTTGCAGCAGCAAGCATCTGTTATGCGGATGATGAATATGGAGTGCCATCAGCCCCAAGTGTTTATGTGGGAGATGGGAAGGTAATTATCAATGCGCCTGGAATGCCTCAGCAACCTGCGTCGCCAGCCGTGATATTTAACAATCTTTCAGGCAAATGCATTGATGTAGCTGGAGCACCTGGACAACATAACGGGGCTAAACTGCAACTTTGGGATTGTGAACTCTCAGGCCGTAATCTGGATAACAACTCAATCACAGACCAGCAATGGAAAATGACCAAAGATGGTTTTATCGTCAATGTGCTTTCAGGAAAGTGTATTGATGTAGCCGGAGCACCTGGTCACAATAACGGTTCCCAATTGCAACTTTGGGATTGTGAGTTCTCAGGGCGTAATCCGGATAATAATTCAACCACAGACCAACAATGGAAAATGACCAGAGATGGTTTTATCGTCAATGTGCTTTCAGGAAAGTGTATTGATGTAGCTGGAGCACCTGGACGTAATAACGGTTCCCAGTTACAACTTTGGGATTGTGAGCGCTCAGGACGCAATCCGGATAATAATTCAATCACGGACCATAAATGGTCATGGAAGTAATTAGTTTCCATCAGAAAAGTGAGAAGGCCAATGAAAAAAACTTCCGCAGTACTATTGATCCTCCTGCTGATGATCATCGCAGGCTGCTACATCCCGGAGCAGTTTGATGCAAAGATACTGATCAACAAGGATGGCAGCTACAGTTTTACCTACGACGGCACCTTGACAAACTGGCTGGTGCTGGCTGCAGCCAAGGAAAAAACGCTGTCTGCCAAGGATGAGGCAGAGCTGAAGAAGGCGACTTCTGAGCTTTCCCAAATTCCAGAGTTTAAAAAGGTAGAGTATCAGGGCAAAGGGCGTTACAAGGTGCTGGTGCAAAAGGCAGGCAAGAAGGGGGAACCGTACCATTTTCTTTCACAAGATCTTAACTACATCTCGATTATACCTAAAGCCGACGGCACGTTAGAAATACGCTCATTCAGTGTTTCAGCAAAGGACTTGAAAGAGTTGAAGGAGATAGACGCTAAAATTGACGGGAAACTGATGGTGAAGCCACCACGTGGAATGAAGGTCGTGCAGACCAACGCACAGGGCAAACCGAAGTTTTTTGGTCTTATCGGCGGCTATACCTGGCAGATTAAAAAGCCGGATGATGCACCGTTTATTGTGTTGAAACCGTAATTGGCAATAGCCTGTCGGGCCCCACCAGGCGGCCCGAAACGTTAATCCGGCATAACCGTGAACCCTTTACGTCCGGTTTCTACCGAGCCCGCCAGATGTTGTATTTTATCAAAGGGAGAAAGACCGGCTTCGGCCTCTGCCTCGCCAATAAACTTTTGCAGGGCAATACGGAAGGCTGGTGAAAACAGAATTCTTAACAGCAGATGATCATCTCAGGAAGTGACAGGTATATCCTCCGGGATTTTTGATCAGATAATCCTGATGATTCTCCTCTGCACGATAGAACGTACCGGCCTTTGTGATTTCTGTAACTACTGGAGATTTCCACTTGCCAGAGCCGTCAACCATCTTTTTAACCCGCTCCGCCACAAGCTTCTGCACGCTGTTGGTATAGAAAATCGCCGAACGGTACTGGCTTCCACGATCGTTACCCTGGCTGTCCTTTGTTGTGGGGTCATGCATTCTGAAAAACCAGTCATTCAGCAGTTCTTCATAACTTAGTTTTCTCGGGTTAAAAATCACCTCAACGCTCTCCGCATGGCCGCTTTTAGATCCGTGGGTGTCTTCATAGCGCGGGTTTTTCAGATGGCCTCCGGTATAACCCACCTGTGTTGCAATAACCCCAGGAATCTTACGCAGTAAATCCTGCATTCCCCAGAAACAGCCTCCAGCCAGTACGGCTGTCTCCTGTTCAGGGGCATCGGTCCTGATACCGGCAGCATCGAACCGGGGCAGATAACGTCCATAACCCTCGCTCCACAAGTTCGAGGCCGGTATAAACTTAAGAGAAGCTGAATTGATGCAATACCTCTGCCTGGTTTCTCCCGGCCCATCATCAAAAACATGCCCCAGATGGGAATCCGCATCCTTTGAACGAACCTCGGTGCGCCGCATTCCGTGGCTGTCATCCACTTTGTTGATAATCTGGCCCTTATCAATCGGTTCTGTAAAACTGGGCCATCCTGTGCCGGAATCAAATTTGTCAAGAGAACTGAAGAGGGGTTCGCCTGAAACAACATTCACATAGATACCTGGTGCATGGTTGTTCCAGTAAGCGTTATTGAAGGGAGGTTCGGTACCGCACTGCTGTGTAACCCTGAACTGTTCGGGAGTAAGACTCTTTTTAAGCTCCTCTGGCGGAGCTTTTTTATAGGCCGGTTGTTTCTCAATCATCTTATCCGCCTTTTCAGGTTTGCTGTCGCAGGATGCCAGACCGGCATTGAATACAGCCATCATAAGCAGAATGAATAATGTTAAAAATCGTCTATTCATTTTGGCAAGTTTTTGATGCTGTTTACAAAGGCAATCTCTATCTGGTTTCCAGAATGGGATTCGAGATGGCTCATCACAAATGAGTACATGGGTAAAACCGCAAAAACGAAAAACAGTCCGATGACCAGGCAATAAAACATTTTTCTGGCAAAAACCGTCCGAGAATCCGTACCCGCATCAAGAACAGGGAGCGTAGTGCAGCAATGGGCTCCTGAATCCCGCATTGCAGTCACCGGCTTGCGACTGTCAAACCCCTTCAACTGTCGTATCCGTCTTAACTGAATACTGCTTATATGGTTATTAATGGCAAAACGGGCCGACTCGTCGCTCAAGACAAACTGCATTCCGGTATAATACCAGGTCCGTCCATACTCATCCAACTCCACCTGATATGAAAAAACCACGCGGCCAACAACATCAACAACACTGTTAGAAGAAGGGACAAATATCTCCAGCATAACCAGTTCATCAAACTCATATTTCCGGTCAGTTGCAATCTTAATCCCGCCGCCGCTTATGTTCACAGCAAAAGCCATCAGATCCGGCCATGAAAGCCCGCATTCATCCTCTTTCTGCTCATCCGGTTTTTCATCATCAAACGCCTCACCGTTATCCGAGAGAACAGCGATGTAAAGTCTCTGCAGCCTGGCTGTTTCTTCAGAAAGCAGCCTCTCCTGTTCAGCTGCCTGGCGCTGCAATTCTCTCTGCCGCTCTTCCTCCCTACGCTGCATCTGACGCTCTTCCCACATGGTTTTCACGTTTGCCGGATTCTGATCGGACAAACTGTGCAGCCTGATCTGGAGAAAGCTGTCTATGCGATAGAATTCTCGCAACTCATCTTCAGGCATCTCCCTGTTGAGCCTGAGCAGAAGTTCCTGATCATAACCCCTGCTCAGTATGAATGCATTGCTTAAGCGTATCTGAAAGTCACGCTCGCTGCGTATGGAGACTTTCTGCCCCACACGCAGCCTTAAACCTTCCGGCAAGACATCACGGGAAAGCTGCAATGAAATAAGCTCATCATCAATTGCCCTTACAACCCCCCAATCCCGAAACTCCCTGGAATCGGGCATGGGAATACCGACCTCAACCCTCATTCCGGGGAGATAATAATCTTTGTCGAGTTGGTTGTCGCTCATTGATTGGCGCCCTTCCAGGGGGTAAATCTTTACAAAATGACAAACGGATCTTCAAGCGCTGCATTTCTGGCGCTTATTATCATTTCGGCAATTACAGCGCGCATGTTTAGGAAGGAAGGCTCAAATATTGGATATATTAAGTAAATCACTGGATTGGGGCGGATACAGACGCCAGAATCTGGAAATTGCCCTTGTAAGCAAAGTACCGAAATGCTAGTTTATTGAAACTGAGCTGTCAGAAACGTTCCATACTCAAATAGTCCTTACGGAAGCACAACGGTCACTGGTGGGCCGCCCGGTCTTCAAAACCGGTGAGGGGGGTGAGAAACTTCCCTGGTGGGTTCGATTCCCATGTGCTTCCGCCA
>CAZXTZ010000077.1:0-7712 GCA_964643645.1 uncultured Geobacteraceae bacterium
GTATCTCCTGTATCCTGAAATATGCCTTTTTACGCTTCTCAATATCAAAGGTACTGCGACCTTCATCAAGGAGCCTGTCCACCTCCGGGTTGCTGTAGCCGATGAAATTCAGCTCTCCGACCTTTGTCTTGCTGGAGTGGAATATATCGTACATGTCAGGGTCCTGGGAGGTCATCCATGCAAGCAGCACAACCTCGAACCGCCCCTTGTCTATAAACTCCTTGAGGAAGGCAGACCATTCTACAACCCTGATTTTCACGTCAATGTCGACACGCTTTAAACGTTGCTGGATAATCTGGGCAGCCAGAAGCCTCTGCTGATTGCCGTGATTTGTGAGGATCGTGAAGGTAAACGGCTTGCCGTCCTTCTCCCGTATACCCCCTTTTCCTGTTTTCCACCCTGCCTCATCCAGCAGCCTTCCAGCCAGCGCCGGTTATAGGCCCATCTGCCAGGCACAATCGGGCCGTAAGCCTTCTGACCCATTCCGAAAAGAACACCCTTGACCAGCTCATCCTTGTTTATGGCTGCTGTAATGGCCTGACGAACACGTTTGTCCTTGAAAAGCGGATGTCTCAGGTTATACCCCATGTATAGATAACCGCTTGACGGGTAACGGTACTTGTTTAAGGTTCCCCTGAAACGGTTATTATCTGTCTGACGGGCATACTGGACAGGAGTAAGCCCCATCATGTCAACAGCGCCGGATTTCAGCTCCATATACATGGTAGATGTATCCGGAATAACCCTGTAAACGTAGCGGTCAAGAAAGGGGCGTCCTTCAAAGTAGTCCGGATTAGCCTCAAGCACAATCTTCTGGGCGGCCACCCACTCCTTGAAACGGAAAGGCCCTGTACCCACCGGTTTTCTGGCCAGAGGGCTCTTTGTTATGTCCTTACCTTCAAGAAGATGTGCGGGAAGAATTGACATGCTCCAGGATGCAAGTGATGGAGCATAAGGCTTTGAGTATTTTGCAACAAAGGTATACTGATCCGGTGATTCAACCGAGGCGACCTGCTTGAAGTCTTCAGAATAGGCTGTGGGGGTCTTCGGGTCTATTACAACCCGATAGGTATATAAAACATCCCGAACGGTGAAGGGGGCGCCATCATGCCACTTTACATTCTTTCGCAGATGGAAGGTTATGGTAAGGCCATCAGCTGAAACCTGGTATGATTCCGCCAGGTCGCCGACAATTTTTAAATCCTTGTCATACTTTACAAGACCGTTATAAATATTGCCCGCAACACTGTGTGATGCGCTGTCTGATGCAAGTATTGGTATAAGTGTCGAGGCTTCGCCTATTGTGCCTTCAACGAGGGTATCACCATAAACAGGGGTTGTATTTTTGCTGCGTCTTGATGAATCCGCTGATTTCTGCTCGCCCGGACATCCGGTAAGACAAATTATAATGGGCAGAATGATGCAGAAAAACCGCCGGATCATTGCTCACCCTGCACTACCTTCTTAAGCCTCTTTATTTTTTCAGTCAGGGCTTTTTTACCTGCATCCAGTTCAAGGGCCTTTTTGTAGGCTTTCAGCGCCTTTCTTGTCTCTTTCCGGGCTAGATACGCATCCCCCAGATGTTCCAGAATTGTTGGATCATCGGTGACCAGTTCAGCTGATTTTTCCAGATACTTGACTGCCTCGTCATAACGTTTCATCTGGTAGTATACCCACCCAAGGCTGTCAATAAAGAAACCGTCATCCGGACGAATCTCTATGGCCCTTCGTATATAGCCCAGGGCCTGGTCCAGATGAACCCCCATCTCGGCGTAGGTGTAACCCAGGTAGTTAAGGGCCTGGGCATCATGCGGGGTTATCTCGATTACCTTTTTCATTCTCTTTATGGATTCAGTCTTCTTTCCAAGCTTGTCATAAAGAACCCCAATGCGGAAATGAAGTCTGGAGTCATCAGGGAAATTCTTTTCAACATCCAGAAGAAGCTTCACACCCTCGGCGTCCCTTTCCATTACATCGTAGAGAGCTGCAAGACTGAGATACAGCTCAAGCTTCTGGGGATAAGACTTTATCCCGTTCTGGAGGATTTTCACCGCTTCTTCGTCATTACCCTGTTCCTTGTATATAAACGAAAGGTGTCCCAGGGCATCGGGGTAAATATCAGATTCAGGGGTTATTTTGAGAAATTCTGCCTTAGCCTTGTCAAGGTCGCCGTTTTCCTCATAAGATGAGGCAAGATAGTAGCGAATGTGTTGGGATTCCGGCATCTGGCGAATCATTTCGCTGAAAATCCTGATGGCCTCATCATAATTGCCAAGTTCCAGATTTATAAGACCGATCTTTCTTTTAATCTCGTTATTGCCAAGACCCATTGATTCCAGCTTTTCAAGACATTCAAGGGCGTCCTCATAACGATGCTGCTGTATGAGAAGCTGGATCAGACGGTTTACCAGCACCCCACTGTTTTCAGAGTCAGTGATCAGCTCCTTGTAAGCGGCAATCGCCTTATCATACTCACCCATGGCCTCAAATGAGACAGCCCTGTCTATTGCAGCCTGCTGAAAATCGGGCCTTAGCTCCATTGCCCTCTTGTAATAGACAATTGCTTCCCGGTAAAGCTTCATCTGGCTGTAGGTTTTACCCAGGTAATAATACCCGGCAGCAGAATCAGGCTTCAGCCTTACAAGTTCCTTCAAAACATTGACTGCCTCTTCGTACTCAAAAATCCTGACAAGAGAGGTTGCAAGATGGATGACAGCATCATCTTTTGATGGATTGAGCTTTACGGCGGTTCTCAGGTACTGGACAGCTTCCCTGTCTTTACCGATTGTGGCCATTATGGTTCCAGCCACCAGATATGGCTCTCTGTAGCCGGGTTCGTTCTTTATGGCCAGGTCAAGGGAAGTCATGGCCTCTGTCATCTGGTTAAGCTTCAGATAAATTTCAGCCTCGGCCATGGGTATATGGCCTGAAGCGGGATCAAGAGCACGGGCATCGGCAAGTAGTGAGAGGGCATCTGCAAAATTGCCTTCATTCTCTGCTATTCGAGCCTGAGCAAACAGGTTGATCGCTGAACGAGTTGAAACAACTTTTGTTTTATCTGCATCTTGAGGCTGCAGACCTGCACATGCGGAGAGTAAAAGGAACAGAGGAATCAGCAGAAAGCGATACATTTGGCACCGTATTGTATTGATGGAAAATTGGAATGAGTTCTGGAAATCTGACGCTATCACACAACCCTGATTTGCGTCAAACGATTCAGCAGGCAAGTATGTTGAAATTATATAAACCTAAAGAGTACAACAAGTTAAACTACTGACCTCCGGGATGTTATTGATATGGCTCGCTTATCAACCAGAGCCGACGCAACTTTTCTGCGGCCTTCGGAAAGGAGCCTCTGAACAGTGCCCCTTGAGACAGCCATACAGGTCCCGGCCTCTTCCTGGGTCATCCCCCGACCGTCACAGAGATGCATCGCCTCAAGTTCATCATAATAGATGGATACTGAAGGTGTGTCGGCAAGGGGATTTCCAGCAGGTTTGAACACAGTCTGCATGGCAAGTCTCTCAGGGCAACTGCAATTACATTGTTTTCTTGGTCGTGGCATCTTGAATAGTATCTGATACGCCCATTATTCAGGCACGCAGATTTCTCCCCTGAACATTGACCTAATGGTGTTTACAAGCAGAATCACTATCATACACGAAAGAAACACCAGCAAGACAGGTACAAGCACTGCAAAAAAAGTTGCGCCGGTTTTTTCAAGCATCAGAGTTGATGCAATGGTTATGGAAGCCGTCGGGAAGGAATAGGCCCACCATGGAAGGGCAAACTTGAGCTTTGCAAACTGCTTCCACTGAAAAAACAAAAGCATTGTTGTGAAAAGTGCAAAATAATACAGAATCCTGCCCGGATCATCCAGCACACCCTTGTGAATGCGCATCCATGCGATAAAACCAACTGCGGGGGGCGCTATCAGTATGAAGAGCGTTGGCAAAAGTTTGGACGGCACAGGGTTATGAAAAAAGAAGCGGTTCATAAGGATACTTAACAGCACTATCCAGAAGAGAATACCTATGCTGAAGAAAAACCATGATATCTCAACAAAACCGAATGGCATAGCCGCCACAGGAACAAGAATATTGCCAACTATGGGTATAAACCAGGCTGAATTGCTATGGTGAATCTGAAATTTTTCGTGATGTATCCAGGCAGAGAGGATAATTAACGTGAACAGCAGTTGCAATGAACTGCCAACTATCAGGAAAATCATTGCAACAGATGGAGGCAGAATCCCTTCTCCGGCAATAGTAAGGAGGAGTATTCCTATGGAGATGGCCGGAAAAAAACTTAAGCGGATCGGATGCCTGAACTCCTCCACCACATGCTTTGAGTGGCGCATCAGTTTTGTCAGGTAAGTTGCCGATATTACAATATAGACCATAACAGAAATCACAAACAGTATGGGGCTTATCTGTGTCTGCCAGTGCCAGAGGTGCTCAACCTTCTTGAAAGATATGGTAAGGCCGGCCAACCCCATTACAACAGCGAAAAAGGCTATGGGAAAATGTTCAAGACGACCATGATTGTTTTGTGGTGTGGATTCCATTGAAATAACTCCATAAATCTCGATATTTTTGAATCAGGCGGCAATGGCCCTGTCAACCAGACCGATAATTGCATCGTAGTTTTTTGCAGATGAAGAAGCAAACTCCTTGTCCTGAATCAGCCCCTCAATCAAGGCCGGATTAAGGCGAAGAAGACGTACCTGGGTCTTCCCGTTCTGAGAAAATATAGTGACAAACTTTGGAATCAATGCCGCCCTTTCATGGTTCTTCTGAAGGCTGGCCCCTGCCTTTTCAGGATTGCATATCTGAACCATATGGAGATCAAACCCTTCAGCCACTTCAACTCCATGGCTTCCAAATGTATTGGCCATCTCCATCTTGTCTTCGTTATGAATCATAAAGCCTGTTCCTTCGCTCACCTTAAGCAGTCCTGCAATTACATCTTCAACACTTTTTTCCGTTTCACGACATACCAGTTCAGCCCATTCACTCATCTTCTTATTCCCCTTTCAGTTGTTTTTCCTGCTCGACATATCAACCTCAAAGTCAACAGGTGGCGCCTCGCCGGTAATGGTGCTTACATACTGGGCTATGGCAGCATGAACTGCTGACGCTATAAGGTTGGAGCAATGTTCCTTTTCATCCGGCAGACCGCCAAGGGCAGCAGTCACAGTTGCATCGGTCACCAGCAAGGCCTCGTTAAGCGTCTTTCCCTTAACCAGTTCTGACCCCATTGAGGCAGTAGCTATGGCAGCGCCACAACCCTTGATAAGAAAACTTACATTGGCGATTAGTCCATCTTCAATTTTCATAAAAAGCAGCAGGGTGTCCCCACAATCAGGGTCTCCAACCTGCACAACCACATTTGCATCATCCATCCCGCCAACATTCCTGGGATTTTTTGCATGATCAATTACTTTGTCAGTATACTCGCCAAACTGATTCATAATCGTATTTTCACTCCGTACACAGTTATTTGCATATACACATAACCAGATATCGGAAGCATGTCAAGCATTAATTGCATATGCACAAAACACTCAGGCATTGCAGCCAGCCCCAATGCATGCTATCTGACTGTCAGCAAAGAAAAAGGCAGGATAAAATCAAACATGAATTTCAAACTACTAAAGACAGACAAAGGCTCATCAGCCCGTCTGGGATTACTGACAACAGGTCATGGTGAGATCCAGACCCCTATTTTCATGCCTGTGGCAACCCATGGCGCCATGAAACCACTCACACCGGCCCAAATCCACGAAACCGGGGCGCAGATAATACTATCAAACACTTATCACCTGCATCTTCAGCCCGGAGAAGGGCTTGTGAAAAAGGCAGGGGGGCTCCACAGGTTTATGGCCTGGGATAAGCCGATACTTACCGATTCCGGCGGTTTTCAGGTGTTTTCACTTCCCAAAAAACGGATAACAGAAGATGGGGTATTTTTCAGGCATGAAATAACCGGCGAAGAAATATACCTTGATCCTGCAAAGGCCATCCAGATTCAGCAGGATCTGGGCTCCGATATCATGATGGCCTTTGACGAGTGCATCCCCTACCCCTGCGACAAAGCGTACGCCGAGCAGTCAACACGCAAGACCATCCGCTGGCTGAAGGAATGCAGAAAGGCATGGACAAACGATGATCAGGCTCTTTTCGGCATTGTCCAGGGTTCTGTATTCGAGGATCTGAGGGCAATGTGCGCCAGAGAGATGAAAAAGCTGGATCTTCCCGGATACGCAATAGGCGGGGTAAGTGTTGGCGAAGGCCTGGAACTTTTAAAAAAGGTTGTAGGCTGGACAGCGCCACACCTGCCGCCAGACAAGCCTCGCTACCTGATGGGAGTGGGTTTGCCGGAGGATATTCTTGAAAGTGTTGAGCGGGGAATGGATATGTTTGACTGCGTGATACCAACAAGATATGCCCGCAGCGCAACTCTCTTCACAAGGCGTGGAAAAATCAGGATAACAAACAAGAACTACAGGCGGGATCTGTACCCTGTGGACCCTTCATGCAACTGCTACACATGCGCCAATTTCAACAGGGCCTACCTGCACCACCTGTTTGCAGCAAACGAGGTGCTGTCTGCGGTTCTTTCCGCCATCCACAATGTAACCTTTTATCTTAAAATGATGGAAGAGATAAGAGAGGCCATAAGGGAAGACAGGTTTATGGAGTACAAGGGGCAGTTCCTTGAAAGCTACATGACAAAATCCGCCGAACGGTAGGATTCTATAAAGGCCTCAACAACCACCGGATCAAACTGTTCATTCTTGCATCTCTCAAGCTCGGCAATGGCAGCTTCAACAGAAAGGGCCTTGCGGTAGGGCCTGTCTGAAGTCATGGCGTCAAAGGCATCGGCAACCGCAATTATTCGGGCAATGACAGGTATTTCATACCCCGACTTCTTTTGCGGATACCCCTTGCCGTTGTAATGTTCGTGATGATAAAGCACTCCAGGAACAACCTTCTGCAACTGCGGCAGGTGCTCTATTATCTCCACTCCCGCCTCAGGATGGCGGCTCATCTCATAAAACTCTGCTTCGTCAAGTCGCCCCGGTTTTCTCAGAACAACATCTGAAACACCTATTTTTCCGATATCGTGCAGAATTGCAGCAAGCCTCAGTGTATCCATATCATCTTCAGGCAGATCAAGCCTGCTGGCTATTGAAACTGAATATTCATGTACCCTTCTTGTGTGCCCTCCGGTGTAGGTGTCACGTTTTTCAAGGGCATCTGCAAGGGCTGTTGTCACCCCCAGAAAGGTAAGGCGCATTTCCTGATAGATGGATGCATTCTCAATGGCTATGGCTATCTGATTGGCAAGGGCCTGGGCCATCTCCAGATCTTCATCAGTAAAAACACCGTTGCACTTGTTAAGAACCTGAAGCACCCCCCACAGCTTTTCCTTGGTTGCAACCGGCACAACCATCATATTTTTTGTGTCATACCCGGTCAACCTGTCAATCTCTGATGCAAAACGAGGATCTTTCTTTACATCGTCAATAATTATTGCGCCGCCCCTGCGGGCCACCCATCCGGCTATCCCCTCGCCAGGCTTGAGCCTTACCTGCTTGAGAACAGGACCCTTTTCACCGCTGGCTGCCTCAAAATACAACTCCCCGCTGGAGCCATCAAACAGCAGCAGACTTGCGGCATCGGCATCAAGACATTTGGGTATGGCAT
>CAZXTZ010000077.1:7722-12559 GCA_964643645.1 uncultured Geobacteraceae bacterium
TTAAGCGATGAATTGATAAGTGAAGCAAGCTCCATAAGAGAATGGAGTCTGGAATGATCAATTGAAACCTGTCTGTTCTTAGTCATATTGATTGGCAACCTTTCCAGCTTGAACGAGATGATGCTTTACTATCTTTATTACTACTGATATGCAAGCCATTGCTAGAGGCAAGCACAAAAAATATATTTATCAGGGGGTTTGTAACATGCCTGACACAAAGGCCGGTTTTGAAAGGATTATGGACATAATGCGCCGCCTCAGGGGGCCGGGGGGCTGCCCCTGGGATGCGGAACAGAGCCACGATACTCTCAAGCGCTACCTGCTTGAAGAATCATATGAGGTCATTGAGGCCATTGACAGCGGATCAGACCAGCACCTTCAGGAAGAACTTGGCGACCTGCTTCTGCAGCCTGTCTTTCACGCTGTAATTGCAGAGGAACGGGGAGCCTTTACAATTGATGATGTAATGGAAACCCTTGCTGACAAGCTTGTACGCCGCCATCCACATGTTTTCGGTGATATGGAGATAAACGACTCTGCAGCCCAGGTGGAAAACTGGGAGAAGATCAAGAAAAAAGAAAAAGGGGATGAGAGGCGCTCTGCCCTTTCCGGAGTGCCTCCAGACCTGCCTGCCCTGCTCAAGGCTCAGAAGATAACCGAAAAGGCTTCAAGGGTAGGTTTTGACTGGGAGCATGTTGACCAGGTAATGGCCAAGGTAATGGAAGAGCTCCATGAGTTTGAGGAGGCAATGGCTGAGGGCAGTCAGGAAAGAATGGAATCGGAACTGGGAGACCTTCTGTTTGCAATTGCAAACCTTGGCAGGTTTCTCTCCCTTGACACCGAAGAAGCGCTACGAAAAACAATATCCCGCTTTCAAAGCCGTTTTTCCCATATTGAAGCCCGGATTCATGCAAAAGGGATAGGCATGCATGACGCCACTCTCACTGAAATGGAACTGCTATGGAATGAGGCAAAGGAACTGGAGAGAGAAGATTCTAAAAACTTCAATGCAGCTCCACCGGACAGGTAACTGCTGATGCTTTTATGCAATTTCAAGGGGTTGTAACTTATCAACAAAAACTGTGGACAACCTGTGGATAATAATGTTGATGAAAAGGCAAACTAACACTCTTACAAACGCTTTTTCCCAATTGCCTATTTATTAGGCATAGACTTTTATGTGTAATTTCAGTATGTTAGCATCAAAACACGGCTTTCTAACAACTTACAGCGCCTTAGTGCTGTCAAGGAAAATTAATAAAAAAAATTAAAAAAATTTCTGTTTATAACCAGAAAAAACTTGCAATGATTCATCCCCTTGAAATGTATGGCCTTCCATTGCAAGAAGCCATTTTTTCATCCCGATCCCACCTGCCCCGCTGTAGCCTGTCAACCTGCCATCAGATGAAAGCACCCTATGGCACGGTATCAGAACCGGAACAGGATTGGATGCCATTATCCTGCCTACAGCTCTGGATGCACTGGGGGCCCCGGCCTCTTTTGCAAGTGATTTATATGAGGTTAAAGCTCCAAAAGGAATTGTGCAGAGAAGTTCCAGCACCATACGACTGAAATCCGGAATCACGCAGATATCCAGATTCAGATCAAACTCTCTTCTGACTGCGCCAAAGTACTGCAACAACTGACTGGCAGCTCTTACTGAGAGCTCCGACTCATCAAAACCTGTAGAAGGCATGCTCGAATCGCCAGGCAACCATATCCTGCAAACACCTCTATCTGTTGCAGCAACGGCGCCTGTGCCAAGGGATGTCTCATAAAAGGAAATAAATGCCGGATTCACGATATTTATCTGCGGATACGTCTCTTCAGAATATTGGAAAACTCTATGGACTCTTCAGAGCCAAGCAGCCTGCTTGAAGCGGAATAAACAAGCACTGCCAGTGTTACCGTTGCCATGACTGCAAATGACTTTAACAGTTTTTCTCCAGGCATTGACCAGTCAACAAGACCACAGCAGTACCAGACCGCAAGCCCCATCGGTATTGATGCGGTAATTGAAGTTATAGCGGTTTTAAACATCCTTGAACCACCAAGAAATCCGGCTTTACGACGTAGAAACAAAAAAAGAAGCATCATATTGGCAAGGGCGGAGATTGAAGAAGCAAGGGCAAGCCCCCCATGGAGAAGTGGCCCCATAAGCCAGAGACTTAACAGCAGATTGATGACAAATGAGACAAAAGCCGTAAGCACAGGGGTTCTTGTATCTTTCATGGCATAGAAGGCAGGGGCCAGAACCCTCACAAGGGCAACGAATGAAAGCCCCGCAGAGTAGCAGACCAGGGCATTTGCAGACTGCATGGCCATCTGGTAGTCAAAGCGTCCACCCATGAAAAGCAGGGACATAAGAGGAGTAGAACAGAGGGCAAGACCCACAAGCGCCGGTATGGTAACGAAAAGGGTAAGACGAACCCCGTAATTGAGAGAGTCTTTCATGGCCTCCAGATCTCCCTCTGCGGCCTGCCTGCTCATGGTTGGAAGCACAGCCTGTGCAACTGAAACCGTAAAGACCCCCTGTGGAAATTCAAAAAGCCTCTGGGCATAATAGAGGTATGAAACGCTCCCCTCGGGCAGAAGGGATGCCAGGATATTTCCCACTGTTATGTTGAGATAATAGACCCCCACACCCAGAGTGGCCGGCAGCATGAGTAGAGCTATTCTGCGCAGGGCCGGATCATTCAGTGAAAATGCCGGTTTCAGGGGGAATCCAAGCCTCCACAGCACAGGAATCTGCATTATAAGCTGTATAAAACCGCCTGCAAGTACACCGACTGCAAGGGCGGTTATGGGGTAGTCAAAAAACGGCCTGAGCAAAAGGGCGCAGAGTATCATGGATATATTGAGAAAAACCGTCGAAATGGCCGGGGTAAAGTAGTGACGCACTGTATTCAGGATACCCATTGCAAGGGCCACAAGTGATATGAAGAAGAGGTATGGGAACATCACCCGGTTAAGCAGGACTGTCAGATCGAACTTGCCTGGAACAGATGCATAGCCTGGAAACATGATACCCACAATTACCGGTGAAAAGAGTATTCCAATGATTGTAACCAGGGAAGTTACGATAAAGAGCAGGGTAAAACTCAAGTTAGCGAGTTCACGGGCTCTTTCCTTTCCCTCCTGTACGAGTGTCTCTGAAAATATCGGCACAAAGGCGGATGTAAGCGCCCCCTCTGCAAAAAAGCGCCTGAGCATATTGGGGATCTGAAATGCGCCGAAAAAAGCATCCGTAGCCATACCTGCGCCGAAGAGCCAGGATGTGACCATATCCCGCACCATCCCCATTATACGGGATAGAATGGTTGCTGAGCCAAGAATCCCGGCTGCCTTGAGTATACTTCTGCGTTCCTCAGACATCGGCAAGCTCCCCCTGCTGCAAAACCCTGCAGAGGAGATTTCCTTTCTCGAGACGCAAACGGATAAGCCTTCCTTTTTCAAGCATGGATGGATCACGAAGCACCTTGCCGTCGGGAAAGGATTCAGCAACGGCATATCCACGGGAAAGGGTCTTAAGGGGGGAAAGGGTATCCAGTCGGGCCGTCAGTTCGCCGGACTCCCGAAGAAGATGGTCCAGAAAAGAGCTGATCAGATGTTCTGCTTTCTGATCAAGCATCAGCACCTGATGCCGCAATGAGATAATATTCAATGCCGGGCTGCATGAATCAAGCCTCTGCCGGAGACGGCCTGCATGTTCTGAACGCCTTAGCAGCAGATTGGAGATAGCCATGTCAAGACGTTCTGAAAGGTCGTCAACCCGTTGTACCAGATGTCCCATCATTATGGCAGGGTCTTGAAGAGAACGGTTTAACCCCTCAAGTTTTCCTGAATAGAGCTTAAGATAAGAGTTTATGGCCTGAACAAGACGATCAGCAAGAGAGTCTGCCTTCTGTCTGAGTTCCGATGCAGCAGCCGTAAGCATCTCAGCAGCAGCAGAAGGGGTTGGAGCCCTCATGTCTGCCACAAAATCACAGATCGTCCAGTCGGTTTCATGGCCAACAGCCGAGATAACAGGTATGGCTGATCCATATACAGCCCTCGCCACCACCTCTTCGTTAAACGCCCAAAGATCCTCCAGCGAGCCTCCGCCACGACCGGTTATTATAAGATCAACCTCTCCAAGCCGGTTCAGGTCATTAATAGCCTCTGCTATCTCCAGGGCCGAGCCCTCCCCCTGTACACGCACAGGATATAACTGGATTGCCACAGGGGCCGAACGCCTGGCCAGAACATTGAGAATATCATGAATGGCAGCGCCTGTTAATGATGTAACAACAGCCACCCGTTCAGGCATGAAAGGCATCGGACGTTTTCGGGCTTCATCAAAAAGTCCCTCCAGTGCAAGCCTTTCTTTAAGCTGGGTAAATGCCAGCTGAAGCGCCCCGGCGCCACGGGGTTCCATATATTCGCAAACCAGCTGGTATTCCCCCCGCTGATCATAAACAGAGAGGCGGCCCTTGAGAATAAAGGCCATCCCATCATGAAGGCGGAACTTAAGGAACCTTGCACTGTTTCTGAACATTACGCAGCGCAGTGTGGCATTGCTATCTTTAAGGGAAAAGTAGATGTGGCCAGATGCTGGCCTTGAGAGATTTGATACCTCGCCCTCAACCCAGACCTGCTCGAAGTTGTCTTCAAGCAGGCCTTTTATGAGGGTTGTGAGGCGGCTGACAGTAAGTATTGTACGTTCGCTGAAAAGTTCCATTCATGGCAGGGTATCACACAGGCGGGAAGCGGTCAAATCATGGCCCGTCAGGGTGGCAATAGTTACTGGCCGCATTATGGTAAAAATCTCGAAGTGATGCGGCAATACCGTCACGGT
>CAZXTZ010000078.1:0-12551 GCA_964643645.1 uncultured Geobacteraceae bacterium
TGAGGGACGGATGCAAATTAACCGCCCGGATGACTCTATCAAGTCCCGTGCAGCTCATGGCCTTACACGCACCTTGATTAACAATATGGTAATTGGTGTTACAACCGGCTATAAAACAGACCTTGAAATAAATGGTGTTGGGTATCGTGCAGAGGTAAAAGGTGCTGAGTTGCATTTGAGTCTAGGATATTCTCATCCAGTTGTTTATCCCTTACCAATAGGGATAACAGTGGATGTTGAAAAAATGACGAAGCTTTCTGTCTCAGGTATTGACAAGGAGCTTGTTGGCCAGACAGCTGCAAAAATCCGTTCATTTCGTGGACCTGAACCTTATAAAGGTAAAGGTATCAAGTACGCGAAAGAGACAATTTTGCGCAAGGCTGGTAAAACTGGTAAAAAATAGTTTCCTGTAACGTAAGGAGCATACAGTGGCAAAGACATCTCAAAAAACTATAACACGTTTAAAGCGGCAGGTTAGAGTAAGGAAAAAAATAACAGGTAGTGCTGCTCGCCCCCGTTTAAACGTATTTAAAAGTGCAAATCATATTTATGCTCAACTGATAGATGATGCCAAGGGTGTAACTCTTGCTGCTGCCTCTACCTTGTCTGAAGGGGTTTCTGTTGAAGGAACTCATACAGGCAACAAGAGTTCAGCCGCATCAGTTGGTTCAGCCATTGCAAAGGCTGCCCTTTTAAAAGATATCAAATCAGTTGTTTTTGATCGTAACGGGTTCCTTTACCATGGCCGCATACAGGCGTTAGCTGAAGCTGCGCGTGAAGCTGGTCTGGATTTCTAGCGTTTTACTCAATCTGGGAGGTCGGTAGTGAGCAGGGTTAATCCTAACGAATTGAACCTTACTGACAGGGTCGTACATATCAGTCGTGTTGCCAAGGTTGTAAAAGGTGGCCGTCGTTTCAGTTTTTCAGCTTTGGTTGTTGTTGGTGATGCAAGCGGCCATGTCGGGTATGGCCTAGGAAAGGCCAATGAAGTCCCAGAGGCTATACGCAAAGGTGTTGAGCAGGCCAAGAAGAACCTTATCAAGGTGCCTGTAAACAAGAGCCAGACTATACCTTATGAGATTATCGGACGTTTCGGAGCTGGCCGCATTCTTATGAAGCCAGCATCTCCCGGTACTGGTGTTATTGCTGGTGGAGCAGCCCGTGCAATTTTCGAGGCAGCAGGGATAAACAATATACTTTCAAAGTGTCTTGGCTCAAATAACCCTCATAATGTTGTAAAGGCTGCCTTTGAAGGTCTTAGAATGTTAAAAACCCCCGAAGAGCTTATTGCTCGTCGCGGGATTACAGAATAATTATATCATCAGGAATATCTGAACAGGAACCTACCATGAGCAATAAAATCGAAATCACATTGATAAGAAGTGTTATTGGTGCTTCTGACAAACAGCGTGCAGTTGTACGTGGACTTGGCCTCCGTAAGATGCATCAAACTGTCTCTCTACAGGATACACCTGAAGTAAGAGGCATGGTGGGCAAGATAAGCCATATGCTCAAGGTTAATTAAAGGATAACTATTATGGAACTCAATACTCTTCGTCCTGCTTTAGGATCTTCTAAAAACAGAAAAAGAATAGGCCGTGGTACAGGTTCAGGTCATGGCAAGACCGCAACTATGGGCCATAAAGGTCAGAAGGCTCGTTCAGGAGGCAGTGTTAAGCCAGGATTTGAAGGTGGTCAGATGCCGCTTCAACGGCGCCTTCCTAAGCGTGGCTTCAGACCTTTGGATCGTGTAGAGTACGTTCTTGTAAATATTGGACAGCTTGACAGTTTTGATGCTGGATCAAGTGTTGATCGTGATGCGATGAATGCAAAAGGGTTACTGAAGAAGTCATCACTTCCAGTCAAAGTGCTTGCTAATGGGGACTTAACCAAGCCAATTACAGTAATGGCTGACAAATTCAGCAAGTCTGCTATAGCCAAGATTGAGGCTGCAGGTGGCAAGATTCAGGAAAACTCTGCGTGCTAGAAGCTTTTCAGAACATCTTCAAAATACCTGAACTCAAGAATAGGGTTCTTTTTACTCTAGGGATGCTTATTGTCTACAGGATTGGCTGTCATATACCAACCCCAGGAATCGACGCTGTAGCTCTTTCACATTTTTTTAAGCAGGCACAGGGCACGCTTCTTGGTCTCTTTGACATGTTTTCAGGGGGAGCTTTGGAGCGCATGTCTGTTTTTGCGTTGGGCATAATGCCGTATATATCATCTTCAATCATTTTTCAGTTGCTCACAGTTGTAGTTCCGGCAATTGAAAAGCTTTCAAAGGAAGGTGAAGCAGGGCGTAAAAAAATTACTCAATATACCCGTTACGGCACTATTCTTCTTAGTGTAATTCAAGGGTCTGGTATTGCTGTGGGACTGGAAAGCATGCGAGGCCCTGCTGGAGAGCTTGTTGTCCCTTCACCTGGATGGACTTTCCGGCTCATGACTATCATTACACTTACTGCAGGAACTGCATTCATCATGTGGCTCGGTGAGCAGATGACTGAAAGAGGTATTGGTAATGGAATTTCAATGATAATATTTGCAGGCATTGTAGTTGGAATTCCAAGCGCTGTGGGGAATACAGTAAAACTTGTAAACAGCGGGAATCTCTCTTTATTTTCAGTTATTTTTGTTCTTGTACTCATGGCTGCTGTCATTGCAGCCATTGTTTTTGTTGAGAGAGGCCAGAGACGTCTTCCGATACATTATGCAAAAAGAATTACAGGACTCAAAACCTTTAGTCCGCAGACATCCCATCTTCCTCTCAAGGTGAATATGGCTGGTGTAATACCTCCGATTTTTGCATCGTCGATAATTATGTTTCCAGCAACCGTAGCCAATTTTATATCAGTGCCTGCTGTTCAGCAGTTTGCCAAGATGCTGACACCAGGTCACTGGCTTTATAATATCTTTTATGTTGCCTTCATTGTGTTCTTCTGTTATTTCTATACGGCTGTGACTTTTAACCCAGTTGATGTTGCAGAGAATATAAAGAAACATGGTGGTTATATACCAGGTATACGGCCTGGTAAGGAAACATCCGACTACATGGATTCTGTTCTTACAAAGCTTACTTTTGCAGGGGCGATATACATTTCAATTGTCTGTGTTTTACCATCCATACTAATTGGTGGTTTTAAGCTGAATTTGCCTTTTTACTTCGGTGGAACTTCATTACTAATAGCCGTTGGTGTAGGTATGGATACTGTAGCACAAATTGAATCCCATCTGATTACAAGGAACTACGAAGGTTTTCTTAAGGGTGTCCGTATACGTGGCAGGCGATAGGTGTATTTATGAATCTGATTATTTTTGGGCCTCCGGGCGCGGGTAAAGGAACACAGGCACAGTTTCTTGTTGAGAAATACAAGATACCTCAGATATCAACCGGTGATATGCTACGATCTGCTGTGAAGAACAAGACACCACTTGGTGTTAAAGCCAATGAGATTATGGTTCAAGGTGGGCTTGTCTCTGATGATATTGTTTTAGGAATAGTAGAAGACAGGCTAGCCCAGCATGACTGTGGATTTGGATTCGTTCTGGATGGTTTTCCAAGAACGATACCGCAAGCTGATGCACTTTCAACTATACTGGATCGAATGGGTAAAAAAATTGAGCATGTTATATCTCTTGAAGTAGAAAATGAAGAGATAGTAAAGCGTCTTTCTGGTCGTTGTTCCTGCTCTTCATGTGCCAAGGGATATCATCTGCTTTACGATGCGCCTGCTAAAGAAGGTATATGCGATCTCTGCTCTGCACCCCTCGTTCAACGTGAAGACGATAAGGAAGATACTGTTCGTAACAGGCTTAATGTTTATGATGCCCAGACAGCACCTTTAAAAAAGTATTATGAAGAATTATCTCTTCTTCGTTCTATTCCTGGAATGGGCCAGATAGCTGAAGTCCAGCAACGGATATCTGCTGAGCTGGAAAAATAGTAATGATAGTCCTTAAATCTCGTAGAGAGATTGAAAGGATGAGAGTTTCATGCAGGATAGTTGCCGAGATACTGCACCTTCTCAAAGAAAATATAAAGCCTGGTGTTACTACCTTTGATCTCGAAGAGCTGGCCTTAAAAGAGACTGATAAACGTAAGGCAGTACCGGCTTTCAAGGGATATGCAGGTTTTCCGTTTGCTTTATGTTGTTCACCCAATGACAGGGTTATACATGGAATGCCAAATAATAAACCCCTTTCAGAGGGTGATATACTTAGTATAGATTTTGGCGTACTTTTTGATGAGTTCTATGGTGATGCAGCTATAACGGTTCCAGTTGGTAATGTTGCTTCTGAAGCAATTTCTCTAATGAAGGCTACAGAAGAATCTTTATATAAGGGTATTGACAGGGCATTGCCAGGTGGACGGTTGTATGACATATCGTCTGCTGTTCAGACTCATGTAGAATCTTCCGGATATTCTGTTGTAAGAGATTTTGTTGGTCATGGAATAGGCAAGAAGTTACATGAAGACCCCCAAGTTCCAAATTATGGCATTGCTGGCAGGGGAATATCTCTCAAACCAGGAATGGTTCTGGCAATAGAGCCGATGGTCAATCGTGGAAAGCATTCAGTTAAGGTGCTAAAGGATGGCTGGACAGCTGTAACAGCAGATGGTTCACTTTCTGCACACTTTGAGCATACTGTTGCTGTAACTGAAAATGGTCCGGAAATACTTACCAGTATTTAGCAGAAACGAGCAGAAAGGTGAAATATGAAAGTCAGGGCATCAGTTAAGAAGATTTGTGATAAATGCAAGATTATCAAGAGGAAGGGTGTGGTGCGGGTTATCTGTGACACTCCCAAACATTCACAACGTCAAGGTTGATCAACGGGAGGACGAGCAGTGGCACGTATTGCAGGTATAGACCTACCAAAGAACAAGCGGATCGAGATCGCCCTTACCTATATATATGGTATTGGCCGCACAACCGCACAGAATATTCTGGCAGAAGCGAATATTGATGCCAACACTAGAACTGACAAGCTTACAGAGTCAGAAATTTCCAAGCTTCGTGAGCAGATAGACAAATCAGCCAAGGTAGAAGGCGACCTTCGTCGTGAAGTCTCCATGAATATCAAGCGACTTATGGATCTTGGATGTTACAGGGGGCTTCGTCATCGTAAAGGTTTACCGGTTAACGGACAGCGTACCAAGACCAATGCCCGTACACGTAAGGGACCTGCCCGAACTGTTGCTGGCAAGAAGAAATAATTAATCAAGAACGTCTCTGGAGGAAGTATGGCCGCCCCGAAGAAGGTTGCAAGAAAGAAAAAAGAAAAAAAGAATATTACTAATGGCGTTGCTCATATTCAGGCGACGTTTAACAATACGATAATTACTATAACTGATCCAGTTGGAAATGTGGTTGCCTGGTCAACAGCTGGTGCCAAAGGTTTTAAAGGCTCTAGAAAAAGCACCCCGTTTGCCGCTCAGGTTGCTGCAGAGGACTGTGCTCGCAAGGCTCAGGAACATGGCATGCGTAACCTTGAGGTATTTGTCAAGGGTCCTGGCTCTGGCCGTGAGTCTGCATTGCGCGCACTTCAGGCCACTGGATTTGCAATAAGTTTTATCCGTGACGTCACACCAATACCACATAACGGGTGTCGTCCTCCAAAGCGTAGAAGAGTTTAATATTCAAACTTTCGCATAATGTCTGAAATTGTAATAGGAGGTTGTCTTGGCTAGGTATACTGGACCGTCGTGCCGTTTGTGCAGAAGAGAAAATATGGAGCTGTTCCTTAAAGGAGACCGCTGCTACACTGACAAGTGCGCAATCAAGCGCAGGAATTATCCTCCGGGCCAGCATGGTCAGGGGCGTACAAAGACTTCTGATTACGGTGTTCAACTCCGTGAAAAGCAGAAGGTTAAGCGTTTATACGGCCTTTTGGAAAAACAGTTCAGGAGCTATTTTGCCCGTGCTGATCGCATGAAGGGTGTAACAGGTGAGAATCTTCTTTCTATTCTAGAGAGGCGTTTGGATAATGTTGCTTACCGTCTCGGTTTTGCCTCTTCCAGGGCAGAGTCTCGCCAACTTGTAAGGCACGGCCATTTCACTCTTAACGGAAGAAAAGCAACAATTCCTTCCATGCAGGTTAAGGCTGGCGATGTTATTGAGCTTCGTGAGAAGAGTCGTAATGTAGTTGCTGTAACTGATGCCCTTGATGCTGTAGTACGTCGCGGGGTTCCACAGTGGCTTGAGCTCGAACGTGATGCTTTTAAAGGATCAATAAAGGCTCTTCCCGTTCGTGAGGATATTGTTACTCCAATTCAGGAACAGTTGATAGTTGAATTGTATTCCAAATAATTCGGACTTCATTCCCGTTGCAGGATATAGTTCTTTAATATATATATGACCCCTTGAGGGGAGGAATTTAATGTACAAAAACTGGCGTGAACTGATTAAACCAAAACAACTACAGGTTGAGAAAGATACTGCAACAGGTACATTTGGCAAGTTTTATGCCGAACCTTTTGAACGTGGCTTCGGTACCACTCTTGGCAATTCACTTAGGAGGGTGCTGCTTTCTTCACTTCAGGGTGCTGCCATAACTTCACTGAGAATAAAGGGTGTTCAGCACGAATTTTCATCAATACCCGGAGTGACCGAGGATGTTACAGATATAATCCTTAATCTTAAGGGGGTCAGGCTGAGGCTTCACGGGGCAGAACAGGCTACCCTACGTGTTATTCATAAAGGTGAGGGGATTATAAAGGCAAGTGATATAATTCTTCCACATAATGTTGAGATCATGAATCCTGATCACCATATTGCTACTTGTGGCAAAGATGCTGTTCTTGAGATAGATCTTCTTGTAAAGATGGGTAAAGGTTATGTCTCTGCAGATCGTAATCGTGATGAGCAGGCACCTGTTGGAACTATTCCGATAGATGCAATATTCTCACCTATAACAAAGGTTAACTTTGTGGTTTCAAACGCTCGTGTTGGTCAGATGACAGACTATGATAAACTTACTCTGGAGGTATGGACTGACGGAAGTGTACGTCCTGAAGATGCTATTGCATTTGCTGCCAAGATCGTTAAAGAGCAATTGACTATATTTATAAATTTTGATGAAGATCTTGAGCCTCAGGTTTTTGAGGATTCTCCAGAAGATGACAATAGAATCAATGAAAATCTCTACCGTACTGTTGAAGAACTTGAGCTTTCTGTGCGCTCAGCCAATTGTCTTAAGAATGCTGGAATAAAGCTCATTGGAGAGCTTGTTTCCAAGACTGAGGCTGAAATGTTGAAGACTCAGAATTTTGGGCGTAAGTCTCTCAATGAAATCAAGGATATTCTTACTGACATGGGGCTTACGTTCGGGATGAGGTTAGATAATTTCCCTGATCCTGAAGTAACCAAGAGACTTCGCGGCGAGCAGAAAGAAGAAGAATAAGATAGTCTCAATATAGTTTGTAACAAAAGTAGAAAGGAATAAGCAATGCGTCATAACAAGGCAGGCAGAAGACTTGGTCGAACCACAAGCCACAGGATTGCAATGTTTAGAAATATGGTCACCTCACTCCTTAACCATGAGCGTGTTGTAACTACGGACTCTAAGGCTAAAGAGATACGTTCAGTTGCTGAAAAGATGATTACTTTGGGCAAGCGCGGTGATCTACATGCGATCCGTCTGGCTTCTTCCTATATCCGTGAAAAGGCTGTTGTTACCAAGTTATTTTCGACAATTGCGCCTCGCTACAAGGATCGTAATGGAGGCTATACCCGGATAATCAAGCTGGGACAGCGTCTTGGTGATGCTGCACAGCTTTCTGTTATTGAGCTTGTCGAGGAAGATATTACTCAAAAAGCAGCATAGATTTTGTTTTAACTACAACAGCACCCCTGTTTCAATTATAGGGGTGCTTTCTGTTTCTCCAGTCTATTACAGAAATCAGATTTTATGAAATCAGGTCAACAACTAGTCCTTTAATACCTATAACAGAGTTAGTTATAGCCATTCTGTCTTTCTGCTCCTTAATCACAAGCTGGTAGAGTTTGTCAGCCTCCCTGTCTATGACCGTAATTATCTCATAATATCTTGGATTCATCGGAGTCCCTCCTACTTTTTCCAGTCTGTACGCTTCAGATGAGACTTTTTTTGCCAGCTTTCCAAGAACTTCTCTGAATTTCTTGAAGTTTGGCAATGTCGGTTCATTTTCCAGCATGGTTCCTGCTTTATCAATTTCCACCCTCAAATCATTTATATCAAGGTCATATCCTTCTATTTCGAGTTTTTTTGTCTTGAGTTCACTTGAAAACAAGGAAAAAAGCCCTGTCCTTCCGGATTTTGATGATGAAGATGGCAGGTTGTTTTTTCGAGTATTATCTATCCGTTCGTTGCTTTTTATTTTCATGGATCACCTTGCTTTCCAGTCTGTACCTGTTTCCTTGGAAGTATATCAGCCGCTTTCAGGTTTGCAATACCAACTTGTTATGATAATCTTTCAAGCCAAATTTATGCAGTTGAAAGGGCTTCAAATGCAGTTGTCCGGAACTGAAAAAAAGAAACGTATCAGAGAAGCTGCAATAATCCTTCTTGCCATTTTGCTGATAGTTTTGCTTACCGTAGTTGAAATTCGTCTTACACAACTCAGTTCAAGCGCACCTCTTTCCAGTAACGTTGTCATATTCGGGATGATTAATATAATCATTCTGTTGGTAGTTCTTCTTGTCTACCTTATCAGTCGTAATGTTGTTAAGCTTCTGGTTGAGAGTCGTTCAAACCCCTTTGCCACAAGATTGCGCACCCGTCTTGTAATATCCTTTGTAGGCCTCTCCCTCGTGCCTACCATGCTTCTTTTTTTCGCTTCTGCCAGCTTTATTTCCAATAGCGTTCAGAACTGGTTCAATGTTCAAGTTGAGACTTCTCTTAATGAATCTCTTGAAGTCGCCCAGACATACTATAAAGCTTCAGCAAGCAATGCTCTTTTTTACTCCCGTCATCTAAGTGAAGTTATAAAGAGGGACAGGCTGCTTAATGAAGACAACCTTCCCAGGATGAGGGAGTTTATCAGAGAGAAGCAGAAAGAGTATAATCTTGGAATTGTGGAGGTTTTTTCATCTCAGAGAGAAGAGCTTGTAAGGGCTTCCAACCCGGAACTTCCTCAGGGAGAGAACACAAGCGCAAACTCGGAGGATATAAAGCAGGCACTTGCCGGGCGAGAACTGACCAAGGTTAACTCCATTGGCAAGGCTGACCTGATACGAGGAATTGTTCCTATCTATTCTACCTATAACAACCGTGATGTAGTCGGTGTAGTTGTTGTCAACTACTACGTCCATAGTTCACTTGTAAACAAGATGCAGCAAATATCAGCCTCTTATCAGGAATTCAGGCGCCTGAAGGTTATGAGGAGCCCCATAACGACAGGCTATGTGCTTACTCTGTTCCTTATCGCCTCTGTAATTGTATTTCTTGCCTTCTGGATAGGTATTTACCTTGCAAACAGCATGACAAGGCCCATACAGGAGCTGGTTGAAGGAACACGGGCGGTAGCAGGTGGTAATCTTAACGTAAAAATCAATGCAGAGGGTACTGACGAGATAGGGATGCTGGTACGTTCTTTCAACCTGATGACTCATGACCTTGCCTCAAAGCAGCAGGCGATTAACGCTTCCAACGAAGAGCTTACAAAAATCAACCAGGAGATAGAAGCCCGCAGACGTTATATGGAGATTGTTCTTAAAAACGTTGCTGCCGGGGTTATTTCAGTTGACAAGGAGGGGGCGGTAACAACCATTAACAAGTCAGCCGAACGTCTCCTGAAAATCAACACATCTCAGGTAATGGGCCGGCATTTCAGGGATGTTCTAAGGGATGCACATCTTGATATTGTCAAAGAGTCTCTGGCTGATATGGCTATTTCCAGGCAGGATTCCGTATCCCGTCAGATAACACTGGACATAAGGGGTGACCGGAGAGTCCTGCAGATGAGCCTTACAATACTTAGAGATGAAGCGGGAGATTTCCTCGGTTCCGTTCTGGTGCTTGATGACCTGACCCAGATGATGAAGGGGCAGAGGATGGCAGCCTGGCGGGAGGTTGCCCGCAGAATTGCCCATGAAATCAAAAACCCGCTTACACCCATTCAGCTCTCTGCCCAGCGCCTTAGAAAAAGATATCTGGAGCGTTTTAACGATGAGCATGATGGCACAGTGTTTGATGAATGCACCGCTATGATAAGCAAGTCTGTTGATGAACTTAAAATTCTGGTAAATGAGTTTTCGAACTTTGCAAGGATGCCTGCTGTACAGCCTGTGCAGAACGATCTTAATGCTCTTGTCAAGGAGACGCTTACTCTGTATCAGGAGGCTCACCGCGATGTTCAATTCAGCTTCATGGCCGATATTGACCTGCCACTGGTGAAAATTGACAGGGATCAGATAAAGCGTGTTTTGATTAATCTTCTTGAGAATGCAGTGGCGGCAATGGATGGAAAGGGCGATGTTGCCATAGCTACCAGTTATGACACTGAGCTGAAGATGGTTTCATGTTCAGTTGCAGACAATGGGCCAGGTATAACACCTGAGGTAAAAGCGAGGCTTTTTGAGCCGTATTTTTCTACAAAAAAGCATGGAACCGGACTTGGTTTGGCCATTGCCAACAGTGTGATATCAGATCATAATGGTTATTTGCGGGTGCGAGACAACAAGCCAACCGGAGTTTGTTTTGTAATTGAACTGCCAGCATCCTGATAAATTCAAACTGTTTTTGTGGGGGTATAAATATGTCTAAACTTGTGTTGCTTGTTGATGATGAACCAGATATCAGACGTTCTCTTTCCGGCATATTGGAAGATGAAGGATACCAGGTTGTTGAAGCATCAAACGGGGCCGATGCCCTTGATGTCGCCCGGGAAGAAGTTCCTGACCTTGTCCTGCTTGACATCTGGATGCCAGGTCTGGACGGTCTGCAGACGCTTGAGCGTCTGAAAAATATCAGCTCTGACCTTACGGTTGTAATGATGTCCGGTCACGGAACCATTGAAACCGCTGTACGGGCCACAAAACTTGGCGCGTTTGATTTTATTGAAAAGCCATTCTCTCTGGACAAGGTTCTCATCACAGTTGCCAACGCCATTAATTTCAGAGAACTGCGAAGAGAAAACGAGTCGCTGCGCAGGGCATCAAGCGTTCAACACGAACTTGTTGGAAAATCTGGAGTAATTGAAAAAATACGTTCACAGGTACAAAGGGTTGCACCAACAACAACCCCTGTATTGATTACAGGTGAAAATGGTGTAGGAAAAGAGCTTGTGGCCCGTTCCATACATCATTACAGCCTGAGAATGGAAAAGGCATTCGTAGGGGTTAACTGTTCTGCAATCCCTGAGGAACTTCTTGCTTCAGAGCTGCTTGGTTATGAGAAGGGGGCTTTTCAGGGGGCATCTCACAAGAAAAGGGGGAAATTCGATCTTGCAGATGCTGGAACCATTTTTCTGGACGATGTTCATGAGCTGCCTTTAAAGGTACAGGGTGAGCTTGTTCGGATTCTTAAGGAACGTTGTTTTGAAAGGCTTGGCGGCGTAAAACCGGTATGGGTGGATTTAAGGGTTATATGTGCCACATCGGTTTCTTTGTCTGAGCTTGTTGCAGCAGGGAAGTTCAGGGATGACCTTTACCAGATGATAAACGTGGTGCCATTATTTATGCCCCCATTGCGAGAACGTCGCGAGGATATTCCGTTCCTGGTACGACATTTTGTTAACTACTTTCACAAGAATGAGGGATGGGAGACCAAGCGCTTTGATGAAAGCGCAATATCACTTTTTCAGGAATACCAGTGGCATGGCAATGCGATAGAGCTTAAAAATGTTGTGGAACGTGTTCTTATAATGGCGGCAGGGCCTGTAATAACAGCGGAAGACCTGCCGCAGTTCATAGGATATGAACCAGAAACAACAAACCCAAAGCCTGAGCCTGAAGTTGGAAAGATTGCCTTCAAAACTGCAAGAGAGCAGTTTGAGAAGGATTTTATTTTGAAAAACCTTGAAGAAAACAACTGGGATCTCGATGCAACCGCAAGAGAGATTGCCATGGAGCGGACAACGTTTCATCGCAAGCTTATTCAGTACCGTATTTCACCTCCTGATGGAGCTGAAAAGTGACTGGCAGCTTGCTCCTCCCCTTTTCTTTGTTTTATCTGGAAACAGACAATTTTCTTCTTGACACCATTCAGGATGGTGTATACAAATTTTTGACCTAAATAGCCCACCTGTAAAAGAGTTTAACTTAATGCAACAGCACAGCACAGCACAGCACAGCACAGCACAGCACAGCACAGCACAGCACAGCACATAATGGCGTAGTACGTCTTTTATCAAAATATCTTATAACGCCGCATTTTATTTGGGGGACATGTACTTGATACATGTCCCCCAAATATTTTTTGCGGCGTTTTTATGTTCTGAATCAATCTGTTAACAGGAGGTTTTTGTTTATGAACAACACCTTTCGTCTCATCGGGAGCTCCTCCCGCGCCCCCAACACCAACACCAACACCAACCGATACTCCAACTCCAGTACCTGTAATAATTT